>JAJYTJ010000122.1 GCA_021793115.1 Actinomycetes bacterium | reverse complement strand
AGCTGGGAGACGACGACGCGCTCCGTGCCGTTGATGATGAACGTGCCCTTGTCGGTCATGATCGGGAAGTCGCCCATGAACACCGTCTGGCTCTTGATCTCGCCGGTGGTGTAGTTGACGAACTCCGCGGTGACGAACAGCGGCATGGAGTAGGTGAAGTCCTTCTCCTTGCACTCGTCGACCGTGTACTTGGGCTCCTCGAACCGGTGCTCGCGGAACGACAGGGACATCGACCCGCCGAAGTCCTCGATCGGCGAGATCTCCTCGAAGATCTCCTCGAGGCCGGCGGTCGCCGGGACGTCGTTGCGCCCCTCGGCGAGGGCCGCGTCGACGCGGGCGCGCCAGCGCTCGTTGCCGAGCAGCCAGTCGAAGCTGTCGGTCTGCAGACCGAGGAGGTCAGGGACCTCCAGAGGCTCCCGGATCCGGGCGAACGAGATGCGGCGGGACGCGGTGCGGGTGGCGACGGACGGTGCAGCAGTGGTGCGCGAGGCAGCCAAGAGGGGTCCTTCCCAGCGGAACGAGGCACGTGCACACGTGCACTGCCCGGCGAGGGGCGACCCCCCGGCCTCTGAGCCGTCTGTCGTCGGGCACGAACGACGATCGACGGGCTCGGGTTATACGGGATCGCGGCACAGGTCAGCGCAAAGCGCTAGCCTACTCACCTCGTGGCCGATCGCAAACCGCCTGGTGGGGAGCCGCGCAGGCGACGGCGAGGAGGGCCACGAGGCGACGTCAGGCCACGACGAAGGCCCGCACCCACGACGGGTACGGGCCTTCGTGCGAGCGTCAGCGGTCGGTGACCGCAGCGGTCACTTGATGGTGACGGTGGCGCCGGCGCCCTCGAGGGCGGCCTTGGCCTTCTCGACGGCGTCCTTGTTGACACCCTCCAGGACGGGCTTCGGCGCGCCGTCGACGAGGTCCTTGGCCTCCTTGAGGCCCAGGCTCGTGAGGGCACGCACCTCCTTGATGACCTGGATCTTCTTGTCGCCGACGGCCTCGAGGATGACGTCGAAGGAGTCCTTCTCCTCGACCTCCTCGACCTCGGCACCGCCGGCGGCGGGCGCGACCGCGACGGCGGCCGGGGCGGCGGCGGTGACCTCGAAGGTCTCCTCGAACGCCTTCACGAACTCGGAGAGCTCGATGAGGGTGAGCTCCTTGAACTGGTCGATCAGCTCGGCGGTGGTGAGCTTCGCCATGGTGGCGGTTCCTTCCGGGTTGGCCGCCGGCACCTGCCGGCGGACGTGCTGGGTTGTGGTGACGGCCTGGGGCGCAGCCCTAGGCGGCGTCCTGGGTGGACTCCTCCTGCTTCACACGCAGTGCCTCGACGGTGCGAACCGCCTTCGACGCCGGCGCCGTGAACAGGTACGCGGCCTGGTAGAGCTTGGCCTTCATCGCGCCGGCCGCCTTGGCCAGCAGCACCTCACGGGACTCGAGGTCCGCGAGCTTGAGGACGTCCGCCGCGGTCAGAGGACGCCCGTCGAGGACGCCCCCCTTGACGACCAGGGCGGGGTTCGCCTTGGCGAAGTCACGCAGACTCTTCGCGGCCGCGACCGGGTCACCGGTGACGAAGGCGATCGCCGACGGGCCCTTGAGCTCGTCGGACAGCACTCCGAGGCCGGCTTCCTTGGCCGCGATCGCGGTCAGCGTGTTCTTCACCACGGCGTAGTCCGCGTTGCCGCGCAGCGCGGTCCGCAGCGCCTTGAGCTGCGCAACCGTCAGCCCGCGGTACTCGGTGAGCACCGCCGCGCTGGAGCCCCTGAACTTGTCAGTGAGCTCCGCGACGGCAGCGGCCTTGTCCGGCCTCGCCATGGCATTCCTTCCGATGGTGGTGCCACCGGTCCCCTGACAGACGAAGAGCCCCGGCGCAGGCGCGGGGCTCGGGGCACGACGACGAAAGATGCTCGTGGTGCGGAACGCTCGCCTGCGCCGGCCTCCGCGTGAGCGGGACTTCGGGCGGGTACGTCCCTCGGCAAGGGCAGCACCCGACGACCGGTGGTCTTGGGCCCGACCAGGTTACGGCACCGCGCGCGCCACACCAAACCGCCCCGTCCCGACCGTTCCGAGGGCCCGCGCGAACCGCGGACGCACCGGCAGCCGGTGCCGCTCAGGCGGCGCCGTGCGCGCCGAACGTGCACCAGTTGACGAACCCGGCAGGGGTGGCGCGGTCGATCTCGCCGCGCGCCGCGTGCAGCGCGCGCGCCATCGTCTCGCCGGCCGCCAGCCGGCGGTGCAACGCCACCATGAGGTCGACGACCTCCACGTCGGGCACGGCCGCGATGTTGGCGACGACGCCGGCCGTGCCGCGGGCGAGCATCGCGCTGACGAACCCGAGCACCTCGTCGCCCGCGTAGGCGACGTCCGCGCCCGAGTGGCACGACGCAAGGACCAGCCGGCGTGGCGCCACCCCGGCGCGGTGCAGCTCCTGGACGGTGACCGCGCCGTCGGCGAGCACCAGCGAGGAGAACATCGGGTTGTCGGCGCGGGGGACGCCGTGGCACGCGAGGTGGGCGAGGTCGGCCGTCGCGAGTGCCCGGGAGACGGGCGCGACGAGGCTGGTGGCGGCGTCGAAGACGCGCGCGTGCGGGTGGACGGCGGCGAGCGCGTCGACCTCCTCCTGCGCGCCGAGGAGGCCGGGGCCGGCGACGAGGACGGTCTCCGCCGCGCCGAGGCGCACGGCCGCCCCGGCCGTGGCCAACCAGGCGGTCGCCGACGGGGCGAGCGACACCGGGCCGTCGTGCAGCGCCGACCAGGGCACCCCGTGCAGCGGGCCCACCGGGGCGACGACGAGCTCGTCGTCCGGCGCCACGCCGAGGGGCGCGACGAGCACCTCGCGCAGGACCCGCAGCCGGACCTCGGCGTTGATGCGGGCCGCGTCGGCCGCCGCCGACGAGCGCGGCGAGGCGAGCCGGCGCAGCGCGAAGACGAGCGCGTGCAGCGGCTCCTCCACGGCGCCACGTGGGCCGAGGTCCACGACACGCGCACCCCGGCGGTGCACGACGACCGCGACGTACCGCCCCTCGCAGAGGCCGGTCTCGACCAGCACGCGCCCGTCGAGACCGGCGCGCAGCCGGGCGAGGCCCGGTACGGCGGTCCAGGTCGCCTCGCCGCCGGTCCGCACCGGTGGGAGCGCCCCGAGCCGACGGACCGGGTCCCGGCCCCCCGGCACGCCGCGAGTCGCGGCCGGCAGGAGACTCTCCAACGCCACCGGACCCTGGCGTGGGTCGGGTCCCGGCTCGGGCTCCAGGACCGGCAGCCGCGCGAGGATCGCAGCGGCGCGCGTCCGCTCCATCCACCGGACCACCTGGGCCGGCGTGCCGTCCCGGAGCAGCTCGGCCAGGCCGATCTCGCCGAGCTCGGCGCCATGGCCCGAGGCGAGGGCGCGCAGCTCCATCGTCGGGAGGGCAGCGCGGTGCTCGGCCAGGTCACGCAGGCCCGAGCGCGCCTCGTGCAGCACGGCCGCACGGTCGCCGTCGATCCGCGCGGCGGTCGCCAGCGCAAGATGTCCTCGCACGCGCAACAGCAGCGGCCCCCGCGCGGCGATGCGACCTGCACTCGACAAGTCGGTGCGCGCGATGACGAGGCGACCTGTGGCGAGCGCTACCTGACCGGCCAGGAGGTAGGCCTGGGTGGCGTCAACCACATCTCCCGATCCTTCGAACCGCCGCGCAGCCCGGCGGGCAGCCAACGCGTCGGCCGCGGCCGCCTCTCCGGCGTCGAGGCGAGCCTGCACGCCGACGAGCCGCGCTCGGTCCGTCCACCCGACGCGGCGCTGGGCGCGGCTGCGCGTCGCCGCGCAGTCCGCGAGCTCGCGGGCGCGGTGCGCGTTGCCCTCTGCGAGGTGCAGCCGAGCCAGCCGCACCTGCGCCTCGACCCACATGAGCCAGACACCGGCCGTGGCCAAGGCGTCGGCCGACGCCTGCGCCGCCGAGATGGCCTCCGGCAGAAGCCGCAGGTCGGCCATCGCATCGGAGACCTCGATGTGGAACTCACCGAGCGGGATGCCGGCGCGCTCGTAGGCGAGCGCCACCTCGTCGAACTCCGCCATGCCCTGGACGAGTCGACCTTGCCGCACGACGATCCATGCGTGCGTCTGGCTCGCAATGGCCGCCACCGCCGGGCCCAGGCGTGTGGCGACCTCGATCGACCGCCGGGAGAATGCGAGCGCCTCGTCGTAGACACCCCGTGACGCGAGCGCGATCGCGAGGTTGTTCAGCACCCGTAGCTCGATGTCGTCCGAGCCGCATCCCCTCGCGATGATCTGCCGGTAGCGGGCCTCCGCCGCGTGATGGCGGCCGGCGTTGTGATCCAGCAAGGCGCGCTGGAGCTCGAGGTACGCGTGCAGCCGCGCCCGGTCGCCGTCCAGTCTCGCGGTCCCGGCGCCGAGCAGGCGCAAGCCCTCGTCGATGTCGCGGCGCGCCCGGTCGACGAGGCCGGACTCATGCAGCGCGACCGCTCGGGCCGCGAGCACCTCCACCTCGAGCTGGGCATCGGCCAGGCCGCGGGACAGCCGAGCGGCCCGGTTCAGAAGGCGCACCGCTTCGCCGTGCGCCATCTGGAACCGGTGCGAGATCGCCAGCGCGAGCAACCCGAGAACCAGGGCACGACGATCTCGGTGCCGCTCCGCGGCGGCGACGAGCCGCCGCGCGTCGTCCCCGACCACCACCGGATCTGAAAGTGCCTGGTCAGCAAGCCGGCGGGCGTGTATCACGAGACCGTCGACGCCGTCTTCCTCGACGGGAGAGTGTGCGCCGTCGCTCACCGCACCGGCCATGCAACGCCCCCCAGTCCGTCCTCCGCGAAATCGAAGGAGTCCCCTCGCATGAGCACCACCGACGGTACCGGTCCCGCCTCTCCGCTCCCCGGCAACGAACGGTCCCGTTCGCACGCCAAGGTCCGTCAGCAGGTCGCCGAACTGCTCCGCACGCCCCACGAGCCGGGGCTGCGCCGACAGGTCGCCCGCTCCGTCCGGAACCGGTACCACGAGCGGACCGACCGGTGGATCGGAACCGTCACCGGCCATGGAGCCATCGAGACCCTCGTCGTCGAGCGCGAGCTCATCGTGACGCGGCGGACGTGGGAAGACGAGGGCGCACGGTCCTATCTCGAGATTCGAGGCCTCGAGCCTCAGACGCTTCATGCCCCCGGCATCGAGGACCGGATCGTGCTGCTCAAGGCGAACGACGACGTCACCGCCGATGAGCTCGACGACACGGTGGCCGAGCTGCGGCTGCGTGGCTTCGCGGCTTCACAGAACCAGGTTCTCCCGTGCGGACCGCTCATCAAGAACCTCGGCGGCCCGGCCCTGGCCTCGGCGCTGGAGCCTTTCGTGCCGACGCCCGTCCCGAACGCGCCGCACGTCGCCATCGTCGACACTGGCATCACCGCCCAGGCGCGCGCGGACGGCTGGCTCGTCGATGTGCCGCGCCACGAGCACGGACCACGCGCGAACGTCGACCCGCTCGACTTCGCGCCGCGCGACGGCTTCCTCGACCTGTGCGCCGGCCACGGCACGTTCGTCGCCGGCGTCGTCGCACGGGTCGCGCCGATGGCCACCATCCGCGTCTACCGCGCGCTGCTCGGCGGCGGCGTCGGCACCGAGATCGACGTCGCGACGGCCATCGTGCAGGCGGTCGAGGACGGAGCGGACGTCGTCAACCTCTCGCTCGGATCGGTGACGCTGTACGACCAGCCGTCGCTCGCCGTGGAGGCCGCGCTGGAGCGGATCGAGGAGATCGAGCGCGAGCAGGGTCGCGAGGTGCTCGTCGTCGCCGCGGCCGGCAACGGCGGGGACACCCGCCCGATGTGGCCGGCGGCGTTCCGGCAGGTCGTCTCCGTCGCCGGCCTGACCGCCGACCACCACGCCGCCCCCTGGTCGAGCCACGGCTTCTGGGTGGACTGCTCGACGGTCGCCGAGGGCATCTGCGCGCCGTTCGTCCAGGGCACGGAGTCGTACGAGTTCACCGCCGACCCCGACGACTTCCCCGCGGACTCCTTCGCCCTCTGGAGCGGCACGTCGTTCGCCGCACCCCAGGTCGCCGGCAAGGTCGCCGCCCTCATGCACGAGCACGGCGTCGGCGCCCGCCGCGCGTACGCCCTGCTCCGGGCGACGGGCACGGCGATCCCCGACTACGGTCGGGGCCTGCGGATCCTGCCCGGAATGTGAGCCGATGGGCGCAGCGATGAGGACTTTGCGGCAGGAACGCGCGACCATACGAGCCGTGACGCCCCGTCCGCCGCGCGAGACCGGGCCGGGACCTGCGCCCAGGGCCGGCCTGACCTCGGCGCACACGCCGGACACCTCGGTGACCGAGCTCGTCGCCGCCGCCCTGGGGGGCGACGAGACCGCGTGGGCCGAGATCGTGCGGCGGCACGCCGCGCTCGTCATGGCGCGCATCCGCCAGTTCCGCCTCACGCCCGAGCAGACCGAGGACGTGGCGCAGACCGTGTGGCTCAACCTCTACGAGCGCCTGGGGACCCTCCGTGAGCCGGAGGCGCTGCCGGGATGGATCTCGACCACCACGCGCCGCGAGTGCATGCGTGTGGCGTCCGCCGGGCGCCGCACCATCCCGGTCGACCCGAGCGCGGGCGACTTCGACCTGCCGGACGTCGACGACGACGACGGCCTGGCGTACGAGCTGCTCCGCATCGAGCGCCACCGGGCGCTGCGGGCCGGCCTCGCCGAGCTGCCCGAGCACCAAAGGCGGCTGCTGATCCTGCTGAGCGCGGATCCGCCACCCAGCTATCACGAGGTCTCCGAGCGGCTGGGCATCCCGGTGGGCTCGATCGGCCCGACCCGGCAACGTGGGCTGGACCGGCTGCGGCGCACCGACGCTCTGCGTGGGTACTTCGCGGCGAACACGGGAACGGCATTCGGCGCAGGGGGGCGCGATGTCCTGGCATGGGGATGACGGCGTGAACCGGGGTCAGCGCCTGTGGGCCGACGACGAGGCGCTCGCGCTCCACCTGGTCCCGGCGCTGGCCGGAGCCGACCTCGACGAGCGCATCGAGGCGGCCGGCCTGCGGGCCTTCGGGATCCAGCGTGAGCTGCAGGCGATGCGCGACGGGCTCGACATGCTGCTCCTCGACCTCGTCCACGACTCCTCTGACGACGCGGCGCTCGTCGCCGTGCGCGACCGCTCCGGCGACTCGTCGCGCTCGCTCGTGTTCGAGGGCGCCGGCGTCGGGGTCGAGGTGGAGCTGACCGACGACCGGGTCGAGGGCCAGCTGATCCCGGCCGGCCCCGGACGCGTGCGGCTGCAGGGCGTCGACGGCGAGATCGCCGACGTGACCACCGACGAGGTCGGGTACTTCCGGATCGAGGTCCGGCCGCACGGACCCGTCCACCTCGTCTGCTCCCGGGGCGACGAGGCATGCGCCACCCAGTGGCTCACCTGGTAGCCGGACCGCGAGCAGGGACCCTCGTCGCCGCGACGGTGTATCACGGCGGCTGAGGCCGCCTCTTTCCTGCTGTCCGGGTCGTGCCTTGGTCGAGGACCGGTGGCCGGGTGCTCTCAGGGGGCGGGCACCCGGTCGCGACTCCGACCGCGGTCAGGTCCCGACGACCACCCCGGCGTCGCCGGCCGTCCGGGCGGGCTGCGTGCGCTCGAGCCACGCCGCGGCCGGGCGGGCGAGCGAGGCGAGCGCGACGAGGGCTACGGCCGCGCTCGCCCATCCCACGGCCCCGAGCGGAAGGATCACCAGGGTCACCACGAGCGGGCCGAGGACGTCCTGGACGGTGGCACCGAGGCTGAACGCGGCGAGGTACTCGCCCTCCCGGTCGGCGGGCGCGAACCGATAGCTCAACGCCCACGACCCGGCCGCCGACCACAGCTCGCCCGCGGTGAGGGCCACGGCAGCGGCGACGAGCACGACGGCCGCCATGCCCGACGAGGCGCGGCCGGTGGTCGCCACCAGCAGGCAGAAGGCCGCCTGGGCGATGCCCGCCGATGCCAGCGCACGACGACCGGCGGCGACCGACTCCCCTCGCCTGGCGACCCTCACCTGGAATGCCACCGCGAGGCCGGTGTTCGTCATGACGAGCACCGACACGATCCAGGACGGCGCCGCGGTGTGCGTGCTCACCCAGAGCGGCAGGCCGACCGCGAGGAACGAGACGTGGATCGTCAACGCCGCGGTGAGCACGGTGAGCGCGAGGTACGGCACGTCCCGCAGCGCCCGGGGGACCCACGGCCGGGCCGCCCGCACGGCCGGCCGTCGGCCCGCCTCGACGAGACGCAGGCGGGCGACCACGACCGCGGCCGCCGCATAGAGGACCGCGTTCGCCAGGATGATCGCCGCGTAGGCGGTCCGGGTGTCGAACGCCAGCAGCGGCGCCGTCAGCGCGGCGCCGACGGTGAAGCCGACGTTCCGCCACGCGCGCAGGTAGCCGAGCGTCGTGGTCCGGTGCTCGACGCCCACCGCCGAGCTCACCAGGGACTGCATCACGGCCAGCGCCCCGCAGTCGCCGATGGTCACCATCGAGTAGCGCACGACGAAGGACACGAACGACCCCGCGAACGGCAACGCGGCCATCCAGAGCGCGTGCCACGCGTACATCACCGCCAGCGTGCGCCTGGCGCCGATCCGGTCGCTGAGCATCCCCAGGGGCACCGTGGCGAGGAACCCGACGCCGTTCGCGATGGCCAGGCCGATCCCGACGCTTCGGGCGTCGAGACCGAGCCCACGGGTCAGGAACAGCGCCGAGCCCGCGATGAAGAACCCGGTGCCGACCGAGTCGACGAGCGCGACGACGACGAGCGACCGGCCCGCCGGGTCCTCAGGCACGAGCGTCGCGATCCGCATGTCCCCCTGGCGCTTCCTGGCGTCATGTCACCACGCCGGCTCCGGCGCGACGCGCTCGCATCCTGCCAGAGCGCCACGGGACCCGGGGGCGATTCGGGGAGAACGACGGAAGGCCCGGTCCCCCCATCGGGGCCGGGCCTTCCGCGAGGGGTGGGGCGACCGTCAGGCCGCGTCGTCCTCGGTGAGGTGACGCGTCTTGTTCTGGTCGAGCGGGATGCCGGGGCCGTTGGTCGTCGACATCGTCGCCTTGGTGATGTAGCGACCCTTCGACGACGCCGGCTTGAGCCGGAGGACCTCGTCGAGCGCCGCCGCGTAGTTCTCCACCAGCTGCACGTCCGTGAACGACGTCTTGCCGATGATGAAGTGCAGGTTCGCGTGCCGGTCGACGCGGAACTCGATCTTGCCGCCCTTGATCTCGGACACCGCCTTGGCGACGTCCATCGTCACGGTGCCGGTCTTCGGGTTCGGCATGAGACCACGCGGGCCGAGGACCTTGCCGAGGCGGCCGACCTTGCCCATGAGGTCCGGCGTGGCGACCGCGGAGTCGAAGTCCGTGTACCCACCCGCGACCTTCTCGATGAGCTCGTCGCCACCGACCTCGTCGGCGCCGGCCGCCAGGGCCTGCTCGGCGCGCTCACCGACCGCGAAGACGATGACCCGCGCCGTCTTGCCCGTGCCGTTCGGCAGGTTGACCGTGCCACGGACCATCTGGTCGGCCTTGCGCGGGTCGACGCCGAGCCGGAAGGCGACCTCGACGGTCGCCGCGTAGCTCGTCGTCGACGTCTCCTTCGCGAGCCGGACCGCCTCGAGCGGGGCGTAGAGCTTGCCCTCCTCGAGCTTCTTGGCCGCGTCCTCGTACTTCTTGCTGTGCTGTGTCACTGCTCTCTCCTTCTCGGCAGTCGTGGTCGTCCGGGCCGCACCGGCCCTGCCACTGCGTCGGGCGGCTCAGGCCTCGACGCGGATCCCCATCGACCGGGCGGTCCCGGCGATGATCTTCTCGGCGGCGGCGATGTCGTTCGCGTTGAGGTCGACGAGCTTCTGGCTCGCGATCTCCGTGACCTGCGCCTTGCTCAGCGTCGCCACCTTGACGGTGTGCGGCGTGGCCGAGCCCTTGGCGACGCCCGCGGCCTTCTTGATGAGCTCGGCGGCCGGCGGCGTCTTGGTGATGAAGGTGAACGAACGGTCCTCGTAGACCGTGATCTCGACCGGGATGACGTTGCCGCGCTGGGCCTCGGTCGCCGCGTTGTAGGCCTTGCAGAACTCCATGATGTTGACGCCGTGCTGGCCGAGCGCGGGGCCGATCGGCGGCGCGGGGGTCGCGGCGCCGGCCTTGATCTGGAGCTTGATGAGGCCGGTGATCTTCTTCTTCTTGGGGGGCATGACGCCCTCCCTCCTGTTTCGTGGGCCCACGCCATGGGCGATGACCCGGTTGCACCAGTCCCCGGCGGCGCCGGGGTCAGCTCAGATCTTGGAGACCTGGCTGAAGGACAGCTCGACCGGGGTCTCCCGGCCGAAGAGCGAGACCAGCACCTTGAGCTTCTGGCTCTCCGGGTTGATCTCCGAGATGGTGGCCGGCAGCGTGTCGAACGGACCGCCGTCCGTGACCGTGACCGACTCGCCGACGGTGAACTCGACCTCGACCGCGCGCGGCGTGGCCTTCGCCGCTGCCGCGGGGGCCTTGGGCGCCAGCGACGGAGCGAGCATCGAGAAGACCTCGTCGTCGGTGAGCGGCACCGGCTGGTGGGTGTGCCCGACGAACCCGGTGACACCGGGGGTGTGCCGCACGGCACCCCACGACTCGTCGGTCAGCTCCATGCGGACCAGGACGTAGCCCGGGATCCGGACGCGCTTGACGACCTTGCGCTGCGCGTTCTTGATCTCGACGACCTCCTCCATGGGGACCTCCACCTGGTAGATGAAGTCCTCCATGTTGAGGCTCTGGCGACGGTTCTCCAGGTTGGTCTTCACCCGGTTCTCGTAGCCCGCGTACGAGTGGACGACGTACCAGTCGCCCGGCTCGCTGCGCAGCCGCGCCTTGAACGCCGCCACCGGGTCCTCGTCCGGGTCGGGCTCGTCCGCCACCTCGGGCTCGTCCGCCACCTCGGGCTCGTCCGCGACGGCCGCAGGGGTCTCGTCGTCGGCCGGCGCCCCGGTCTCGTCATCGACGTCCGCCTCGGGCTCAGGTGCGCCGAAGCCTTCGTCGACGGCGTCCACGGTGCTGCCCTCGGCCGCCTCGATCGGCTCGAGGGCGTCCTCGAGCTCGGCCTCGGCGCCCGGTGTGGGCTCCTGCGACTCCTGCGACACGTGTCTCCTGCTTCCTGACGTCTGGGGTGGACGACGAACCGCGGTCAGCCGCTGGCCTTGCCGCCGCCGAAGATCCACAGCATGAGCTGACCGGCGCCGACGTCCACCAGCG
>JAJYTJ010000121.1 GCA_021793115.1 Actinomycetes bacterium | reverse complement strand
GTGAACCACACCGGGCTCGGGTGAGTGGACCGAGGGGCCGGATCGAATCACGTGCCGCCGTGGCCCGCGAATGGGCTGGCCTTACGGTGAGGCTCGGTGCGGGCCGGGGTGTCCCTTGCGGCGAATGCGGGTGGTGCCGGCGCGTGGCATGACAGCTCCGCAGCGGTCGTCGGCACGCCGCCGAACGATCCACTCGGCGGAGTCGAAGCCCGCGTTGCCGCGGGCGCGTTGGAGTGCGGCTCGGAGCGCGGCGGTCGGGTCGGGCGCGGTTGGGCCCCACCCGTTCTCGAGGGCTGCGTTCACCTCGTCGCGGGACAACCGAGACGGTCGCAGACCTCGCTGAGGCTCAGACGCTTGGCCCGGCTCGCGGCAACCGTGGCGTACGCGTCGAGGATGACCCGCGCCCCCTCACGCAGGCGCCTCATGTCCTCGTCGATTCGTTCGGCGGAGTCGACGACAGCCACGGGGCGTCCCAGGCTGGTCAGGACGACTCGCTGATCAGCCGCAGCAGCCGCAACGGCGGACACACCCTTGCGGGAAGCAATGGACACGGGCATCCGAATGGCGGTGCTCATGTCTGCAACAGCACATACTGATATGCAGTCTTGCAGCCGCGGGCAGAACCCATCCCATCCGACGCTCCCTCACGCGGGGCCGATCCCTGACCGCCCGGGCCGTCCAAGACTGTCCGCGATTGCGTCGGACCGTATCGAGTCAGCGCTGAGCCGCTCACCCCTCGCGGTCCCCGCCCCTCCAGTCCAACGAGAGCGATGGCGGGCGGCAGCCGCTTGGGCGCTAACGCGTCGCGGCGACGGCGGTCGACGGCGCGGCCGGGTCTAGCTCGTGGTCAGTGGAGCCTTCCCGAAGTCGCCCGCGCGCGATGAGGAACGCCCCGCCGACGACGCTCGCGAGGCCCCACAGCTGTGGCTGGGTGAGCCCGAACAGGGCCGGAGTGTTGATCCGTAGGAACTCGACGAGGAAGCGCGAGAGCCCGGACAGGATCAGGTACGCGCCGAGGATCTCCAGCGCCGGCCGCGTGTGCCGCTGCCAACCCCACAGGAGCCCGGCGATCACCAGCGCGGCGAAGAACTCGTACAGCGGTGTGGGGTGCACACGCACGTCGGTGGGCACCACGCCGTTCGGGAACGCCTCGCCCCAGGGCAGCGACGTGGGTTTGCCGTAGGTCCCGTCGCCGGCCAGCCAGCACCCGATCCGCCCGACGCCATAGGCCAGCGTCAAGGGGATGGCCGCGGCATCGACGACGAACGCCGCCGGCAGGCGGCGGCGCCGGATGATCACCAGGAACGTGGCGATCCCCCCGATGAGCCCGCCGTACCAGGTGAACCCGGCACCACCGAGGTGGTGCAGCGAGATCTCGTCGGCGTGCTCGAGCAGGAAGTAGACCTTGCCGCCGGCGAAGCCCCAGATCGTCGCCCAGATGACCAGGGCGTACGCGTCGTCTTCCTTCAGCCCGTGCCGGCGGAAGGCTCGGCCGAGGAGCCACGCGGCGAGCAGCGCCGCAAGCGCCTTGCTCACGCCATAGGACTGGACGTGGATGCCCAGGACGGAGAACAGGACGGGTCGCATGGTCGTCTCGGGCTACAGGCCGAGCTTGCCCTTGACGATGGCGAGCAGGTTCTTGGGGTCGATCCACATGGAGGGGTAGTCACCCTTCCAGACCTGGTTGCCGTTGGAGTCGATCAGGACGAAGCCGTGGCCGGGCAGGTCTGCGTGCATGCCGGTGCCGAGCTCGCCGTACTCCTTGGTGACGGTGCCGTTGTCGAGCAGGAACGGGGTCTTGGCGCCCGCGGCGGCGGCGGCCTGCTCGATGTCGGAGGCTTGGTCCATGACGATCGGCCACACGGTGATGCCGGCGGCCGCGAACCCAGCCTCCTGCTCGTCCTTCGCCTGTTGCACGATGCAGGACTCGCAGCCGGCCCCTTCGCTGAAGTACAGGAGAACCGGGTGGCCCCGCTCCGAGGACAGGGTGTGGCTGACCCCGGCGGTGTCGGTCAGGGTGAAGTCCGGGGCGACGCGGGTCGCGCTGTCCTGCGTGGGCTTGGACGTGATGAGTGCCCAGCTGACGAGCGCCACGACTGCGAGCAGGACGCTGACGCCGACGGAGCGGAGAAGGACGCGGTGCCTGCGTTCGCT
The DNA here is from genome assembly GCA_021793115.1 of Actinomycetes bacterium. The sequence goes on along the minus strand of JAJYTJ010000121.1, from coordinate 9,216 downwards.
CGCGTGCTGCTTGGCCTTGATCCCCTCGAGGATCTCCTGACGTTCCCTGGCGCGCTTGATGGCTGATCCGGAGGTCATGACTCGGTCCTTGAGGCAGCAGTCGGGTGGGAGGCGGCAGCGTCGCCCTGAAGGGCGGTGGTGTCCGGCGCCAGAGCGCCGTCGGGCTCGTCATGGCCCAGGGTCCCGGGGGATCTGCGCCGTCGGCCCGTGAGCGTGGCGGCGGCCAACCCGGCGACGACGAGGAACAGGATGAGGGCCTGCAGCACCTCCGGCACGGGTGACGCCCAGGCCTGGATGCGCAGGAACACGCTGGTCATCTGCTCGGCGATCCACGTCTGGGCGGCGCTGCCGCGGTCCATGTTCTTGTCGTTGGCCAGCGCGACGATCGCGATGCCCATCGCGGTGAAGCCGATGGCGACGGCGAGGTTGACGGTGTTGGTCACCAGGAGGCGCCCGGCGATACGGATCCGCACCGGCTTGGCGCGCAGGAACCGCCGCTCGTTGAGGTGCGCCTTGTCCCACACCAGGGCCATGGCGAACAGCGGGAACGCCATGCCGAAGACGTAGGCCAGTCCGAGGACCGTGCCGCCGGCGGGGTTGGCCGAGAGGGCCGACAGCGTCATGATGCCGATGAGCACCGGAGCGCAGCAGGACGAGGCGATGCCGGAGAACACCCCGAGCGCGAAGAAGCTCGCGCTGTCGGCCCGGGTGGTGTCCGGGGCGCGGATGAAGGACGGCAGCGACCACATCCGTCCGGACAGGGCGAGCACGGCGAGCGCGATCATCAGCGTGCCGCCCGCGTAGTAGAGCGGTGCGTGGAAGCGTGCGATCGCGCCGGCCAGCAGGCTCGCCCCGAGCGTCAGCGGCAGCAGCACGAGCGCGAGGCCGGCGGCGAAGACGAAGGTCAGCGGCAGGAGGCGCCAGCGGCGGCTCTTGACCGCCGCGGCCAGGTAGCTCGGCGCAAGGAACACGATGCAACATGGGGCGAACAGCGCCACCCCACCGGCCAGGAACGCCGCGATGACGCTGCCGGTCGTCAGCAAGCTACCGCCCATCGACGCCCACCGCCTCGATCCGTGCGCCGCGCTCGGTCAGCAGCTTGACGAGCTTCTTGCGTGGCAGCCGCCCCGCGCTGAAGTAGGTTCCGTCGACGAGCACCAGCGGGGTCAGGGCCGGTCGGTGCACCGCGATGAGCCGCCGCCCCTCGGCGCTCTCGGCGGGGATGTGCTCGAGGTCGAACCGGAAGGAGGAGGCGAGCGCGGCGAGAGCCTCGTCGGCGTCCTCGCAGAAGTGGCATGCGGGGGCCGGCACGACCGTGACCCGAACGGGGGCTGAGGGGTCCGAACTCACCATGTCTCCGATCTGTTGGTGGCGCAGACCTGGCAGACCAGCACCACGATCGATCGTCGGGTGGCTGCCCTGCGCGACCCGTGTCGTTTCCATCAAGGTTCGATGAAGCCGCCGGCCAGGAGCCTCGGGCTGAGCCGCGTACCGCAGGTCGCTTGTCACACTGGCGGCATGAACGTTTCGACATCGCCGGAACGACGGGCGCTGGTCGTCGACGACGAGCGGCCGCTCGCCCGTCTGGTCGCCGGCTACCTCGAGCGCGAAGGCTTCGTCGTCGACCTCGCGTTCGACGGGCTCGAGGGCGTTCGGCTGGCCCGCGAGCGTGACCCCGACGTGATCGTGCTCGACCTCGGGCTGCCCGGGCTGGACGGCGTCGAGGTGTGCCGGCAGGTGCGCACCTTCTCCGAGGCCTACGTGCTGATGCTCACGGCCCGCACGGAGGAGGTCGACACGCTGGTCGGCCTGTCCGTCGGCGCCGACGACTACATGACCAAGCCGTTCCGGCCACGTGAGCTGGTCGCCCGCGTCACCACGCTGCTGCGCCGCCCTCGCCGCACGACCGCCCGGCCCGTTCCGGCCGCTCCCGCGCTGGTCGTCGGCGAGCTTCGCATCGATCGCGTCGGCCGGGAGGCATTCCTGGGCGACCGGCCGGTGCCCCTGACGCGCACGGAGTTCGACCTGCTCGCGACGCTGGCCGCCAACCCGCAGCGGGCCTTCACCCGCCGAGCCCTCATCGCCGCCGTCTGGGGCGAGGAGTGGGTCGGCGACGAGCACCTGGTCGACGTCCACCTGCTGCACGTGCGACGCAAGCTCGCCGACACCACGACCGAACAGCGCTACATCCGTACCGTGCGCGGCATCGGATACCGGATGGGCACAGGCTCATGAGCAGGCTCGCCCGGGCGGGGATCGCCACCAGGCTCATGACGGCGATGGCGCTGGTTGTCGTCGCGGCCGCGCTCGCGGCGTGGCTCGTCGGCGGCGCCGTCGGCCCAGCCCTGTTCCACCGGCACATGCTCGCGGCGGAGCGCGCGCCGGGGACCGCGGTCGAGCACGCGGAGAGTGCCTTCGTCTCGGCGAGCGCGTTGACGATGGCCGTGGCGTTGGCCGCAGCGGTGCTCACCGCGCTGGTGGTCAGTGTCGTCCTCGCCCGGCGGATCGGCGCCTCCCTGGGAAGCTTGTCGGGTGCCGCGGGCGAAGTGGCGTCGGGCCGGTTCGACGTGCAGCTGGCCCGGCCGCGGATGGGGGTCGAGCTCGACGACCTGGCCGACGCGTTCAACGCGATGGCGGCCCGGCTCAACAACGACGAGGTGCTGCGTCGCCGGCTCATGGCCGACGTGGCGCACGAGCTACGAACCCCGGTGGCCACGATCGCCGCCTACCTGGACGCCCTCGAGGACGGGGTGGCTCAGCTGACACCCGACACGCTCGACGTGCTGCGCGCCCAGGCCTCTCGGCTGGTACGCCTGGCGGCCGATCTGGCGGCCGTGACCCAGGCCGAGAGCGGCTCGCTGCAGCTCAACCTGCGGGTGGGTGCGCCGGCCGAGCTCCTCGAGGCGGCTGCCTCGGCCGCGAGAGTGGGCGCCGAGGCCGCCGGGGTCGAGCTCGTCGTGCGCGCACCTTCCGGGCTGCTGAACGTCCGCGTCGATCATGACCGGTTCGCCCAGGTACTGGGAAACCTGGTGGAGAACGCGATCCGTCACACTCCGAGCGGCGGCCGGATCACGCTCTCGGCCGCTCGCGCCGGTACCGGGATCCGGTTCACCGTGGCGGACACGGGCGAGGGCATCGCCCCCGAGCACCTGCCGCACGTCTTCGAGCGCTTCTACCGGGTGGACCTCGCCCGTGATCGTGACCGCGGCGGCTCGGGCATCGGTCTGGCGATCGTGCGGGCCCTGGTGCAGGCGCACGACGGCACGGTGTCCGCGCACAGCGACGGTCCGGGACTGGGGTCGAGGTTCGACGTCACTCTCCCCGCAGCCTGAGCGCCGAGCGGCACGAGTCGATCTTCAGCAAGCCTTCATCGCGCGCCACCTGGAAGTTGATCGGAGGCCCGCAGGCTGGGACGTGAGCGGTCCTCATGCGCCGCTCTTCCCGCGGCGAGGGGGGCTCGATGGGCCTGTGGTGCAGCCAGGCGACCGCCGTTGGCTGGGTGCTCATGGCGGCGACCTGGGCTGCTGTCCTCGGCCTGGCGGTCTGGGCGGTGTGTCGTCTGTTCCCTGCGCAGCGGACCCCCGACCCGCGCGCGACCCTCGATGCCCGCCTCGCCGCGGGGGATCTCGACCTCGACAGCTACCGATGGATCCGCGGGCAGATCGACGGGCACGCGACCGCGACGAAGGGACTGCGATGAGGCACCACCTCAAGCACACGGCGTTCGGCGGGGCGGCCGTCCTCGTGGTCCTCTGGCTGCTCGGGGTCGACCTGCGGACGGCGGTGCTCTATGCGTTCCTCCTGGCCTGTCCGCTCGGGATGGTCGCGATGATGGTCACGATGAACAAGAGCGGGCACGATCACGGCGCCGGAGGCGGGCACGAGCACCAGCACGACCACCTGCCGCTGCCGCAGGCTTCCCTGACGCGCGAGAACCACGAGCGCATCCCCTGACCTGACACGCGTCATGCCCAGCCGAGGGCGCCCCCAACTGACTCCAGGCGGTGGGGGCGCCCTCGTTGCACGTCACGCGGACGCGTCGATCGACCAGCGAGCGGGCCCGGCACGGCATCGGGCGGAGCCTTTCATCGAATCTTCATCGCTCCGCAAGCGGGGCGCAGCACAGCGGCACCTACTGTGGCTATACCCCCACCGGGTATCGGGTGCGCGGGCCGCGCGTGACAGGGCGTGGCGGTGCACCGCGTGCCCGATCCCGTTGGGGGGCCAGCTGCCGCTGGCGGCCGGAGCGGGGAGAGGGGACCGGGTGCCATGGATGTCGCCGTCATCGCGGTAGCGGCGCTGCTCACCGCGGCGCTGGGGTGGTACTTCTTCGGTCCGCGCAGCTCGTCGCGAGCCGCGATCGAGCAGGGCAGGCAGACCCTGAGGGTGACGGTGAGGGGCGGGTACGTCCCGGACGTCATCGAGGTCGTCAAGGGCGTGCCGGTGCGACTGCTCTTCGATCGGCAGGAGGCTGGCGACTGCTCGTCGCGTGTGGTCTTCCCCGACTTCAAGGTGAACCAGAGCCTGCCCTCCTACGCGACCACGGCCGTCGAGTTCACGCCCGGCCGAGTCGGGGAGTTCGGCTTCGCGTGCGGGATGAACATGCTGCACGGCACGGTGAAGGTCGTCGCCGGAGCCGAGCGAGGAGGATCGACGTCCACGGCTCTGCTCGAGCGGTCGATGGCGGTGCCGCAGCAGCGTTCGGCGCTCGGTGACGATCGTCGCGAGGCGATCCCGGAGGAACCTTCGGCGGCACCGGTGGGCGGCGCGCAGGACACGCCCGGTGGTGCGGAGGCAGCCGAGCGCGCCAGCGAGATCGCGGACCTCGCACGGCGCGTGGTCGTCGGCGCCGTGCTCACGTTCCCGGTCCTGCTCGCCGTGATGGCGACCTCACTGTTCGGCGCCACGTGGGTGCCTGACCTGCTGAACCAGCGGTGGCTCCAGCTCGTGCTCGTCGCACCGGTGATGCTCTACACGGGCTGGCCCATCCACCGCACAGGTTGGCTGGCGCTCGCGCACCGTGCGGCCGACATGAACTCCCTGATCACTCTGGGCTCCATCGCGGCCTTCGGATACTCGTTGGTGGCCACGTTCGCGCCCGGCCTGCTGCCGGCCGACTCGCGAGAGGTGTACTTCGAGGCGGTCGGCGTCATCCTCACCCTGATCCTCCTGGGGCGTCTGTTCGAGACGAAGGCCAAGGCGGGCACGGGTGAGGCTATCCGGGCACTGATCGGGCTGCAGCCTCGCGTGGCCCGCGTGGTGCGGGGCGGCGCGGAGCGGGAGGTCGCGGTCGAGGACGTCGTCGTGGGTGACATGGTCGTGATCCGTCCGGGCGAGAGGCTTCCGGTCGACGGCACGGTCACCGAGGGGACTTCGCCCGTCGACGAGTCGATGGTGACCGGCGAGAGCGTGCCGGTGGTCAAGCGGCCCGGGGACGTGGTCATCGGCGCGACCATCAACCGGACCGGTGCGCTGCGGTACACAGCGACCAAGGTCGGCGCCGACACGATGCTCGCGCAGATCATCAAGCTCGTCCGCGAGGCGCAGGGCTCCAAGGCGCCTATCCAGCGACTGGCCGACAAGGTGTCGGGCTATTTCGTGCCCGCCGTCATCACCGTCGCGATCTGGGTGTTCGCCGTCTGGTACCTGGTCGGCCCGCCTCCCTCTGTGGTGTTCGCGCTGGTCGGGGCCGTGTCGGTGCTGGTCATCGCCTGCCCGTGCGCCCTGGGCTTGGCCACACCGCTGTCGATCACGGTAGGAACCGGCAAGGGGGCGACCGCGGGCATCCTCATCCGCTCGGCAGAGGCGCTGGAGACCGCGCATCGGCTGACCACGGTGGTGCTCGACAAGACGGGGACGATCACCGCCGGCGCGCCGGCGGTGACGGACGTGCGGCCGGTGGCTGGCACCGATGCAGACGCGCTGCTGCGGCTCGTCGCGGCGGCCGAGCGCGACTCGGAGCACCCGCTCGCCGCCGCGATCGTCGCCGCAGCACGGCGGCTGGGTGGGCAGTGGCCCGCCGTTGCGAGGTTCGAGTCGGTCACTGGGCAGGGCGTGCGTGCGTGCGTCGGCGGCAGCGAGGTCCTCGTCGGCAACGAACGTCTCCTGGCCGGCGCCGGTGTCGATCCCGCGCGGCTGCGCAGCGACCGGGACGCGCTGGCCGCTGAGGGGAAGACCCCGATGCTCGTGGCTGTCGACGGCAGGCCGGCGGGCGTCATCGCGGTCGCCGACCCCGTCAAGCCCGGTTCGGCGTCCGCGATCGCGGACCTGACGGCTCGTGGGATCGACGTGGTGATGATGACCGGCGACAACCGGGCCACCGCCGCGGCGATCGCTCGGCAGGTCGGCGTGCGCCGGGTCGTTGCCGAGGTCCTCCCCGAGCACAAGTCTCGGGAGGTCAAGCGGCTGCAGGCGGAAGGTCGCATCGTCGGGATGGTCGGCGACGGCATCAACGACGCTCCAGCCCTGGCCCAGGCGGACGTCGGCTCGGCGATCGGGACCGGCACCGACGTCGCCATCGAGTCCTCCGACATCACCTTGATCTCCGGCAACCTCGGCGGACTGGTCACCGCGATCGACCTGTCCCGGGCGACGATGCGCAACATCCGGCAGAACCTGTGGTTCGCGTTCGGGTACAACGCGATCGGGATCCCGATCGCCGCCGGTGCCCTGTACCCGGCGTTCGGCCTGCTGCTGAGCCCGATGATCGCGGCGCTGGCGATGGCGATGTCGTCGCTGTCGGTCGTCGCCAACGCCAACCGGCTGCGCCGGTTCACCCCCCGGTCGCCCGGCGCGGCCCCCCGGACCTCGACCACCGACCCGGTGGTCGAGCTTGCGAACGACCATGAGGAGAACGCCATGCACCACGACCACGCGCCCCACGACCACGGATCCGCCGCCACGGTCGTCGACCCCGTCTGCGGGATGTCCGTCGACCCGACGAACGCCGCCGCCACGCGCGAGCACGACGGGACAACCTTCGCCTTCTGCTCGGCCGGGTGCGCCGCGACGTTCGACGCCGACCCGCACCGCTACGGCCACCAGCATGCGGCGCACTGAGGGCCGTGCCCTGTTGCGGCGGAGGTGACGCCGGCCGCCGAAGCCAGTCGCGCTGACTTCACGGTGCGGCTCCACCGCATCGAGGGCCAGGTTCGCGGCATCGCCCGCGTGGTCGCGAGGAGTGAACGGCACCGAGCGGCGACGCCGATCACGCCCGGCGAGCGGGCGCACGACGCCGGCCCACCAACACGCGGCCGTGCGCCACGAGATCGGAGACGGGACTGATGGGACAGCAGAAGAAGAACGCTCGCGCCGCGGCGGCGCGCGTGCCGCGTGGCGGCCGGGCACCCGGGCCCGCCAGCCGGCCCGAACGGTCGCTGACGGAGCTGCTCGAGATGGCGGCCGCCCGGAGTGCGGTGTCGGCAGCCCCTCCGACACCGCGCCCCGCGCCCGCGAGGCGGACCACGCGCATACCTACCGCCCCGGCACGTCCCATCGATGCGCCGGCACTGGCGAAGCTTGCCGGGTCCAGGAACCCGGCGACGCCTCGCCTGGAGTTCATCACGAACCCCTTCGGCGCCCTGGCCGGCCTCGGCCCGCAGTCCCTGGGGGTCAGCTACTGGTTCACGCCGCCGGAAGGGCCCGCCCCGCATCGGGTCGACGTGCGGCTCACGGGCCACCGCCTGGACGTTGACGGAGCCCGGACACCGGCCGATGACTTCGTCGCGGCCAGGACCGTGGCCGATGTGGCCGCGAGCGCCGGCCCGGTCGCCATCACTCAGCGGGTGGAGGGGGTGGCGCCAGGCCGGTGGTCCGTCACGGCCGAGGCCTACGCCACGCCGACGGGCGCGGACCGCAGCGCGACCGTCCGGCTGACGAGCGCCGAAGGGGTCGGTCGGTCCGTCTACGCCCCGATCGCCGCATCCCGCGCTCCCGGAGTCGTGCTCGGGGCGTGGCCGACGATGGTGGGCCTGGGGTTCGTTCTGGGCCTGGTCGTGCTCGGGCTTCTGGCGCGGGTCCACGGGCTACCCGGGGGTCGAGTGCTGCTCCTGGCGCTGATCGCCGGTGTTCTGGGTCTGCTGGGCGCCCGCGCCTACTACCGGGTGACGCACCTGCGGGAGGCTGCGGGGCCCTGGCTCGCCGGTCTGAGCGTGCAGGGCTTCGTAATCGTCGCCACTGTCGTCTTCGTGCTGGGCGGCTGGGCCTGGGGTGTGAGGATCGGCCATCTGCTCGACGCGACCATCCCGGCCCTGCTGCTCGGCCAGGCCGTCGGGCGGCTCGGCTGCCTGCTGGCCGGCTGCTGCTACGGTCGGCCCTCGAGCGACCGCTGGGCGATCTGGTCCTCCGACCGGACGATCGGCACTCGACGGCTTCCCGTCCAGCTGCTGGAGTCCGGGTCGGCCGGCTTGCTCTCGTTGGTGACGGGCGTGATCGCCTGGCGCACACCGCCAGAGCATGCGGGACTCCTGTTCGTCGCCGGGCTCGCTGCCTACGTCCTGGTGCGACAGGTCCTCTTCCCGCTGCGCGGCCTGCCGCGCGCCACGAGATATGGGCGGCCCCTGATGCTCGTCCTCGCGCCCGCCGTCCTGGTGGGTGCCGTCATCGCCTCCGTGCGTGCCTGAGGTATACCCCATAGGGGTATATTGCACCGGGAAACCCCACGCGTGCACCGATGGAAGGAGACAGCCGTGCGCCCGTTCCGTCGCACCGTCGACGACACCCGCGTGATCGATCCCGTCTGCGGGATGAGGGTCGAGCCGGTCAGCGCTGCAACCACCGCCGAGTTCAGGGGGACGACGTACCACTTCTGCTCGAAGGGCTGCGCCGCGGCCTTCGAGGTCGACCCGCTGCGCTACGTGCCATAGGTCGGAGCGCGCCCCAGGACGCCGTGGCGCTCGTCGGATCCGATCGGCGCGACGGGCCGCTGCCCACGGCGAACCCATCCGGCGATCCTTCGCGGGACCTTCATCGGACCTCGATCGATCCCCAGCGGTCGGCGGGGAGGATCTCTCCCATGACCAGCAGTGGGGTGGGACGGCGAACGCCCGTGGTGTCGATGCTCGAACGTCCCGGCGCTGTGGCTCACGGTCTTCTCGGTGTGGTCGGGAGCGCAGTGCTTCTCGCCGCCGCGGCGATCCGGCTGGGCGTCGTGCTGGGGCGCCTGCGCATCGCCGCTGGCATCGCCCTGGTCCGCGTGGGCCAGGAACGGTGGCGAAC
>JAJYTJ010000120.1 GCA_021793115.1 Actinomycetes bacterium | reverse complement strand
GCGGCCCTTGGGACCGAGCGTGACCTTGACGGTGTCGGCGAGGATGTTCAGGCCGCGCTCCATGCTGCGGCGGGCCTCCTCGTCGAAGGCGATGATCTTGGCCATGGGTCTGGCGATCCTTTGTCTGGGGTTCAGCGGGTGGCCGCCCGGTGCCCGCGACGGACGGAGCGCCACGCGCGGTCACGTCCCGCGCCCGACGACCCTCACCCGACGGCCGGTGTTTCTGTCACTCCCCAGGGGAGAGTGCTAATCCAATGGTTAGCACTCACACCCATCGAGTGCAAGCCGCGGTGGCCCCGCGTCAGCCCAGGGCGATCAGGCCGAGGGGTCGCTGCGCAGCACCACCGTGATGCCGCTGGGCGCCTCGGTCGCCGACATCTCGACCGCGCTCACCTTGATGGTCGACGCGACCAGCTCGGCCGTGCTCTTGAGGGCGGCGCTGCCGTAGAACACCGTCGACGTGGTGGGCGTCGCGGCACTCGTGTTGCCGGCCGTCACCTTGGTGAAGCCGACGGCGGTCAGCTGGTCGGCCACCTTCTTGGCCAGCCCGGTGACCTTGGAGCCGTTGAGCACGCTCACCGCCACCGCGCGGTTGACGGCCGGCGCCGTGGTCGGAGCGCTCGAGCTCTGCGCGGGCGGCGTGCTGGCCTGCGGGCTCTGCGCGCCCGACGTCGCCTCGCTGGACGGTGTGACGTCAGGGGCGGAGGCCGAGCTCGCCACGCCGGGGACGTCGGGAAGCTTTCCCGAACCGGCCAGGTACGTCACGGCACCCCAGGCGACGAGGGGCACGACGACGACCACGGCGACGAACGGCCACCAGCGGCTCCACGCAGATCGCGGCGCCCGGTGCACCCCACGCGGGGAGTCGGGGCCGGGTGACGCGTCGAACTCGTCCGGCGGGTAGCTGTAGGCGGCCTTGCTCACGGCGGCAAGGCTACTGGGTGAACCCGGGCGTTCTTCCGCGCGGCGCGGCGGACGTCACAGGTCCGCGCCGAGCCGGCGGGCGGTGCGCGCGCGCTGCCGGGACGAGCGCATCCGGCGCAGGCGCTTGACGAGCATGGGGTCGAACGCCAGCGCGGCCGGGCTGTCGATGAGGGCGTTGAGCACCTGGTAGTAGCGCGTCGCCGACATGTCGAACAGCTCGCGGATCGCCTGCTCCTTGGCGCCGGCGTACTTCCACCACTGCCGCTCGAAGGCGAGGACCTGCTGGTCGCGCTCGGAGAGCCCGACCTCGTCGGCCGCCTCCAGCACATGCATCGCGACGTCCACCGCGCTCCTCCTCCGGCTCGTTGCGGCCCATGGTAGGCCGGGAATCACAGGCGTGTCATTCACCGTCGGGCCGCCCGGCGACCCGCCGTCCGCGGGCACCGGGTGCGGCGTGGGACGGCGGCGCGACGAGGCGGCGGTACCGTGCGCGCGTGAGCGCCGCCCCCGCACCCCTCGACCGGCTCGTCGCACCCGACTGGGCGGCCGCGCTCGCACCGGTCGAGCCGCAGATCCGCGCAGCCGGAGACTTCCTGCGCGCCGAGGTCGCCGCGGGACGCACGTACCTGCCGGCGGGCGACGCGATCTTCGCGGCGTTCCGGCGGCCGATGGCGGCGGTGCGCGTGCTCGTCGTCGGCCAGGACCCCTACCCGACGCCGGGCCACCCGATGGGGCTGAGCTTCTCCGTCCAGCCGCACGTGCGGCCCTTGCCCGGCTCGCTCGTCAACATCTTCAAGGAGCTGACGGCGGACCTCGGCGTGCCGACCCCGACGAGCGGCGACCTGAGCCCGTGGGCCGATCGCGGCGTCATGCTGCTCAACAGGGTCCTCACCGTCGGCGCGGGCAAGCCGGCGTCGCACCGCGGCACCGTCTGGGAGCCCGTGACCGACCGCGCCATCGCGGCGCTCGTCGAGCGCGGCGGTCCGCTCGTCGCCGTGCTCTGGGGGCGCGACGCGCAGACGCTGACCCCGGCCCTCGGCGCGGTCCCGATCGTCGCCAGCGCCCACCCCAGCCCGCTGTCCGCCCGTGCCGGGTTCCTCGGTTCCCGGCCCTTCTCGGCGGTCAACCGGCTGCTGCGCGAGCAGGGCGCCGAACCGGTGGACTGGTCCCTGCCCTGACGGGCGACGCGGCGAGGCATGATGCGGAGGTGACCGCTGCTCTGCCCTGGACCAGGTACGTCGCGACCGGCGACTCGTTCACCGAAGGCCTGTGGGACGCCCCGGACGGCCTCGACGCCCCCCTGCGCGGCTGGGCCGACCTCCTCGCCGAGAGGCTGTCCGCACGTCGCATCGACGCCGGGGCGACGCCGCTCGAGTACGCCAACCTCGCCGTCCGCGGGCGCAAGCTGACGTCGATCGTCACCGACCAGGTGCCGGCCGCCCTCGCGCTGCGGCCGGACCTCGTGAGCCTCGTCGGCGGCGGGAACGACCTGCTGCGCCCGGACGGCGACCCGGACCGGCTGGCCGCCCAGCTCGAGGCGGCGGTGGCCCGGCTGCGCCGGGCGGGGGCCGATGTGCTGCTGGCGACCGGCTTCGACACCGCCGGCGCGCCCGTGGTGCGCCTCACGCGGCCCAAGGCCGCCCTCTACAACACGATGATCTGGTCCATCGCCCGCCGCAACGGTGCCCACGTGGTGGACCTGTGGGGCATGCGCTCGCTGCGCGACTGGCGGATGTGGGCCGACGACCGCATCCACCTGACGAGCGACGGCCATGCCCGGGTGGCGCAGGCCGCGCTCGTCGCCCTCGGCCTCGAGCCGGACGTGCCGGACTGGGACGACCCGCTGGCGCCGCTGCCGCCGGCGCCGTTCGTCGACCGCGCCCGCGCGAACGCCCGGTGGCTCCGCGTGCATGCGGCGCCGTGGGCCGGCCGGCGGATCCGTCGCCGCTCGTCCGGCGACGGCCACGCCCCGAAGCGCCCGGTCCCCACCCCGGTCGAACCCGCCTGACCAGCCGTCCCTCCCCTGTCCCTTCCTTCCTCCCCGCCGACTCCTGCCCCGCTACCGACCCCTGCCCCGCTGCCGACTCCTGCCGTGGGCTCCCGCCCCGCTACCGACTCCTGCCGTGGGCTCCTGCCCCTGGACCCTGGCGGCCCAGCCCCTCCTCCAGCGTCCGAGTCTTCGCGGCCTATGGCCCGCGAAGACTCGGACGCTGGGGGCCGGGTGCGGGCTAGGTGGGGGCCAGGTGGGGACGGCTGGGGCTAGTCGGGGGGTTCGCGGACCGGGGTGCGGGGCGGCCAGGCCGGGGCCCCCAGCTCGCGCGAGACGTTGCGCGCGGCCTCCCGCAGGTCGTTGAGCACCCCGGCCTCGGGTGGCCACTCGCTGGTGGGCAGCACCACCGCGATCGCCGCCACCACCGCCCCGCTGCGGTCGGCGATGGGCGCCGCGAGCGAGGACTCGCCGAGCACCGCCTCGTCCTCCTCCGTCGCCAGGCCGCGCTCGGCGACCCGTGCCAGCTGCATCTCGAGCTTGGCCGGGTCCGTGATCGTGTCGCCGGTGAGGCTCGGCAGCGGCCCGGCGAGCACCTCGTCGGCCAGGTGCGGGTGGTAGGCGAGCAGCACCTTGCCCATGGCGGACGCGTGGACCGGGATGGTCAGGCCGGTCTCGAGCATCTGCTGGCTGCCGTCCGGCCGGCGGTTGTGGTGGATGACGAGCACCTCGTGGAACAGCGGGGCGCCCAGCCGGGTGGACAGGCCGGTGCGGCGCGCGAGCTCAGCGGTCCACCGCATGCCGCGCGCGCGCACGTCGAGCGTGTCCAGGTAGACGTTGGAGAGCTTGAGCAGCGCGGGACCCAGCATGTAGCGGGTGCCGTTGGGCTCCTTGGCCACCAGGCCGTGCTGCTGGAGCGACTTGACGATCCCGTGCACGGTCGACGGCGACAGGTCGAGGGCGGTGGCGAGCTCGGAGATGCCGAGGTGCCGGGCGCCCTGGAGGGCGTTGAGCACGCGCGCGGCGCGGTCGATGGCCTGGATCACGGATGGCCTCTCCGCAGGGTCGCGCGGCCGCGGCGACGTCGCCGGGACGAGCTCGACTCCTGCGCTTGACACTGCCCACATCGGATGCGGAGTATTCGACATTGTCGAATGGCGTTCTGTCCAGCAGGGCAGGCACACTCGTCACGGCGGCCTCGTTCGACCGTGCAAAGGAGCACACATGGACGTCCACGGGGCATCGGCTCCCGTGCACGTCGGCACGTCGATCCTCGGCCCCCACACCCAGAGCCGTCCCGCCGCATCCGGGGCGCGCTCGCGTTCGGCCTCATCGCACTCACCGGCCCCCGACCGGGCCACGACAAGAGAAGGTGCTGACGCATGAAGAAGCTCATCAACAAGCCGGACGACGTGCTCGCGGACGCGCTCGCCGGCCTGGCGGCGGCCGAGCCGCTGCTCAACGTCGACGCGAAGAACCGCATCGTCTACCGCGCCACCCCCAAGGAGCACGGCAAGGTCGCGCTGATCTCCGGCGGCGGTTCCGGTCACGAGCCCATGCACGGCGGCTTCGTCGGCCTCGGCATGCTCGACGCGGCGTGCGCGGGCGCGGTCTTCACCTCGCCCACGCCGGACCAGATGGAGGAGGCGACCAAGGTCGTCGACCGCGGGGCCGGCGTGCTCCACATCGTCAAGAACTACACCGGCGACGTCATGAACTTCGAGATGGCCGCCGAGCTCGCGGACGCCGCGGGCATCCCGGTCGAGTCGGTGGTGCTGGCCGACGACGTCGCCGTCGAGGACTCGACGTGGACGGCCGGCCGCCGCGGCGTCGGGCTCACGGTGCTGCTGGAGAAGATCGTCGGCGCATGCGCCGAGACGGGGGCCGACCTGGCCACCGTCAAGGCGCTGGCGGACAAGGTCGCCGCGTCCGGCCGGTCCATGGGGATGGCCCTGACGAGCTGCACCGTCCCGGCCGCCGGCAAGCCGACGTTCGAGATCGCGGACGACGAGATGGAGATCGGCGTCGGCATCCACGGCGAGCCCGGCCGGCACCGCGTCAAGCTCGCCCCGGCGCACGAGATCGCCCAGATGCTCGTCGACCCGATCCTGCACGACCTCGACTTCACCGGCTCCCCCGCGATCGTGTTCGTCAACGGGCTGGGCGGCACGCCGCTCATCGAGCTCTACCTCATGTACGGCGAGGTGGCCGCGCTGCTGGCGAAGGCCGGCGTGACCATCGCACGCAGCCTCGTCGGGCCGTACATGACCTCGCTGGACATGGCGGGCACCTCGGTGACCGTCCTCAAGGCGGACGACGAGATCCTGAAGTACTGGGACGCCCCCGTGGTCACCCCCGGCATGCGGTGGGGTGCCTGATCAGATGACGAAGGACACCGTGGACCTCGCCACCCTCATCGCCTGGCTCGACTCGTTCCGTGGCTACGTGACGGAGAACCGGGCCTACCTCACGGAGCTCGACTCGGCGATCGGCGACGCCGACCACGGGATCAACATGACCCGTGGCATGGATGCCGTGTTCGCCAAGATCACGGAGGCGCAGGACGGCGGCACGCCGTTCACCACCGTCGACGACCTGTTCAAGGCCGTCGGGATGACCATGGTCACCTCGGTCGGTGGCGCGAGCGGCCCGCTGTACGGGACGTTCTTCCTGCGGATGGGACGCACCGCGGGGACCGCGGAGACGCTGGATGCCGCCGGGCTGGGCGCCGCGCTGCGCGCCGGGCTCGACGGCGTCGTGGCGCGGGGCAAGGCCGAGGCCGGCGACAAGACGATGTTCGACGCCATGTCGCCCGCGCTGGACGCCTACGACGCGGCGGTGGCCGGTGGCGCCGGCCCCGCCGCGGCGGCCCAGGCCGCCTACCAGGCCGCCGAGGCGGGGCGGGACGCCACCGTCCCGCTCGTGGCTCGCAAGGGCCGCGCCAGCTACCTGGGCGAACGCTCCGCGGGTCACCTCGACCCCGGTGCGACGTCGACGGCGCTGCTGTTCCGCGCCCTGGCCGAGACCCTGGCCGCCTGATGACGGTCGGCATCGTCGTCGTCTCCCACAGCCCGGCGCTGGCGCGGGCCGCCGTCGACCTCGCGCTCGAGATGACCCCCGCCGGAGGTCCCCCCGTGGCGATCGCCGCGGGGGGACCCGGCGGGGTCACCGGGACGGACGCCATGGCCGTCAGCGAGGCGATCCGGACGGTGGCCTCGCCCGACGGCGTGCTCGTCCTCATGGACCTCGGCTCGGCGGTGCTGTCCGCCGAGATGGCGCTCGAGTTCGTCGACGAGCCGCACGTGCCGGTGCGGCTGACCGCCGCACCGTTCGTCGAGGGCCTGCTGGCCGCGGTCGTCACCGCGGCGGGCGGCGGGAGCCTGGCGGCCGTCGAGCGCGAGGCACGCGGCGCGCTGACCGCCAAGTCCGGCCACCTCGAGGCGCACGACGAGCCCACGGCGCCGGCGGACGAGGCCGTCGCCGCGGACGCGACGCCAGCGCTGACCCGCGACCTCACGCTGGTCAACCCGGTCGGCATGCACGCCCGGCCGGCCGCGCTGCTCGTCTCCACCCTCGCCGGGCTGGACGCCGCCGTGACGGTGGCGAACCTGCGCACCGGCCGGCCGGCGGTACCGCTGTCCGGCACCACGGCGCTGCTCACGCTCGACGGCCGACTCGGCGACACGCTGCGTTTCGGCGCCTCCGGCCCGGACGCCGGCGAGGCGCTGGGCCGCATCGCCGACCTCGTCGGCCGCGGCTTCGACGAGATGGACCTGCCGCCCTCCGGCACCGCACCGGTGCCGGCGACCACCGCGCAGCCAGGCGCGCCGGCCGGCGAGGCCGCCGCTCCGCACGTCGGCGCGGTACCGGGCGGCGGTGCGCCGCTCGGCGTCAGCCCCGGGCGCGGCGTGGGCCCCGTGGTGCACATGCCGGACCCGGTGACCGAGCCTTCCTCGGGGGTGACCGTGCCCGAGGACGCCCGCGCGGCCGAGGCGGACCGCATCGACGACTCCGCCTCGGCCGTCGCGACGGAGCTGCGCGACCGCGCCGGTCGCGTCGCCGCCGAGGCACGGGCGATCCTCGAGGCCAACGCCCTCATCGCGGGCGACCGCGGCGTGCTCGACGACGCCCGCGCCCGCGTCACCAGCCACGGCCTGGCCGCGGCGCCTGCCGTCTGGCAGGCGTTCACCGCGGTCGCAGAGATGTTCGCCGCCGCCGGCGGCGTCATCGCCGGCCGGGTCGCGGACGTGCAGGACGTCCGCAACCGCATCGTCGCCCACCTGCAGGGCCTGCCCACGCCCGGCGTGCCGGTGCGCAGCGCGCCGTTCGTGCTCGTCGCCCGGGACCTCGCGCCGGCGGACACCGCGCTGCTCGACCCCGCGGTCTGCCGCGCGCTGGTCACCGCCGAGGGTGGCCCGACGAGCCATGCGGCGATCCTCGCCCGCTCGCTCGGGCTGCCGGCCGTGGTCGGTGCCCGCGCCGCGCTCGACATCCCGGAGGGCACGCTGCTGCTCGTCGACGGCGGCACCGGCCAGCTCGTCGTCGACCCGGCGCCGGAGCTGGTCGCCCAGGTGCAGGCGGCGCCCCGGGCGCCGGAGTTCGGCGGCGCCGGGGCCCTCGCGGACGGCACACCGGTCAAGCTCAAGGCCAACGTCGGTGGCGCCGCGGACGCCCGGCGGGCCGCCGCCGCGCACGCCCAGGGCGTCGGCCTGTTCCGCACCGAGTTCCTCTTCCTGGACCGCGCCACCCCGCCGACGCACGACGAGCAGGTCGCGGCCTACCGTGCGGTGCTGGAGACGTTCCCGCACGACGACGTCGTCATCCGCACGCTGGACGCCGGCGCCGACAAGCCGCTGGCCTTCGTCGGGCCGCAGCACGAGGACAACCCCGCGCTCGGCGTCCGGGGGCTGCGCACCTCCTGGCGGTGGCCGGAGGTGCTGACCGCCCAGCTCGACGCCATCGCCGAGGCGTCCGCCGCGACCGGCACGCACCCCTGGGTGATGGCGCCGATGGTGTCGACGGTCGCGGAGGCGGCCGCCTTCGTCGGCCTCGCCAAGGATCGCGGCATCACCACGGCGGGCGTCATGGTCGAGACGCCGTCGGCGGCGCTGCTGGCCGACGACCTGCTCGCGGTGGTCGACTTCGTCAGCCTCGGCACCAACGACCTGGCGCAGTACACGATGGCGGCGGACCGCCTGTCCGGCGAGCTCGCGTCGCTCAACGACCCCTGGCAGCCGGCGGTGCTGCGGCTCGTCGGCCAGGTGGGCGCGGCGGGCCGGCGCACCGGCGTGCCGGTCGGCGTGTGCGGCGAGGCGGCGGGCGACCCGCTGCTCGCGGTCGTGCTCGTCGGGCTCGGGGTCGCCAGCCTGTCGATGGCACCCGGGCTGCTGGGTGCGGTGGCGGCCCAGCTCGGCGCCGTGGACCGGGCAGCGTGCGACCGCGCGGCCACCGCGGCGTTGGCGGCGGTCGACCCGGCCGGGGCCCGGGCGATGGTGCAGGCGGCGCTCGGCCGGTAGCGAGGCGGGACGGCGATAGCCTGCGCCCGTGCGCCCCGACCAGCTCGACCGTCTGTACTCCGTCTCGCGTCCGGCCGTCCACCCCGACGGGTGGGCCGTGGTGGCGGCGACCCGCCCCGACCTGGCGGCCGACGCCTACGTGGGCCAGCTGTGGCGGGTGCCGCTCGACGGGACCGCCCCGCGCCGCATCACGCGGGGCTTCCGCGACAGCGCGCCGCAGGTCTCCCCCGACGGCCGCCTCATCGGCTTCCTGCGGGCGACGCCCGGCAAGCCGGCCCAGCTCGCGATCGTCCCGGCTGACGGCGGCGAGCCGCTGGTCGTCACCGACCGGATGCTCGGTGTCACCGAGTTCGCCTTCACGGCGGACTCGGCGCGTGCGGTGTTCGTCTCACCGGTCCCCGAGGAGGGCCGCTACGGCACCGTCGACGGCGTGCCCGCGCCGGCCGAGGACCCGCGGCGCATCACCACCCTGACGTTCCGGTCGAACGGTCGCGGCTACCTCGCCGACCAGCGACGGCACGTCTTCGTCGTCGACCTGCCCGACCCGTTCGGCGAGCCGCCCGTGGCGCCGGTCGGGCGCGCCGCGCAAGCAGCCAAGGAGGCGGCACGGGCGGCAGGGCAGGCGGCGGCCGACGACGAGCCGGGGCTGGTGCCGGCGGCGCGGCAGCTGACGAGCGGCGACCACGACCACGGCGAGCCCGTGGTCGCCGGCGACCAGGTCGTGGTGGTGTCGGCGCGGCACGACAGCCGCGACCGGGACCGCCGCACCGACCTCTACCGGATCGACCTCGCCGGTGGCGAGCCCGTGGCGCTGACGGGTCCCGCCGTGGCCGGCGGCACCACGTTGACCGTCGGCTCGCCGGTGGTCGTCGGTGACGACGTCTACTTCCTCGGCGGCGACCTGGGCCCGCAGGGCACGGACTTCGTCGGCAGCAACGCGGCCGCCTACCGCGTGCCGCTGACCGGCGGCGCGGTGGTACGGCTGACGGACCCCGAGGACCAGGACCTCATGGAGCTGGCGGCCGCCGGAGACGGCGTGGTCGGCGTGCTGCACGCCCGCGGTGTCGGCGTCGCGGTGCGGATCGGCCCGGACGGCACGCTCGCGCCCGTGCCGGCGCCCGACGGCGCCTCGGTGACGGCGCTCGCCGCCGCGGGTGACCACGTCGTGGCGGCGGTGGCCACCGCCGTCTCACCGGGCGAGGTCGCACGCCTCGGCTCGTCGCCCGCGGTGCTCACCGACGTCGCCGCGGGCCTGCGCGAGGTGGCCTCGCCACTGGAGCCGCGCGAGGTGCTGGCGACGAGCCCGGACGGCCAGCAGGTGCAGGGCTGGGCGCTGGTGCCGCCCGGCGCCGGCCCGCACCCCGTGCTGCTCATGATCCACGGCGGCCCGTACGCCTCCTACGGCCCGGCGTTCTTCGACGAGGCCCAGGTGTACGCCGCCGCCGGCTACGCCGTGGTGTTCTGCAACCCGCGGGGCTCGAACAGCTACGGCCAGGCGTTCGGCCGTGCCATCCAGGGCGACTTCGGCCGGCTCGACATGCTCGACGTGCTGGCGTTCCTCGACCACGCGCTGGCGACCGTGCCCGGCCTGGACGCCGCCCGCGTCGGCGTCATGGGCGGCTCCTACGGCGGCTACCTCACGGCGTGGCTCATCGCGCACGAGCACCGGTTCGCCGCCGCGATCGTCGAGCGCGGCTACCTCGACCCGCGCTCGTTCGTCGGCGCGAGCGACATCGGCTGGTTCTTCGCACCGGCCTACAACACGGACGACCCGGCACGCATGGACGCCCAGTCGCCGCTGCTGCTGGCCGACCACGTGCGCACGCCCACCCTGGTGCTCCACTCCGAGGACGACCTGCGCTGCCCCATCTCCCAGGCCTTCCGCTACTACACCGAGCTCACGCTGGCCGGCGTGGACGCCGAGCTGCTCGTCTTCCCCGGCGAGACGCACGAGCTGTCGCGCTCGGGCCGGCCGTGGCACCGCCGGCAGCGCTTCGAGGCGATCCTCGACTGGTGGCGGCGCTATCTGCCCGTCGCCGGACCCACGGCGTAGACCAGCCGGGCGAGCGGGGCCGACCGCCGAGCCTCGGCCGGACCCGCAACCAGGCCGCTACGGCACGACGACGGTGATACCGGCCCCCGCGGTCCCCGACCCCAGCGCCGCGAGGGCGTCCGCGGCCTCGTCGAGCCCGACCACCCGCTCGACGAGCCGCGACGGGTCGAGCGCCCCGGCCCTCACGGACGCGAGCATCGCCGGGTACTCGTGCGCCGCCATGCCGTGGGTGCCGTAGACCTCCAGCTCCCAGGCGATGACGCGGTCCATCGGGATGCCGGCGCGCGCGTGCGGCCCCAGCAGCAGCCCCGCCTGCACGTGCCGGCCGCGGCGACGCAGCCCCAGCACCGAGGCCACGGCGGTGCCCGACGAGCCGAACGCGTCGACCGAGACGTGCGCCCCGCCGCCGGTGGCCTGCACGACGAGCTCCGCGACCCCCTCCGGCGGCAGACCGCTGGGGTCCAGCGTCACCGCGGCGCCGAGCTCCGCGGCGACCGCTCGGGCGCCGGCCGACGGGTCGACGACGACCACGTGGGCTCCTGCGGCAACCGCGACCTGCACCGCGGACAGCCCGACGCCGCCGGCGCCGTGCACCGCGACCTCGTCGTCCGCCCGCACACGGCCGTGCACCGTGAGGGCCCGGTACGCCGTGGCGAACCGGCACCCCAACGACGCGGCGACCACGGGCGACATGCCCGGCGGCAGCCGGACGAGGTTGGCGTCGGCGTGGTGGAGCGCGACGAGCTCGGCGAACGAGCCCCAGTACGTGAACCCCGGCTGCTCCTGGTGCGGGCACACCTGCTGCTCGCCCGCGCGGCAGACGTCGCACACGCCGCACGCGCAGACGAAGGGCACGGTGACCAGGTCACCGGGCCGCCACGAGCGCACGTCCGGGCCGGCGGCGACCACCTCGCCCGCAAGCTCGTGGCCGGGCACGTGCGGCAGCACCACGGAGTCGTCGTGCCCCTGCCAGGCGTGCCAGTCGCTGCGACACACGCCGGTCGCCGCCACCCGCACCACCACACCGT
>JAJYTJ010000119.1 GCA_021793115.1 Actinomycetes bacterium | reverse complement strand
CCACCGAGTACTCGTCGATGAAGTTCGCGTGGTTCTTCCTCGCCGAGTACATCAACATGCTCAACGTCTCGGCGGTCGCCACCACCCTGTTCCTCGGTGGCTGGCGCGCGCCCTGGCCCATCAGCGCGATCGGCGGCGGCTACTTCAACACCGGCTACTGGCCGCTGCTGTGGTTCGTGGTCAAGGTGTGGCTGATCATGTTCTTCTTCGTCTGGGTGCGCGGCACGCTGCTGCGCTTCCGCTACGACCAGTTCATGAAGTTCGGCTGGAAGGTGCTCATCCCGGCCTCGCTGGTCTGGCTCGTCGCGGTGTCCGTGGTGCAGGGCGTCCGGCAGTTCGGCCACCTCGACCTGCGGACGCTGCTCATCGCGCTGGCGGTCGTCATCGTCGTCGCGGTGGGGATCTCGTTCCTCGTGCCCGAGAAGAAGGCCACGCCCGGCGCCGCCCGCGGCAAGCCACGGGAGCTCGACGCCTTCGCGGGCGGGTTCCCGGTGCCGCCGTTGCCCGGTCAGGTGCTGCCGCCGTCGCCGCGCGCGGCGCGCCGCATGGCCGCGCAGGCCGACGAGCGCGTGGCGATCGCGTCCGGCCCGACCACCACCGAGGAGGAGCCCCGTGGCTGACGAGCCCCAGCCCCAGTGGCCCGGCGCCACCCCGCCGGGCGGCGACGTCGCCCCGCAGGCGCCGGCCGCGCCCGTGGCCAAGAAGGCGGCCGAGGTGGGCGCGCCGCGGGAGTTCCACTCCCGCATGCCGCGCCCGACCGGCATCGGCGAGCTCCTCGCGCCGGCGGCGGGCTTCGGCGTGACGCTGGCGAACTTCTTCAAGAAGACGGTGACCGAGGAGTACCCCACCGAGAAGGTGCCGCCGAAGCCGCGGTTCCACGGCCGGCACCAGCTCAACCGGTACGCCGACGGGCTGGAGAAGTGCATCGGCTGCGAGCTGTGCGCGTGGGCCTGCCCGGCGGACGCGATCTACGTCGAGGCTGACGACAACACGGCCGACGAGCAGTACTCGCCGGGTGAGCGGTACGGCCGCGTCTACCAGATCAACTACCTGCGCTGCATCCTGTGCGGCCTGTGCATCGAGGCGTGCCCCACGCGCGCGCTGACGATGACGAACGACTACGAGCTGGCCGGCCCCACCCGGGCCGGTCTCATCTGGGAGAAGCAGGACCTGCTGGCGCCGCTGCGCAACGGCATGCTGTCGACCCCGCACCCCATGGTGGAGGGCACCACGGACACGGACTACTACCGCGGCGCCGTCACGGGCACCACGCCGGCGCAGGAGGAGTGGGTGGCCGATCACCGGCCCGACGACCCGTCGCTGCCCGCCAACGTCGCGGCCGGCGTCCCGCCCGCACCGCGCGGCGAGACGGCCGAGGCCCAGGCGAAGATCACGGCCGGCGCCACGAAGCAGGGGCGGCGGGTGCTGTGATGCTGCTGCCGTCCCTGGCCACCACGCTGTCCACCACGCTGTCCACCACGCTGTCCACCTCCCTCACCGACGCCGGGCAGACGACGACGGGCGAGGCGATCCTCTTCTGGATCCTGGCGATCGTCATGGTGCTAGCCGCCTTCGGGCTGCTCTTCGCCCGCAAGGCGGTGCACGCCGCCCTCTCGCTCGTCGTCGTGATGATCGGGCTGGCGTTCCTCTACGTCGCGCAGGACGCCGCGTTCCTCGGGGTGGTCCAGGTGGTCGTCTACACCGGCGCGATCATGATGCTGTTCCTCTTCGTGCTCATGCTCGTCGGCGTCGACGCGTCGGACTCGCTCACCGAGACGCTGCGCGGCCAGCGCTGGGTGGCGGTGCTCGCCGGCCTCGGCCTCGTCGTGGTGCTCGCCGGGGTCGTCGGCCGGGCGCACTACGGTCCCGCCACCGGGCTCACCGACGCCAACGCTGACTCCAACCCCGTCGCCCTGGCGCGGCTCGTCTTCGGCAGCTACGCGTTCGCGCTCGAGGCCGTCGGCGCACTGCTCATCACGGCGGCGATCGGCGCGATCATGCTCACCCACCGCCGCCGCATGACGCCGCGCGTCACGCAGCGCGAGCGGGCGGCGGCGCGCGTGCGCGCCGGCGACATCGCCGGCAAGCCCGCGCCCGGCGTCTACGCGCGGCACAACGCGATGGACGTGCCGGCCCTCGACCCGCAGGGGCGCCCCATCGAGGCGTCGGTCTCGCGCGTGCTGCGCGTGCGCGGCCAGGAGGCGGACGCGGAGGAGTACGCGGCCCGCATCGACCGTGTGCTCGCGGGGGACTGGGCCACGGCGCCGGCGTCCGCTGCGGAGGGCTCGGCCGGGACGGCCGCCCTCGACGAGGGCCCGACGGCGGTCATCGACGACGCGGCCGCGGCCGGAGCGAAGGAGCAGTCGTGACCCTCACCCACTACGTCGTGCTCGCGGCGATCCTCTTCTCGATCGGCGCGACCACCGTCCTCGTGCGGCGCAACGCGATCATCGTCTTCATGGGCGTCGAGCTCATGCTCAACGCGACCAACCTCGCGCTGGTGACGTTCAGCCGCATGCACGGCAACCTCACCGGCCAGGTGCTGGCGTTCTTCGTCATGGTCGTGGCCGCCGCCGAGGTGGTCATCGGGCTCGCGATCATCATCTCGATCTTCCGGACCAGGCGCTCGGCGTCGGTCGACGACGTCAACCTGCTGAAGGGCTGAGGGACGGATGCTCATCACCGCCATCACCTCCGACGCGGCGTGGAGCGGCTCGGCGCTCGCGCCGTGGCTCGTCGCCCTCCCGCTGCTCTCGGCCGCGATCCTCCTGCTCACGGGCCGTCGCTCCGACCGGTGGGGCCACTGGCTGGGCGTGCTCGCACCGCTGGCATCGCTCGTCGTCGGCGTCGTGCTGCTCGTCGGGATGCTCCGGGTGCCCGCCGGCTCCCGGGTGGCCACCGTGTCGCTCGGCCGCTGGATCGACGCGGGGGCGTTCCACCTCGACGCCGGCTTCCGGATCGACCCGCTGTCGCTGACGTTCGTGCTGCTCGTGACGTTCGTCGGCACGCTCATCCACGTCTACTCCGTGGCGTACATGGAGCACGACAAGGACCGCCGCCGGTTCTTCGCCTACATGAACCTGTTCGTCGCGTCGATGCTGCTGCTCGTCACGGCCGACTCCTACCTGCTGCTGTTCGTCGGCTGGGAGGGCGTCGGCCTCGCGTCGTACCTGCTCATCGGGTTCTGGAACCACAACCCCGTCTACGCCGCCGCCGCCAAGAAGGCGTTCGTCGCCAACCGCATCGGCGACATCGGCCTCATCGTGGCGATGGGCCTGCTGTTCTCGCACGTCGGCGCCCTCGACTTCACCACGGTCGACGCCGCGGTGCCGCACCTGTCGACCGGGACGCTCACCGCGATCGGGCTCATGCTGCTGCTCGCCGCGTGCGGCAAGTCGGCGCAGTTCCCGCTGCAGTCCTGGCTCGGCGACGCGATGGCCGGCCCGACGCCGGTGTCCGCGCTCATCCACGCCGCGACCATGGTGACCGCCGGCGTCTACCTCGTCGTGCGCAGCAACGCGATCTTCACCGCCGCACCCGACGCGCGGCTCGTCGTCACCATCGTCGGCGCGATCAGCCTGCTCTTCGGTGCGATCGTCGGTTCCGCCAAGGACGACATCAAGAAGGCGCTGGCCGCCTCGACGATGTCCCAGATCGGCTACATGATGCTGGCCGCCGGCCTCGGCCCGGTCGGGTACGCGTTCGCGATCATGCACCTTGTGACGCACGGCTTCTTCAAGGCTGGGCTGTTCCTCGGCGCCGGGTCCGTGATGCACGGCATGGACGACCAGACGGACATGCGGGGCTTCGGCGGCCTGGGCCGGACGATGAAGATCACGTACTTCACCGTGATGGCCGGCTGGCTCGCGATCCTGGGCATGTTCCCGCTGTCGGGCTTCTGGTCGAAGGACCCGATCATCGAGGCGGCGTTCGTCCCGCAGGACGGCCAGACGTGGCGCGCCTGGGTGTTCGGCCTGGTCGCGCTCATCGGCGCCGGGATCACCTCGTTCTACATGTCGCGGCTCTTCTTCATGACCTTCGAGGGCAAGCGGCGCTGGACGGCGAAGACCGACGGCACGCCGCAGCACCCCCACGAGGCTCCGGCGCTCATGACCGTGCCCATGGTGGTCCTGGCCATCGGGTCGGTGGGCCTGGGCGCGTTCCTCGCGGTGGGCGACCGGTTCACCGGCTGGCTGGCGCCGGTGACGGGGCCCCGCGGCGAGGGGCAGGCGGTGCTGCCGAGCTGGCTGCTCGTCACGCTGTCGCTCGTGCTCGTCGTCGCCGGCGCGGTGTACGCCTGGAGCCGGTACGCGGCGGCCGAGGTGCCGGCCACGCCCCCGATCGGCACGCTGCTCACACAGGCGGCCCGCAAGGACCTGTACCAGGACGTCGTCAACGACGCCGCGCTGGTGGTCCCCGGTCGCATGCTCACCCGCTCGCTCGTCTTCGGCGACCGCGCGGTGGTCGACGGGGCCGTGTCGGGCATCGCGAAGTCGACCGTCAAGGTCGGCGACGTGGCCCGCAAGGTGCAGACCGGCCACGTCCGTTCCTACGCCGCGACGATGACCCTCGGAGTCGTCGTGCTCGCCGTCGTCGTCCTGATCCTGGGCAGCTGAGGAGAAGACCCCACCGATGTCCTCGTTCCCCTGGCTCACCACGCTCATCGTGCTGCCGCTCCTCGGAGCGGTGGTGCTCTGGGCGCTGCCGCGACCCACCCCGCGCGGGGAGGTGGCCTACTCGTCCGACACGTCGCGGCCCGGTCCCCGCCGCGCCCGCGAGGTCGCGTTCGGCTTCGCGCTCGTCGAGCTCGTGCTCACCGCCCTCGCGGTCGTCGCGTTCGACACGTCGAAGGCGGGCACCGTCCAGCTCACCGAGACGCACGCGTGGATCCCCGCGTTCGGCGTCTCCTACGCGGTGGGCGTCAACGGCCTCGGCCTGGTGCTCATCGCGATGTCCGCGCTGCTCGTCCCGCTCGTCGTGCTCGCCGCCTGGCGCGAGCAGGGCAGCGCGCACGGTGCCACCGACCGGCTGCGCCAGTACCTGGCGCTCGTGCTGCTGCTGCAGGCGTTCATCGTCGCCGTCTTCGCCGCGCGCGACCTGTTCTTCTTCTACCTCGTCTTCGAGGCCATGCTCATCCCGGTCTACTTCATGATCGGCGGCTTCGGCGGGCTGCGGCGGCGGTACGCGGCCGTGAAGTTCCTGCTGTACTCCCTCGCCGGCGGGCTCATCATGCTGATCGGCGTCATCGCGCTGTACCTGCACGGGCCCGGCGGGGCCGACGGGTTCCTCATCGACAAGCTCACGGGGCTGTCGCTCGACCCGACCCTCGAGAAGTGGCTGTTCATCAGCTTCTTCGTCGCGTTCGCCATCAAGGCGCCGATGTTCCCGGTGCACACGTGGCTGCCGGACGCCGCGGAGCAGGCACCCGCCGGGACGTCGACCCTCCTCGTCGGCGTGCTCGACAAGGTGGGCACCTTCGGGATGCTCACGCTGTGCCTGCCGCTGTTCCCGCACGCCTCGCGCTGGGCGGCGCCCGTGATCATCGTGCTGGCGGTGGTCTCGATCCTCTACGGGGCGCTGCTGGCGATCGGGCAGCAGGACATGTACCGCCTGGTGGCCTACACGTCGGTGTCGCACTTCGGCTTCATCGTCCTGGGGATCTTCGCGTTCACGTCGACGTCGATCTCGGGCTCGTCCTTCTACATGGTCAACCACGGGTTCTCCACCGGCGCCCTGTTCCTGCTCGTCGGCTTCCTCGCGGCCCGCCGCGGCTCGGCCCGCATCGACGCGTTCGGCGGCCTGCAGCGGGCGGTCCCGGTGCTGGCCGGCCTGTTCCTCGTCGTCGGCCTGTCGGCGCTGGCGCTGCCCGGGCTCTCGCCGTTCGTCAGCGAGTTCCTCGTGCTCGTCGGCTCGTTCGCGACGCAGCCGGCCGCCGCGGTCGTCGCGACGCTCGGGGTGGTGCTCGCCGCGCTCTACATCCTCTGGATGTACCAGCGGGCGTTCACCGGGCCCGTCACGGCCGGCGTCCAGGGCCTGCCGGACGTGTCCGCGCGGGAGCGCTGGGTGGTCGGGCCGCTCGTCGCCGTCATGCTGGTGCTCGGCTTCGTCCCGGGCCCGGCGCTGAACCTGGTCCGCCCGGCGGCGCAGGTCACCATCACCCAGGTGGGCGTGACCGACGCGCCCGCCGTCGCCGAGGGGAGCGCGAAGTGATCGCCGCCTTCACCGCGCCGCACGTCGCGTGGTCCGCCATCGCCCCGGTCGTCATCGTGCTGGGCGCCGGCGTCGTCGGGGTGCTGATCGAGGCGTTCGTGCCGGCCCGGTTCCGCCGCACCGTGCAGCTGGTGCTCGCGATCGCCGCCCCGGCGGCCGCCGTGGTCGCGGTCACCGCGCTGTGGCAGGGCGTCAAGGACACCGGCGGCACGTCGGTGCTCGGCGGCTCCGTGCTCGTCGACGGGCCCACGCTCGTCGCGTGGCTCGTCCTCGCCTCGCTCGGACTGCTGTCCGTGCTGCTCGTCGCCGACCGGACCGAGGGCGGCGAGGACGCGTTCGCGCCGTCCGTCGCCGCGGTGCCGGGCTCCGCGTACGAGGAGGAGGCGCGGGCGGCCGGCACGGTGCAGACCGAGGTCTACCCGCTCGTCATGTTCGCGCTCGGCGGCATGATGGCGTTCCCCGCCGCGGGCGACCTGCTGACGCTGTTCGTCGCGCTCGAGGTGCTCTCGCTGCCCCTGTACCTGCTGACCGGCACCGCCCGTCGCCGCCGCCTGCTGTCGCAGGAGGCGTCCCTGAAGTACTTCCTGCTCGGCGCGTTCGCCTCGGCGGTGTTCCTCTTCGGCATCGCGCTCATCTACGGCTACGCGGGCTCCATCCGCTTCGCGGACATCAGCACGGCAATCGGCACGCCGAGCGCGCTCGACCCGTTGCTCCTGGTCGGCCTCCTCTTCCTGCTGGTGGGGCTGCTCTTCAAGACCGGCGCGGTGCCGTTCCACCTGTGGACTCCGGACGTCTACCAGGGCGCACCCACGCCGATCACCGCGTTCATGGCGGCCTGCACCAAGGTGGCCGCCTTCGGCGCGCTGCTGCGCGTGGTCTACGCGGTGTTCCCCGGGCTGAACTGGGACATCACACCGGTGCTCTGGATCGTCGCCATCGCGACGATGGTTGTCGGCACTGTGGCGGCCCTGGTCCAGAACGACGTCAAGCGGCTCCTCGCCTACTCGTCGATCGCGCACGCCGGCTTCGTCCTCACGGGGATCGCGGCGTTCCACGATCGCGGCATCGCCGCGGTGCTCATCTACCTCCTGGCGTACGGCGCGGCCACGGTCGGCGCGTTCGGCATCGTGTGGCTCGTCCGCGAGCGCTCGGCGGACGGCTCCGTGGTGGGCGAGGCCACGGCGCTGTCCCAGTGGGCCGGCCTCGGCCGGTCGCACCCGGTGCTCGCCGTGACGTTCACGCTCTTCCTGCTCTCGTTCGCGGGGATCCCGCTGACGGCCGGGTTCATCGGGAAGTTCGCGGTGTTCTCCGCCGCGGTCGCCGGCGGCGCCTGGCCGCTGGCCCTCATCGGCGTCCTGGCCTCGGCGGCGGCGGCGTTCTTCTACGTCCGGATCATCGTGCTCATGTTCTTCACGGACGGGCACGACGAGGACGCAGACGGCGCGGCGGCGCAGCCGTCGGCCGTGCCCGACGAGTCCGTGGACGTGCCGGCCGGGGCGGCGGCCGGTGGCGCGGACGCGCACGCCGGCGTCGCGGTGGCCGAGCGGACGACGATCGCGACGGCGGTCGAGCGCACGACGACCACGGTGGTGGTGCGCGGCGAGGGCTTCGCCACCGTGGCGATCGCCGTCTGCGCGATCATCACCGTCGTGGTCGGCCTGTTCCCCACGCCGGTGCTGGACCTCATCGGTGGCGTCGCGAAGTTCCTGCCCTGACCGGCCGGACCGCGGCCCGGCCGCCCCGCCGAGCGTCGGATAGGTTCGTCTCGTGACGCCGACCGTGCCCCTGCCCCTGCGCGACGAGGCGCTGGCCGACCGCCTGTCCCAGCGGCTCTCGCTCGTCGAGGACAAGCTGCGGGACACGGTGGCGACGTCGGACGGGCTCATCGAGCAGGCCAGCCGGCACCTCGTCGACGCCGGTGGCAAGCGGCTGCGCCCGCTGCTGACCCTGTTGACGGCCGAGCTGGGGCCCGCGCCGCAGACGGCGGACGTGGTGGACGCCGCGACCGTGGTGGAGCTGACGCACATCGCGTCGCTCTACCACGACGACGTCATGGACGACGCGCCCGTGCGCCGGGGTGCCCCCGCGGTCCACGAGGTGTGGGGCAACTCGGTGGCGATCCTCGCCGGAGACCTGCTCTTCGCACAGGCGTCCAAGCTCGCCGCCCACCTGGGCTACGAGGTTCAGGTGCTGCAGGCCGAGACGTTCCTCCGGCTGTGCACCGGGCAGCTCCACGAGACCGTGGGGCTGCGGCCGGGCGACGATCCGGTGGCGCACTACCTGTCGGTACTCGCGGACAAGACCGCCTCCCTCATCTCCACGTCGGCGCGGTTCGGCGCGATGCTCTCGGGCTGCGCGCCCGAGGTCGTCGAGACGGTCGGGGCGTTCGGGGAGAAGATCGGGGTCGCCTTCCAGCTGGCCGACGACGTCATCGACCTCACGTCGGACGGCGCGCTCACGGGCAAGACCCCCGGGACCGACCTGCGCGAGGGCGTGCCCACCATGCCGGTGCTCCTGCTGCGCGAGCGGGCGTCGCAGCCCGGCGCGTCGGACGAGGACCGTGCGCTCGTCGCGCTCTTGGACGGCGACCTGTCGTCGGACGCCGCTCTCGCGGAGGCGGTCGCGGCGCTGCGCGTGCACCCCGTGGTGGCGCAGACGCGGCACCTGGCCTCGGTCCGTGCCCGGGAGGCCGTGGCCGAGCTCGACGCGCTGCCCGACGGCCCGGTGCGCTCGTCGCTCGTCGACTTCGCGGACGCGCTCGTCGACCGGACGGCCTGAGAGCGCCGACGGCCGGGCCGCCCGTGACGGCGGCGTGGGCTGATCGTGCAGAACTGGCGCGTGCCGCCGCGCCGGACTGGCCCGGGTGACGCGGGACGCGCGGGGTCGGGCATGCTGGTGCCGTGCTCGACGCGTTCGACGAGATCCTGGCGCGCGCCCGCGCCGGCGCCGGCGACGCGTTCGCCCAGCTCTACGGCGACCTGGTGCGCCCCGTGGCCGCCTACGTGCGCACGCAGGGGGTCTCCGACGTCGAGGACGTCACGAGCGAGGTGTTCCTCTCGGTGTTCACGGGGCTCGCACGGTTCAGCGGCGACCAGGCCGGCTTCCGCTCGTGGGTGTTCACCATCGCGCACCACCGGGTGACGGACCACTGGCGCCGGATGGCCCGGACCGTGCCCGTGACGCCCTACGAGCCGGCCGAGGACGAGCGCACCGTCCCCAGCGCGGAGCAGGGCGCCCTGGAGTCGCTGGGGTCGCAGGACGTGACCGCGCTGCTCGCCCGGCTCACCGAGGAGCAGCGCGAGGTGCTCGCGCTGCGCGTCGTCGCCGACCTCACCGTGGAGCAGGTGGCCGAGGTCACCGGCCGCAGCGTGGGGGCGACGAAGGCGCTGCAGCGGCGCGCGCTCGCCGCGCTGCGCCGCCAGGTGGAAGGGGAGGCCGTACCCCTATGACCGTTTTCGGCGATGACGAGGACGTGAAGGCCGACGACCTGGTGGCGGGGCGCGCGGCGCCCGGCGACGAGCCGTTGGCCGCCGTCCTCGGCCGGCTGCGTGCCATGGCCGAGGAGCCCGCGCCGGCGCCGTCCCCTGCTTTGGCGGCCGTGCTGCGGGACGGGCTGCCCGCCGCCGTGCTGCTGGACCCCCTGCCGGCCACGGGGGGCAGCCGCTCGCGGGTGCTGCGCGGGCTGCGCTGGGCGGCCGGGCTCGGCGTGGCGGGCAAGATCCTGCTCGGCGCCGGGGTCGCGGCGGCGGCCGTCGTCGGCACGGCCACGCTGCCCGTGGTCCCGCATGCCGTGCAGGCGCCCGTGCGCACCGCGCTGACGGACCTGGGTCACCTGTTCCCCGGGTCGGCCGGCGGGTCGCTCCCGGTGCCCTCGCCGAGCACGTCGGGGCCGGTCGATCGCGTCGGCGAGCCGGACGACCACCCGTCGGGGACGCCGGACGGCGGCGGCGCCGACGAGCACCCCGCCGGCGACGGGGCCACCCGGACGCCGGAACCGCAGGAGGGTGGCGCCACCCCGCACCCCGAGGGGTCGGTCGACGGCACGCGTGGCTCGGGCTCCTCGACGGGTGGCGACTCGGGCTCGTCGCTGGGCGGCGAGACGCCCGCCCAGCCCCACACGTCCGTGACGGGCGACCACGCCTCCCCGCTGCCACGCGCCACGCGTGACCAGCAGGACCACGGTGACGCGGCGGCGACGGTCGGCGACGCGGCCGCGGTGGCCGCCCCGGCCCCCACGCCCGTGGCCAGCGGGGACCGCAGCGGCTCGTCGTCCACCGAGGGCGACCAGAGCAACGACTGACGGACACGCCGAAACTCGTGGCTGCCAGGCCGTACCCCTTCCGCCCTGCCGGGCGATGACGCCAGTGGTGGCGCAAGCCACCGACAGGCACCGGCGCCCCGCGCCCGGTCCGGCATGAAGGAGAGAGCACGTGAGCACAACGACCGCAGCAACCGTCCTGGCGAAGCTCGCCGGTCTCGGCACGGCCGGCAAGACGGCCCTCGGACTCGTGGTGGCCACCGGCGTCGTCGGCGTCGCGGCGGCGGTGCCGGCCATGGCCGACACGTCGAACACTGCGCCCGTCCCGAGCTCCTCGGTGAGTGCGACACCCACCGCCGTGCCGACGACGCCCTCAGAGGATGCGACCAGGGTCATGACGGAGGCCACCGCGCCCGCCGTGGCGCCGACGCCCGCCGCGACCGCGGTCCCCGGCGCCGACCACCGCCCCTCGCCGAGCGACCTGCCGTCCGCGGCGGCCTTCGGTCAGCACGTGGCCATGGAGGCGCGTGCGGGCGAGGTCGAGGGCCAGCAGGTGGCGCAGGAGGCACGCGAGCGCACCATGACGCGGGAACAGACGCGTGACCAGAGCGGCGACCAGATGCAGGACCAGACCCGCGACCAGACCCGCGACCAGACGCAGACGCGTGACCAGGCGGGCGACGGACCGACGGCGGCGCCGACGGCGGCCCCGACGGTCGCCCCGACGGTCGCCCCGACGTCCGGCGACGGTGCCGGTGCCGGTGACTGAGCGTCACCCCTGATCCGGGCGGCTCCCGTACTTGCCGCCCCTCCCTGGACGCCGTCCGGTTGACCCCCCGCAGCCGGACGGCGTCCGTGCGTCCGGGCCTGGGAGGTCAGGCGCCGGCGATCTCGGCCGCGGCCCGCGCCTCGAGCACCTGGGCGCGCCGGTGACCCAGGCCGTCGGCGACGAGCACGGCCAGCGCGGCCCAGACGAGTGCGAAGCCCGCCCAGCGCGCCGGCGACATGGCCTCGTGCTGCACGGCGACGCCGATGAGGAACTGCAGCGTGGGCGTGAGGTACTGGATGAGCCCGACGACGGACAGCGGCAGCCGGCGCGTGGCGGCACCGAACAGCAGCCGGGGCACCGCGGTGACGATGCCGGCCGAGGCGAGC
>JAJYTJ010000118.1 GCA_021793115.1 Actinomycetes bacterium | reverse complement strand
GCCGGGTGCGCCCGCGCCGCCTGGTCCGCCCGCGCCGCCGGGTGCGCCCGCGCCGCCTGGTCCGCCAGCCCCGCCCGCTCCGCCACGGCGGCCGGACGCCGGGGGCTCGCGACGGCCGCGGCGGCTAGGCCGACGAGGGCCCCGACGAGCGCGGCGCTCGCGGTCATGCGGTCCCGCCTGTGCGAGCCTGCGGCGCTCCGCCGGTCCACGCCTCGCGGGCGTCGAGCGGCGCCGCGGCCGGCAGTGCCGGCACCCGGTCCTCCCGCTCACCGGCCGCCATCCCTCCGGGAGGGGTCTCGGGCGACCCGGCGAGCCGGCGCTCCAGGCAAGGCCAGCCCGGTCCGCGCTCGAGCGGGCCGCCCGCCGGGCAGCGCAGCGCCGTCACCACCTCGAGCGCGCCGCCCGGCGACCGCCGCACCACACCGACCTCCTCCAGCCTGCGCAGCGCCCGCCCGGGACCGACCCGACGCAGGTGCAGCACGGCGTCGACGGCCGACGCGGCCTGCGCGGCGAGCGCGTCACGCGAGAGGCCCGCGAGCGAGCCCAGCGCCTCGAGCCGGGCCGGCACGTCGGCGGCCGCATTGGCGTGCACCGTGGCGAACCCACCCTCGTGGCCCGTGTTGAGGGCGGCCAGCACGTCGCGCACCTCGGCGCCACGGCACTCGCCGAGGACGATCCGGTCCGGCCGCATCCGCAGCGCCTGGCGCACCAGCTCCGGCAGGTCCACGCGCCCGGCGCCGTCGACGTTCGCGCGCCGCGTGACCAGCCGCACCACGTGGGGATGGTCGGGCTGCAGCTCGCCGCTCTCCTCGATGACGACGATCCGTTCGTCGTGCGGCACCAGCGACAGGAGGGTGGCCAGCAGCGTCGACTTCCCCGAGCCGGTCGCGCCACTCACCAGCACGGTCGCCCGCGCGGCGACGATCGCGCGCAGCACCGGCGCCGCCTCGGGCGCCACCGAGCCGCACGCCACCAGCTCGTCGAGCGCGAACGGCCGCGGCCGCACCACCCGCAGGCTGAGCAGCGTGCACGGGCCGCCGAGCGGTGGCAGCACGGCGTGCAGCCGCGTCCCGTCGGGCAGGCGCGCGTCGACGGTGGGCGCGGCGTCGTCGAGCCGCTGACCCCCGGCCGCCGCCAGGCGCACGGCCAGCGCCCGCACCTGGGCCGCCGAGCCGAACCGGGTGGCCGTGCGGGCGAGCGCGCCGGCGCGCTCCACCCAGACCTCGTCGGGCCCGTTGACGAGCACGTCGGTCACGGCTGGGTCATCGAGCCACCGCTGCAGGGGGCCAGCCCCGACGAGCTCGTCGCGCACGTCGTGCACCGTGCGCTCCAGGTCCGCCGGCCCGAGCAGCGTCCCGGCCGCACGCGCTGCGGCCAGCACCGCATCCCGCACGTCGTCGTCGAGCCCGGCGGTGGTGCCGGTCCCCCGCCCGCGGTCCCCGAGCCGCGCACGGACCGCGGCGACCAGCGCCGGCGCGACGGCCGCGTCGCTCACAGCACCCGCGCCAGCACGGCCGCCGCGGCCCGCGCGGCCGGCCCGTGCGACGGCAGCACCCCTTGCTCGGCAGCACGTGCCAGCCCGCGGTCGGCCCGGCCCGCCCAGAGCAGCGGCAGACCCACCGCCCCGGCCAGCTCGGCGACCCCGAGCCCACCCGGTGCCGGTCCACGCACGACGAGCCCTGCCGACGCCGCGGGCAGGCAGTCGCGCAGCGCGAGGGCACCCGCCACGGACCGCAGGTCACGCGCGGCGACGAGCGCGACGAGGTCGCAGCCGGCCACGAGCGGGTGAGCCGACGCCGCGGCGGCTCGGGCGAGGTCGACCACGACGCACCCCGACGCGCGCGCCAGGGACCCGACCACGTCGGCCACCGTCGCCCTGTCGAGCGCACCCGGCCGGGACCGGTCGCACGAGAGCACCGCGACCCGACCCCACCGCGGCAGCAGCGCCACGACGTCGCGGCCGTCCACGTCGCCGCGCGCGTGCGCGAGGTCCGGCCACCGCGCGCCGGGCTCCTCCTCGAGCCCGACGAGCACGTCCAGCCCGCCGCCCGACGGGTCCAGGTCGACGAGCGCGGTGGCGGTCCGCCGCGCGGCACGGGCGGCGACGAGCGCCGCGAGGCTCGACGCGCCGACGCCGCCGCGCGCGCCGAGGACGCCGACCACCACACCCCGAGCGCCCGCCGACCGGCCGGCCGCACCACTCCCCACACGGTCGGCCGCACCCCGTCGCAGATGGTCGTCCGCACCCTGGACCGCACGCTCGTCGGCGTCCCGCTCCGCGCGGCCCGGCGCACCCCGCCCCGTGCGGTCGTCCGTAGGTCCCACGCGATCGTCAGCAGGCCACCCCGCGCGGTCGTCCACGCTCCGCCCGCCCAGCGCCACCACGCCCCCCGTCCGCCCCGCCCGCCGGCCCAGGCACCGTGCCCGGGCCGTGCGCGGGCCCCGGCGTGCGACGACGATGGCGTCCCCGCGCCGCGGCGTGCGACGGTTCAGGGCAGGACCGCGGACGGCGCGCCCGACGTCCCGGGCTGTGGGTGGCTCAGTGGTGGAACGCCGGCCGCGTCCCCACGCTCGGCAGCGGGGCGGTGAGCGCGTCGAGGTAGGCGACCTCGGCGCGCAGGTCGGCGAGGAACGCGTCGGCCAGGTCGTGGCTGAAGCCGTTGCGCACCACGACGCGCTGCACCGTGATCTCCGAGAGGTCCGCGGGCATCGGGTAGGCGGGCACGAGCCAGCCGCGCATCCGCAGCCGGTCGGACAGGTGGTAGAGCGTCCAGTTCTCCGTGTGCCCGTCGCGCAGCCGCCACGCGAACACCGGGATGTCCGAGCCGTCGTTCCACAGCTCGAAGGCCGGCATCGCCGCGATGCGCCCGGACAGGAACGTCGCCACGTCGCGCGCCGCGCCCTGCACGCGCCGGAACCCCTCCCGCCCGAGCCGCAGGAACGTGTAGTACTGCAGCAGCACCTGCGCCCCCGGGCGCGAGAAGTTCAGCGCCAGCGTCGGCATGTCCCCGCCGAGGTAGCTGACGTGGAACACGAGGTCCTCGGGCAGCGCCGCGGTGTCGCGCCACACCACCCACCCGACCCCGGGGTAGACGAGCCCGTACTTGTGCCCCGACGTGTTGATGGACGCCACGCGGGCGATGCGGAAGTCCCACGCCAGCTCGGGCTGCAGGAACGGCGCGACCATCGCGCCGGACGCGCCGTCGACGTGGATGGGCACGTCGAGCCCGGTGGCGGCCTGGATCTCGTCGAGCGCCGCGGCGATCGCCGCGACCGGCTCGTACATCCCGGTGTACGTGACGCCCATGATCGCCACCACGCCGATGGTGTTCTCGTCGACGTACGCCGCCAGCCCGGACCCGTCGAGCACCTTGTGCTCGGCGCTGATGGGCACGTACCGCGGCTCGACGTCCCAGTAGTTGCAGAACTTCTCCCAGCACACCTGCACGGCGCTCGACATGACGAGGTTCGGCCGGTCGGTGGGCTTGCCGGCGGCGCGGCGCGCGTGCTGCCAGCGCCGCTTGAGCGCGAGGCCGCCGAGCATGGCCGCCTCCGACGAGCCCACCGTCGACGTGCCGATGGTGCGGTCCGGGTCGGGCGCGTGCCAGAGGTGCGCGAGCATCGTCCAGCACCGCGTCTCGATGGCGGCGGTCTGGGGGTACTCGTCCTTGTCGACGATGTTCTTGTCGGCGGCCTCGAGGTACAGGCGGCCCGCGTGGTCGTCCATCCACGTGCCGACGAACGTGGCGAGATTCAGCCGCGCGTTGCCGTCGAGCATCGCCTCGTCGTGGACGATCTGGTACGCCGTCTCCGGAAGGCTCTCGCCCTCCGGCATCCGGTGCTTGGGCAGCGAGGTCGCCTCCCCCGGCCGGAGGAAGACGGGGTTGAGCTCGACCGCCTCCCGCTCGTCGTCGCTGCGCCGGACATGCCGGTTCGTCGTGACCATGCGACCCCGTCCCGCCCGGGGCCGGACGCCCCCGCGACCGCGACGCTACTGCGCCCGGCGCCACGCGCGCACCGGGAGCGGGCCCGTGCGTCGGACCCCCCGGCTACTCTCGGCGCGACGGCAGGTCACCGGCGAGCTCGGCACGGCCAGGGGAGGGCGGATGGACGGCAGCCCGCGTGCGGCGGCGTTCTTCGACCTGGACAAGACGATCATCGCCACCTCGTCGGCCACCGCGTTCAGCCGCCCCTTCCTCGCCGAGGGCCTACTGACGCGGCGCGCGATGCTGCGGGCCGCCTACGCGCAGCTCGTCTTCCTCATGGGCGGGGCCGACGAGGCCCAGACCGAGCGGCTGCGCGCGCAGCTGTCCCGCATGGTCACCGGGTGGGACACCGCGCAGGTCGAGGCGATCATCCGGCAGACCCTGCACGAGTCCATCGACCCGACCGTCTACGCCGAGGCCGTGACGCTCATCGGGCAGCACCACGCCGCGGGGCGCGCCGTCGTCGTCGTCTCCGCCTCGGGCGCCGAGCTGGTGCGGCCCATCGCCGAGCTCGTGGGCGCGGACGACGTCATCGCCTCGCGCATGCAGGTGGCGGAGGGGCGCTACACCGGGCGCATCGACCGCTACGTCTACGGCCAGGAGAAGGCCGACGCCATCGCGGAGCTGGCCGCCGCCCGGGAGTACGACCTGGCGGAGTGCTACGCGTACTCCGACTCGATCACCGACACGCCCATGCTCGAGGCAGTCGGCCACGCGTTCGTCGTCAACCCGAACGCGGCGCTGCGCCGGCTGGCCGACGAGCGGGGCTGGGGCGCCCTCCGCTTCGAACGCCCGGTGAGCCTGCGGCCGTTCGCCACCCGGCGCTCGCGCGTCGCCGCGGCCGGGGTCGTCGGGCTCGTGGTGCTCGCGGTGGCGGCGGGCTGGCGGCTGGGCCGCGTGCGGCACGGCGCCCGAAGGGCCTGACCCCGCGCGGCCCGGCGTCCACATCGCGGCGGCACGTCCCAGCATCCGGTCGGCGCCGAGCCACCACGTGCACCGATGTCACCAGGGGTGGGCAAGTGCGCCGCCAGGGGTTATCACGGAGTCACAACTGAAGGGCCGAGGGAACCCACGCGCAGGATGGCCCCCCTAGGGGCAGGTCGACCGGGCTGGTCCCGTTGCGACACACACGGCGCACGCTTGATCCCCCTCGGGCCGCAGGGCGACGACGGCGTCCCCGCACGGGGCGCCGTCGTCGGCGTCCGGGCCAGCGCCACCCCGGGCCAGCCCCACCCCGGGCCAGCCCCACCCCGGGCCGGAGCCACCCCGGGCCGGAGCCACCGCGGGCCGGAGCCAGCCGCCCCGACGGGCCGGGCGGCGAGTGCCGATCCCCTGGTCGCCCTCGTCGTCCGCCTGGCACTGCGGCTGGGAGCGTGCGCCGCGGGGCCAACCCCGACGTCGGGTTCGTCCCGGGCATCTCGCTGGTCTTCGGCGGGCCCCGCGGCGCGCGCCGCGCCAGGAAGCACTGACAGCTCCCACCGCTCCGGCGTGCACACAATGGCGCCATGGTCTCGGCGCCGAGTGTCTCGTCGTCCATCACCGCGCGCCTGCGGGTGCGCGCCCGCCCCACCGCCGTGAGCGAGCTGACGACGGCGATCGAGGTGGCCGGCGGCATCGTCACGGCGCTCGACGTGCAGTCGTCGGGCCGCGAGCAGATGACGGTCGACGTCACGTGCGACACGCGCGGCGAGGAGCACGCCGCGGCCATCGTCGCCGCGATGCAGGTGCTGCCCGGCGTCGTCGTCGACCGCGTGAGCGACCGGACGTTCCTGGCCCACCTCGGCGGCAAGCTCTCGATCGAGGCCAAGGTGCCGTTGCGCAACCGCGACGACCTCTCGATGGTCTACACACCCGGCGTGGCGCGGGTGTGCGAGGCCATCGCGGCCCGGCCCGAGGACGCGCGCCGCCTCACGATCAAGCGCAACACGATCGCGGTGGTCACCGACGGCACCGCGGTGCTCGGCCTGGGCGACATCGGGCCGCTCGCGGCGCTGCCGGTCATGGAGGGCAAGGCCGTGCTCTTCAAGCGCTTCGCGGGCATCGACGCGTTCCCCATCGCGCTGGACACCACCGACGTCGACACCATCGTCGAGACCGTGTGCGCGATCGCCCCCGTGTTCGCGGGCATCAACCTCGAGGACATCTCGGCACCGCGCTGCTTCGAGGTGGAGCGCCGACTGCGCGAGCGCCTCGACATCCCGGTGTTCCACGACGACCAGCACGGCACGGCGATCGTCGTCGTCGCGGCGCTGACCAACGCGCTCAAGGTGGTGGGCAAGGACATCGGCGCCGTGCGCATCGTCATGTCCGGCGCGGGCGCCGCGGGCACGGCCGTGCTGCGGCTGCTCCTGGCCGCCGGCGCGCGGGACGTCGTCGTGGCCGACGTGGACGGCATCGTGCGGCCCGACCGGCCATGCCTGCCGGAGTCGCTGCGGTGGACCGCCGAGCACACCGACGCGCGCGGCCTGTCCGGCCCGGTGGCCGCGGCCCTGGCGGGCGCGGACGTCTTCATCGGCGTCTCGGCGCCGGACGTCATCACGGGCGACGACGTGGCGACCATGGCCGCCGACGCCATCGTCTTCGCGCTGGCCAACCCGCGCCCCGAGGTGGACCCCGACGAGGCGGCGCGGTACGCGACCGTGGTCGGCACCGGCCGCTCGGACTGGGCCAACCAGATCAACAACGTGCTCGCGTTCCCCGGCGTGTTCCGCGGCCTGCTCGACGCGCAGTCCCGCACGGTGAACGACGAGATGCTGCTCGCGGCCGCCTACGCGCTGGCGTCCACGGTGCGCGACGACGAGCTCAACCCGGCGTATGTGGTGCCGAGCGTCTTCCACCCGGACGTCACGTCGGTGGTGGCAGCCGCGGTGGCGAACGCGGCGCGGCAGGCGCACTGGCGCTGACCCGGAGGCCCGGCACGGGGTGAGCAGCCCGGGCCCGCGGTCAGGACCCAGCCCCGGTCAGGGCCGGGCGCCGGGTCATTCGTCCTATGAATTCGTCGGACGATCCCCGACGCTGGTCCGCGTGCTGAGCATCGAGCAGGGCGTCGACCTCCAGGCCGACGCCGCCGCCCACAAGTCCGACCTGCTGCGAGCCCCCGGGCTCTTCCTCGTGCGCACCATGCTCGCGGGCGCCTACATCGGCATCGGCGTGCTCATCATGGTGACCGCCGGGGGCCCGCTGAAGCAGGCCGGCTCTCCGTGGACGCCGCTCGTGCAGGGACTCGTCTTCGGCGTCGCGCTCACCATCGTCGTCGTGGCCGGGGCCGAGCTCGCCACCTCCGCGATGATGATCCTCACCCAGGGCGTGTGGCGCCGGTCCGTCGCCCCCGGCCGGGCGCTGCTCGTGCTGCTCGCGGTGCTCACCGGCAACCTGCTCGGCTCGATGGCGTTCGCCGCGCTCGTCCACGCCTCCGGCGTGCTGGCCCCCGGGACCGCCGCCGGCGACACGCTCGCCGGGATGATCGAGCACAAGGCCGCCTCGAGCGACGGCCAGCTGTTCGTCCGCGGCATCCTCTGCAACCTCCTCGTGTGCCTGGCCATCTGGAGCGCGGGGCGGCTCGAGTCCGAGGGCGCGCGGATCGCCGTGGTGTTCGCGTGCGTCATGGTGTTCATCACGTCCGGCTTCGAGCACGTGGTCGCCAACATGACGACGTTCTCCCTCGGCCTGCTCATGGGGCTGCCGCACGCGACCGTCGCCGAGTTCGCCCGCAACATGCTCTTCGTCGGCCTCGGCAACCTCGTCGGCGGCGCCGCGCTCGTGGGGGCGCCGTACGCGTACGGGTCGCTCGGCCACGGCCGGGCGGCGCGGCACGACGAGGCCGGGACGCCGGCGCAGCGGCCGGCGGAGGCGGCCGGAGGCGAGGCTGCCGCCCCGCTCGCGGGCGTGACCGCCGGCGCGACACGGCCCCTGGACGAGGCACAGGCCCTGCTCAGCCAATAGCGTGAACTCCGTCACGCGCCCCCCGGCGCGACGCGAGGCGAGGAGACCGCGATGAGCACCTCCGACGAGCAGCACGCCCCCGACGAGCAGGCCACGCACGACGAGGCCGCCGGCGCGGCCCCTGCCGAGGGCACCACGAGCCCCGACGACGGCCCGGCCGGCGGATCGGGGCCGGTGCGGGTGTCCGACGAACGGCCCGCCGTGGCAGCTCCCACGCCGCCGGCAACGCCGCCCGAGACGGTCGCCGCACCCGCGAGCACCGGCGCGACGCCGGCCGCCTCGGCTGCGCCCGCGCGCCCGGCCCCCGAGCCGAAGCCCGCGGCGGCCGCGGCCGCGACGACGTCCGGCGGCATGCCGACCGCGCCGATGCGACCGGTCTCGACTCCCGCGCCGGCCGACCTCGAGGCCAACGCACGCCACGCCGTCCTGCGGCCCACACCGGTGCCGCCCGACCCTGCGACGCCGCAGCCGGCCCGGCCCGTGCCGGGCATCCCCGAGCGGACTCCCGCCAGCCAGGCGGCGCCGGGGCTGGACACCGGAGGCCGCCCCGGGGTGCCGGGAACGGCCGCGGGCGCCGGATCCGCAGCGACGGCCGGCGGTGCCACGGGCGCCACGGGTGCGACGGGCGCCACCGGCCTGCGGCCGGGCACGGGCACTCCCGGCGCCCCGGCCTCCTCGGCCCCTCCCGGCGGCGCCGTCGACCTCACCCCGGCGACCGGCGAACCCTCCGACCTGTTCCCCGACCCCAACGCGCCGCGCACCATCACGGTGGGGACCCACGTGCTCGGCGTGCTCGTCGGGATCGTGCTCCCGATCGTCGCCGTGCTGGTCACCGCCCTCGGGGTCTCGCGGATCCTCGTCGTCGAGGCGTCCGGCTGGGTCGCCGCGGTCGACGTCCTCGGGATCGTCCTCGTGACCCTCGGCGCGCTGCTGCTGCTCGCCGCCGCACTGCTGTCGCTGTGGACGCCCACCGTCGGGCTCGTCGGCGGTGCGATCCTCACCCTGGGCGGCGCGTTCGCGCTCTACGCGCCGGGGCTGGCCCGCTCTGGCGTGCTCGACGTGCTGAGCTCGGACGGCTGGCGACCCACGGTCGAGCAGACCGTCGTCGTGGCGACGTCCGGCACGCTCGTCGTCGCCGGCGTGCTGCTGCTGGGCGCCGGCATCGTCTCCGCGGTGGCGCGCCGTCACGGCATCCGCCTGGGCGCGTTCCGGGAGCGTCACCGCACGGCCTGACCGGCAGGCCTCGCCCGGCGGACGACGATCGCCCTGTGGGTCTAAAGTCCCAGGGACAGACACCTGCACCATCGTCGTTGCCGGAGGATGCCGTGACCGACCCCGCCGCCGAGCCGAGCGCGCTGGAGAACCTCCTCAGCGAGGAGCGTCGCTTCCCGCCCGCGCCCGAGTTCGCCGCCCAGGCCAACGCCCAGCACGACCTCTACGCGTGGGCGGCCGCCGACCGCGTGGGGTTCTGGGCCGACCAGGCCCGCGAGCTCGTCGCCTGGGACACGCCCTTCACGCAGACCCTGGACTGGTCCGGCGCCCCCTTCGCGACGTGGTTCGCCGACGGCACCCTCAACGCGTGCGACAACGCGGTCGACCGCCACGTGCGGGCCGGCCACGGCGACCGCGTCGCGTTCTACTTCGAGGGCGAGCCGGGCGACTCGCGCACCATCACGTACGCCGAGCTCCAGCGGGAGGTGTCGCGGGCGGCCAACGCGCTGCAGGCGCTCGGCGTGGGCACCGGCGACCGCGTCGCGCTCTACATGCCGCTCATCCCCGAGGCCGTCATCGCGATGCTCGCGTGCGCGCGGATCGGCGCACCACACTCCGTCGTCTTCGGCGGCTTCTCCGCCGAGGCGCTGCACAGCCGCATCCTCGACGCGCAGGCCAAGGTCGTCGTCACCGCGGACGGCGGCTACCGGCGCGGCAACCCGGCGGCGCTCAAGCCGGCCGTCGACGAGGCCCTGGCCAAGGGCGCCCCGAGCGTCGAGCACGTGCTCGTGGTGCGCCGCACGGGCCAGCCGGTGGAGTGGACCGACGGCCGGGACGTGTGGTGGCACGACGCGGTGCCGGCCGCGTCCGACCGGCACACCCCGGTGTCCGTGCCGGCCGAGCACCCGCTGTTCATCCTCTACACGTCCGGCACCACCGGGAAGCCGAAGGGCATCTTCCACACCACCGGCGGCTACCTCACGCAGTGCGCGTACACGCACCTCAACGTCTTCGACCTCAAGGCCGAGACGGACGTCTACTGGTGCACCGCGGACATCGGGTGGGTCACCGGCCACTCGTACGTCGTCTACGGCCCGCTGGTCAACGGCGCCACCCAGGTGATCTACGAGGGCACGCCCGACACGCCGGACCGCGGCCGCTGGTGGGACATCGTGGCCAAGTACCGGGTATCCATCCTGTACACCGCGCCCACGGCGATCCGTACATGCATGAAGTGGGGCGACGACATCCCCGCGGCCCGCGACCTCTCGTCGCTGCGCGTGCTCGGCTCGGTGGGCGAGCCCATCAACCCCGAGGCGTGGACCTGGTACCGGCGCGTCATCGGCGGGGACCGGACGCCCGTGGT
This sequence comes from Actinomycetes bacterium, assembly GCA_021793115.1. The sequence continues at coordinate 1,196 of JAJYTJ010000118.1, read as the reverse complement.
GGACACCTGGTGGCAGACCGAGACCGGCGCGATCATGATCAGCCCGCTGCCTGGCGTCACCGAGGCCAAGCCCGGCTCGGCGCAGACCCCGCTGCCCGGCGTCGCCGCCGAGGTGGTCGACGACGACGGCCGCTCGGTGCCGAACGGCTCGGGCGGGTACCTCGTCATCACCGAGCCGTGGCCCTCCATGCTGCGCGGCATCTGGGGCGACCCGGACCGGTACGTGGACACGTACTGGTCACGGTTCCGGGGCCTGTACTTCGCCGGGGACGGCGCCAAGAAGGACGACGACGGCGACATCTGGCTGCTCGGGCGCGTGGACGACGTGATGAACGTCTCCGGGCACCGCCTGTCCACCACCGAGATCGAGTCCGCGCTCGTCTCCCACCCGTGGGTGGCCGAGGCGGCCGTGGTGGGAGCGGCCGACGAGACCACCGGCCAGGCGGTCGTCGCGTTCGTCATCCTGCGCGGCGACTCGGAGGGGCAGACGAAGACGCCCGCGGAGGTCGAGGCGGAGCTGCGCGGTCACGTGGCGACGCAGATCGGGCCCATCGCCAAGCCGCGCCGGGTGCTCGTGGTCCCCGAGCTGCCCAAGACGCGGTCGGGGAAGATCATGCGGCGCCTGCTGCGCGACGTCGCCGAGCACCGCACGGTGGGCGACGCGACGACCCTGGCCGACCAGTCGGTCATGGACCTCATCGCCGCCGGCCTGCGCGCGCCGGGCGCCTCTGCCGACTGACGCGCCCGGCCCGGGCGCCGCCGGTCACCCTTGACCACTCCCGGTCGGACGACGACCGCCGGGTGCGGCGTTGGCGCTCACATTGAGCCGCGAAGGGCCCGCATTGACCCTTCGTTCAGGCGCCTTTGACCTGCGAAGACAGTTTCTCGAAACGATTCGACGACGCCCCTCGCGCGGGGTTAGCCTCGTGCCCGAGACGCCCGCCACGGGGGCGCGCCACGGCGCACCACCGCGGTCGGCCCGCCACCCTCGTCGAAACGCCGCGCCCTACCCGATGACCAGAAGCCTCACCGCCGGACCGCCGACCCGCCTCATCGTCCTGTTCACGTTGCCGCTGCTCGTCGGCAACGTGTTCCAGCAGCTGTACCAGTTCACCGACGCCGCCGTCGTCGGGCGTCTCGTCGGGCTCGACGGGCTCGCGTCCGTCGGCGCGACCAACGGCCTAGTGTTCGTGCGC
>JAJYTJ010000003.1 GCA_021793115.1 Actinomycetes bacterium | reverse complement strand
GAGCGTGCGCAGCTCGTCGTCGCCCGGGGCGACGACCACGGCGATGCGCGCCGGCGGGACGATCGCCCGGACCGTCGCCAGGGCCAGCTGAGCCACGGTCGCGTCGCCCAGGGGCCGCGACAGCAGGTGTCGGGACGGCTCGTCGTGACCGGCCGCAAGGACGACGACGGATCGCACGGTGGAGGAGGAGGGCAGCGCGCGGGACATCGGTGACCCCTTGATTTGTTCGGAATCCTTCCAAACTCATCATGCCGCATCTGCGGCCCCGTCACCAGCCCCGCGCGTCGCGCCCTTGCTCCGACAACGGACGCCGGCTCGGTACTTCCGCACGGGCTCGGCAGGTGGAGATGCCGAGCCGGTGCGGAGATGCCGAGCCGGTGGTGGAGGCGCCTCAGGCGGACAGCGCCGGGAGCACCTCGCGCTCGAAGAGCTCCAGCCCGGAGCGGTCGTAGGCCACCAGCGGGAAGTAGCAGATGGTGTAGCCGAGACCGATCGCGGCGAACGCCTGCAGCTTCTCGACGATCTGCTCGGGCGTCCCGACGAGGGGGCCGGTGCGCAGGTCCTCGCGAACGCCGGCAGCCGATGCGGGCACCGTGCGCGCGTAGTGCTCCTCGTAGCGGTCGAGCAGCGCGGGGATCTCCGCCTGGGTCTCGGCGATGACGACGTTGAAGTTGGCGGACCGGGTGATCTCGTCCGCGTCCCGGCCGACGTCGCGGCAGTGACCCTCGAGGATGGCCGACTTGGCCGCGAACGCCTCGGGCTCGCCGGCGAAGTTCGTGTAGTCGGCGTACTTCGCGGCGATCCGCAGCGTGACCTTCTCGCCGGACCCGGCGATCCAGATCGGGATGCCGCCGGCCTGCAGCGGCAGCGGCGAGAGCATCGCGCCGTCGACGTCGTAGTACGTCCCGTGCAGCGTCGCGCTGCCGGTGGTCCACATCTGCCGGAAGATCTGCACACCCTCGTCGAGCATGCCGAGCCGCTCGCCGGCCCGCGGGAAGCCGTACCCGTAGGCGCGCCACTCGTGCTCGTACCAGCCTGCGCCGATCCCCATCTCGATGCGGCCACCGGACACGACGTCGGCCGTGGTCGCGACCTTCGCGAGGTAGACCGGGTTCCGGTAGGCCATGCAGGTGCACATCTGGCCCAGCCGGACGCGCTGGGTCACCGCGCCGAAGGCGTTCATGAGGCTCCACGCCTCGTGGACGGCCTCGCCGTTGGGCTCGGGCACGGAGTGGAAGTGGTCGTACACCCAGACCGACTCCCAGTCGCCGCCGTCGGCGTGCTGCACGAGGTCGCGCATGACCCGCCAGTGGTCGCGGGGCTCGATGCCGGTGAGGTCCTGACGCCAGCCCTGGGGGACGAACATTCCGAAGCGCATGGCTCGCACCGTACCGAGCCGGGCGCAAGGATGGCGCACGTGCTGCTCACCTGGGACGCGGCCGCGGTGCGCGCGGCCGAGGAACCGCTGCTGGCCGCCGGCGTCCCTCTCATGGACCGGGCCGCGTTCGCGCTGTCCGTGATCGTCGCCCGCGAGCTGCGACATGCGCGCGGCCGCGTCGGCGGGGCGCGCGTCGTGCTCCTCGTCGGGCCGGGCAACAACGGCGGCGACACCCTGGTCGCGGGCGCGTACCTGGCCGGCCGGGGCGCGGCCGTCACCGCGCTGCTGGCCGCCGAGCGGGTGCACGACGAGGGCCTGGCCGCGCTGCGGCGGGCGGGCGGCCGCACGCTGCTGGTGCGCACCGCCGCGGGACCCGATGCGACCGGCTCCGTGGGCCCGGCCGAGATCGGCGTGGCCGACGCGGCGCGCGTCGCGGCGGCGGCCGACGTGGTGCTCGACGGGCTGCTGGGGATCGGCGCCCGCGGCGGTCTGCGGGGAGCAGCGGGCGCCCTGGTGGCGGCGCTCGCGGGCGTGCGGCCGCGGCCCTTCGTCGTGGCCGTCGACGTGCCGTCGGGGATCGGGGTCGACGACGGCACGGTACCGGGCGACGTGCTGGCGGCCGACCTCGTCGTCACGTTCGGCGGCGCCAAGCCGGGGCTCCTGCTGCCGCCCGCCGCGGGGCTCGCCGGGCGCGTCGAGGTGGTGGACGTCGGGCTGTCGCTGCCGTCCGCCGCCGCCGCCGTCGCGCGGCTCGACGCCGCGGACATCGCCGCGGTGTGGCCGGTTCCCGCCGCGGACGACCACAAGTACAGCCGGGGCGTCCTCGGCGTCGTCGCCGGCACCCGCGCCTACCCCGGGGCGGCGGTGCTCGTCACCGGGGCCGCGGTGCGGGCCGGCGTCGGCATGGTCCGGTACCTCGGCGACGTGGGGCCGGCCGTCGTCGCGGCGCATCCCGAGGTGGTGGCCGGCGAGGGCCAGGTCCAGGCCTGGGTGCTCGGCCCCGGGGTCGACGCGCACGACGAGGCCCAGGCGGCGCGGATCGCCACCGCCCTGCGCTCCGGCCTGCCCGCCGTCGTCGACGCCGGGGCGCTTCCGGTGCTCCCGGAACGGGTCGGGCCGCACGTGGTGCTGACACCCCACGCCGGTGAGCTCGTCCGGCTGCTCGCGGCGCGCGGCGTGACGACGACGCGCGACGAGGTCGTCGCCGCGCCGCGGGCCGCCGCCCGCCGCGCCCACCAGCTGACCGGCGCGACGGTGCTGCTCAAGGGTGCGGTGACGGTCGTCGTCGGGCCGGGCGGCGTCGTCACGCAGGCCGAGGCGCCCGCGTGGCTGGCGACGGCCGGCGCGGGCGACGTGCTGGCGGGCCTGCTCGGGGCGCTGCTCGCGGGCCGCTCGTCGGACGTGCTCGCGGACCCGTCCCTCGCCGCCCGGCTGGCCGCGGCGGCGGCGAGCGTGCACGGCCGCGCCGCCCACGCCGCCAACCCCGGCGGCCCGGTCTCCGCGTCCGCCGTCGCGGACGCGCTGCCCGCCACGATCGCCGCGCTCCTGCGCCGGTAGGCCGCCGGACGCGGCGCCGCCGGTGGTGACCCCGCCCGGGGTCCGCGAGGCCGCGGTGGGAGGATGGCCCGCGTGAGCGTCTACCCCGCCCGTGCCGTCGTCGACCTCGCCGCGATCCGCGGGAACGTCGCCGCGCTCGCCGGGCACGCGGCGAGCGCGCAGGTGATGGCGGTCGTCAAGGCGGACGCCTACGGGCACGGGCTGGTCCCGGTGGCCCGCGCCGCGGTCGAGGGCGGGGCGACGTGGCTCGGCACCGCGCAGGTCTCGGAAGCCCTGGCGCTGCGCGCCGCGGGGATCGTCGGGCCGCGCGTCCTCGCGTGGCTGTACGCGCCGGGGGCGCCCCTGCGCGAGGCGGTCGAGGCCGACGTCGACGTGTCCGTCGCCGCGCCGTGGGCCGTCGACGCCGTCGTCGCGGCGGCCCGCGCCGCCGGGAGGACCGCCCGCGTCCACCTCAAGGTCGACACCGGCCTCGGCCGCAACGGCGTGCTGCCGGACGCGCTCGACGAGGTCGTCGTGCCCCTGCTGCGGGCGCAGGCCGAGGGCGCGGTCGAGCTCGTCGGCGTCTGGTCGCACTTCGCGTTCGCCGACGAGCCCGACCACCCGACCGTCCGGGCGCAGGAGGACGTCTTCGACGCCGCGATCCGGGCGGTCGAGGCCGCCGGCGCCCGCCTCGAGGTGCGGCACATCGCCAACTCTGCGGCGACGCTGACCCGCCCGGCGGTCCACTACGACCTCGTCCGGCCAGGGCTCGCCGTGTACGGCCTGTCGCCGGTGCCGCAGCTGGGCGGCCCGGACGCCTTCGGGCTGACCCCGGCGATGACGCTGGAGGCGCAGCTCGCGACGGTCAAGGACGTCGGGGCCGGGCAGGGCGTCTCCTACGCCCACCAGTACGTCACCGACCGGGCCACGCGCCTCGGCGTGGTGCCGCTCGGCTACGCCGACGGCGTGCCGCGCCACGCGTCCGGCACGCGCGCGCGGCTGGGCGGCCCCGTCCAGGTGGGCGGGCGTCGGCTCGGTGTCGCGGGCCGCGTCTGCATGGACCAGTTCGTCCTCGACCTCGGTCCGGGGGCCGAGGAGCGCGCCGGAGGGGTCGTCACGCTGTTCGGCCCCGGCGGCGACGGCGAACCGACCGCTCAGGACTGGGCGGACGCCGCCGGCACCATCTCCTACGAGATCACCACCCGGTTGGGCGTCCGGGTCCCGAGGGAGTACGTCAACGGATGAGCCCCACCTGTCCCGCCGGGCCCGGCGCCCGGCGCCTCACGGAGGTCACGTCATGAGCACCACCCTCACCCTGCCGACCGCCGAGTCGACCCGCGCCTGGGGCGAGGCCCTCGCACCGCTGCTGCGGGCCGGCGACCTCGTCGTCCTCACCGGGGACCTGGGCGCCGGCAAGACGACGCTGACCCAGGGCATCGGCACCGGCCTGCACGTGCGCGGCCAGGTCGCCTCGCCGACGTTCATCATCGCCCGCGAGCACCCGCCGCTGCCGCGCGCGGACGGCACGCGCGGGCCGTGGCTGGTGCACGTGGACGCCTACCGGCTGCGCTCGTTCGACGAGGTCGCCGCGCTGGACCTGGAGTCCGAGATGGACGAGGCGGTCACCGTGGTCGAGTGGGGCGGCGGATGGGTCGAGCCGCTGTCCGAGGACCGGCTCGAGCTGACGCTGCACCGCCCGCACGGTGCGGTCGACCCGACCGGCGACGAGCCGGCCGACGCCGGTGAGCGCGTCCTCGAGGTCGTCGCCGTCGGTCCCCGCTGGGTCGGTGTCGCGCTGCCCGGCGTCGGCGTCGTGCAGCCCGTGGCAGGCTGAGGCCGTGCCGATCCTCGCCCTGGACACGTCGTCGGCGGTGGCCGTCGCGGTGCTCTCCGATGCCGGCGACGTGCTCGCCGCCGCTTCGTCCGACGAGCCGCGTCGCCATGCCGAGCTGCTCGCCCCCATGCTCAGCACGGCGCTGGCGCAGGCGGGCGTCGACCGGCGTGAGCTCACCGCCGTGGTCGCCGGCACCGGTCCGGCGCCGTTCACCGGGCTGCGCGTCGGCCTCGTCACGGCCCGTGCGCTCGGCCTGGCGCTCGGCGTGCCGGTGTGGGGCGTGCCGTCGCTGGACGCGTTGGCCGCTCGCGCCGGGCGTGGTGCCGCGCCCGGGACCCGTGTGGTGGCGGTCGGGGACGCCCGCCGTCGCGAGGTCTACTGGGCGTCCTTCACGGTGACGCCGGACGGCATCGCACCGGCCGAGGGCCCGGACATCGCCACGCCGGCCGACCTGCGTGGGTCCGGCCGGCTGGACGGCGCGCTCGTCGTGGGCCGGGGCGCCCGGACGTACGCGGCAGCGCTCGGGCTGGCCGCCGAGCCGACGGTCCTCGACCCGGACCCCGCCGAGCTCGCCCGGCTCGCGCTGGTGCGGGCGGCGGCCGGCGAGACGCTCCCGACGGAGCCGCTCTATCTGCGCCGTCCCGACGCCGAGCCGCCCGCGGCGGCGAAGCGGGTCCTCACGTGACTCCCGCGTCGCGCGGGCCGTCGCCCGTCGCCGCGCGCTCGGGGCGGCCCGTGGCCGGCGGCCCGGACGTGGGGGTGCGGGCGTGACGGTGCCGGGGGTGGACGTCGTCGTGCGCCCGCTGGGCGCCGCCGACCTGGACCAGCTCGACCGGCTGGAGCGGCAGCTGTTCGACGCGGCCGCGTGGTCCCGCGCGTCGTTCGCCGAGGAGCTGCAGGCGGACGGCCGTTGGTACCTCGGCGCCGAGCGGGCCGCGGACGGCGCGCTCGTCGGCTACGCCGGGATCTGGTTCGACGGCTACGACGCCCAGGTGATGACGGTCGCCGTCGACGCCGCCCACCAGGGGCACGGCCTGGGCCGCCGGCTGCTCACCGCGCTCGTCGGGCACGCGCGCGAGGTCGGTGCGGGCCAGGTGCTGCTCGAGGTGCGCGTCGACAACGCGCCGGCGATCCACCTGTACGAGTCGCTCGGCTTCGTCATGCTCGGCCGCCGGCGTGCCTACTACCAGCCGGGGAACATCGACGCCTACACCATGAGGCTGCCGCTGGAGGACGCATGAGGCGCGACGTGCTGGTGACCGCCGACGAGCTGGCCGCCGCGCTCGCGGACGACGAACCACCCGTGCTGCTCGACGTCCGGTGGGCGCTCGGCCGCACCGGACCGCAGGCACGCGAGCGCTACCTCGCCGGGCACCTGCCGGGTGCGGTCTTCGTGGACCTGGAGGCCGAGCTCGCGGCGCCGCCGTCGCCCGCGGCGGGGCGGCACCCGCTGCCCGCGGTCGCCGAGCTCGAGGCCGCGGCGCGGCGCTGGGGGGTGCGGGAGGGCTCGTCGGTGGTCGTGTACGACGACGTCGCCGGCACGTCGGCGGCGCGGGCCTGGTGGCTGCTGCGCTGGGCGGGCGTGGCGGCGGTGCGGCTGCTGGACGGTGGACTGCCCGCGTGGACCGCGGCCGGCCGGTCGCTGGAGGCGGGCGACGTCGTCGCCGAGCCCGGTGACCTCGTCGTGCGGGCCGGGTCGATGCCGACGGTGACGGCCGACGGGGCCGCGGTCTGGCCCGGCACGGGCGCGCTGCTCGACGCGCGGGCTGCGGAACGCTATGCGGGCCTCGTCGAACCGGTCGACCCGCGTGCCGGGCACATCCCGGGCGCCGTGAGCGCGTCGACCTGGGACAACCTCACCGAGGACGGGCGGTTCCTGCCCGACGACGCGCTGCGCGCGCGGTTCGCGTCGCTGGCGGCCGGCCGGCCGGTCGCCGTGTACTGCGGCTCCGGCGTCACGGCGGCGCACGAGGTGGCCGCGCTGGCGGTGGTCGGCACCGAGGCGGCGCTGTTCCCCGGCTCGTGGTCGGCGTGGTCGAACGACCCTGCGCGGCCGGTCGCGACCGGCGACCGGCCCTGACGGGTCAGACGATCCGCGCCGCCTGCTCCCACCCGAGCCGCGCCGCGCGCGGGAACGGCGTGCGGGAGCCCTCGGCCTGCGCCACGTTCACGACGAGGAACGACGACCACCCGGTGCCGGCCAGGAGCTCCTCGTCGAGGCCCACGGGATCGGCGATGGCCATCGGGCCGGCGGCGAGGCCGACGGCGCGCAGCGCCACGATGAGGTACCCGGCCTGCAGCCACGCGTTGTTGCCGGCGAAGGACGTGCGCCGCTCGTCGTCGTGCTCGAGCATGTCGACCATCGCGGTCATGTGCGGAGCGAGCGTAGGGATGTGCTGGTGGAAGCGGGTGTCGGCGGCGAGCACCAGGGAGACGGGCGCGCCGAGCACGCGCTCCACGTTGCCTTCGCTCATGTGGTGGGCGAGGCGCTCCCGCGCCTCCGGCGTGCGCACGACGAGCAGGCGCAGCGGAGTGAAGTTGACCTGCGTCGGTCCGAGCTTGGCGAGGTCGTAGGCCGCCTCGAGCTGCTCGTCGGCCACGTCGCCGGGGGCGAACGTGCGGACCGAGCGCGCCTCGCGGAACAGCAGATCCGCGGTGGCGTCGTCGATGCGGGTGTCGGTGGGCAGGGCGGAGAGGTCGATCGTCACAGCATCATTGAACAGTCAACGACCGTGAAGTGATCCCATGAGCGGTCCTGTCGCGCGGTGACGTCGGTCACAGTCGCGCACCGCACCTATCCTGGGGCCCCATGACCGTCGACCCCCTCGTGCTCGGCATCGAGACCTCCTGCGACGAGACCGGCGTCGCCCTGGTGCGCGGCTACGAGCTCCTCGTGGACGCCGTCGCCTCGTCGGTGGACGAGCACGCGCGGTTCGGCGGGATCATCCCGGAGATCGCCTCACGAGCCCACCTCGAGGCCATGGTGCCCACCATCGAGCGGGCCCTGGCCACCGCCGGTGTCACGCTCGCCGACGTCGACGCGATCTCGGTGACGGCCGGCCCGGGGCTCGTCGGGCCGCTGACCGTCGGGGCGTCCGCCGCCAAGGCGCTCGCGGTCGCGCTCGACAAGCCGCTCTACGGGGTGAACCACGTCATCGGCCACGCCGTGGTCGACGAGCTGGTCGACGGGCCGTTCCCGTCCCGCGTCATGGCGCTCGTGGTCTCGGGCGGTCACTCCTCGCTGCTGCTCCTGGACGACACCGTCAACGTCACCGAGCTCGGCTCCACGCTCGACGACGCCGCGGGGGAGGCGTTCGACAAGGTCGGCCGGCTGCTCGGGCTGCCGTACCCCGGCGGCCCGCACATCGACCGGCTGGCGCGCGAGGGGAACCCGGAGGCCATCCGGTTCCCGCGCGGCCTGACGGCGGCGAAGGACCAGGCCGACCACGCGACGGACTTCTCGTTCTCGGGCCTCAAGACGGCCGTCGCCCGCTGGGTCGAGGCCCGCCAGGACGCGGGGCTGGACATCCCGCTCCCCGACGTCGCGGCCTCGTTCGCCGCAGCGGTGGCCGACGTCCTGACGGCGAAGTCGATCGCCGCGTGCCGTGCCCACGGTGTCGACACGCTCGTCGTCGGCGGCGGCTTCTCGGCCAACTCGCAGCTGCGCGACCTGGCGGCGAAGCGCTGCGCCGAGGCCGGCCTGACCTTGCGCATCCCGCCGCTCCGGTTCTGCACGGACAACGGGGCGATGATCGCGGCGCTCGGCTCCGCGGTGGTGCGCCGCGGCCTGCCGCCCTCGCCGCTGGACCTGCCGGTCGACTCGTCGATGCCGCTGACGACGGTACTGCTGTAGCCGCCGCCCGCCGGGCGCGGAACCTCTCGGAGGTGGGCGCGAGACGCGCCCTGGCTAGCGGCGATGCGGCTCCGCCCGCCGCACGCGCAGCGTGTGGGACATCTCGGCACGCAGCCGCCAGACGGCCAACCCGATCGTGGCCAGCGCGAAACCGCCGAGCAGGGATGCGATGAGCCACGGCTCGTGAACGAGGCTGACGATGCCGATGCTGGCGACCGCCAGCACGAGCAGCATCTCGCGCAGCTCCCGCAGGAAACGGTGACCGCGGGCTGGGCGGATGCGAACCGCAGCGAGCTCGATCGTCGCCAGACCCAGGATCTGCCGCTCGGCGGCGTCCAGGAACACCACGGGCCTGTCGGGCTGAACACCCAGGGCGTCCCGGGCGTGGGGGAACCGGGCGCCCCAGCTCCCACGGGTCGCCGCTCGTCGGGCCGCCATCGCCTCGTCGGGCACGAGGAACGCCTTCACCGTGACGGTCGGCACCTCGAGCGTCGGGTCGTCGCCGCCGTCGCCGTCGTCGCACGGCAGGCAGCCTTCGATGACCACGCGGTCGCCGCTCTGGATCCCCAGCACGTCCAGCGAGATCTGGCTGAGGAGGCAGGCATCCCGCTCGGTGACGGCGGGATCGCCCGGCGTGACACGCACCGTGAGGTAGTTGGGCGTGCCGAACAGCAGGTCGCTCCAGCGGAAGCGTCGGATGTGCACCGGGCGCAGGAGCATCTGGTCACCGACGAAGCACCCGACACTGTCGCGCAGCACCTGGTCGACCTGGGCGACGCCGGCTCGCGACCCCAGTCGCTCGGCAGGGAGGACCTCGATCCGGCCGACAGCTGCGGGCGCGGGACGGGCTGCACCCAGCGTCCGTGCCAGCTGGGCCGACCGCACCTCGACGTGGTCCGGGCGCCCGAGCCGGTCGAACGTCTCGGCCGAGACGCCGACGACCGACTCGCCACGGTGCCGCACGTGGACGTCGGTCGGCACGACGGACACGGCGACGGCATTGCCGGCCGGGGCCGGGTCTGGCACGAGCCGGCGGTACTCGGCGCTCGCCGGGTCACGTGTGGAAGCGCCGATGGTCGGGGGACGGACCAGTCCGGCCTCCTCGACCGCGTCGCGGAACAGGGCGCGCTCGTCGGCGCTCAGCGTGCGCGCCCACGCCTCGGGGCGCTCGCCCAGGCCGGAGGCCAGGGCGGGCACGGTGGCCAGCAGAAACGTGATGACGTCTCGCTGTGCCCTGAACGCGGTCGTCGGCCAGGGTGGGGTGTCGAACGGGAGCGTCGCCCGCAAGGGCTCGGCGCCCTGTGCGAGGTGGCCGGCCTCGGCCACGTAGAGGTAGGCGCCCGCCAGGATCTCTCCCGTGGCCAGCGTCAGGCGGTGGCCCCACCACAGCCGCCGGTAGCCACCCTCGGTGGCGTCCATGCGCCGCAGCTGGGCGTCGTCCAGGAACTGGATGAACAGCTCGGCGGCGGCGCCGTCCTGCTCGACGGCCGTCATGGGCACGGCGCCGTAGGGCGCGAGCATCGCCGCGTAGACCACCGCGAGACCGGGCACCGTGGCGCGCATGCTCGGGACGACGTCGGAGGCCGACGTGTGCCCATACTTGTGGCGCAGCTGCGAGGGCGCCGCGTTGGAGCCGACGGAGATCACCGGCACGCGCCGGTCCATCGGGGTCACGTCGAGTGCGTCGAGTGCGACGCTGAGCGTGGGATCGATGCCTGCGTACAGACCGAGCCGTTCCCGGTCGGGGACAGGCATGTCGACGCGACACGCCTGGAGACGGTGGGGGGCACTGTCGCCGTCGGTCGCCGCCAGCGGGTGCCCGAACCGGTCTCTCACGAACCACATGTCGTCGCTGGTGATGAGCGCGGACTCGTCCGGCCAGCGCCCGGGGTAGGTCAGCCCACGGACCCGCGGCGCATGGTCGACGCCGAATTCAGGGTGGTCCGCAGGCATGCGGTCATCCTGGCAGCGTGCGATCCCGGAAACGGCGCAGGCCGCGCCCACGGCACGTCGTCGCCCGGGCGCCCGAGGCCGGCGCCCGGAGGCGCTCGTCGCGCCGAGCCCGACGGCCCAGCGTGTGGCTGGTGCGCTCGACCGCGCGCCGGCCACGTGGCGCTGGGCGGGCTGAGGGTCAGCCGGCCTGCCACTCCAGCAGGCTGTCGTCGACGAACGTGTGCAGGTAGCCGCACCGGTCGCAGATCGCCCCGGTGCCGGAGCGGTTGAGCCAGTCGAGGTCGAAGAACGTCATCCCGGTGGTGGTGAGCTTGACCTCGCGGTACGTGAACCGGTCGGCGCCGCAGACCACGCACGTCAAGGGGCTTCCGACGACGATGAGGCGGGATCCGGTGGGATCGGCCATGACGAGCTCCGGTGGTCGCGCGGCGGGGACGCACCGATCCTGCCGGACCGCGGGGCGGTCCGTGGCGCGTTCGGTCAGCGCGATGCCGCGGTGGGAGCGGCCGGGCCGTGGCGGCCGGCGGTGAGCTCGTCGCGCAGCGGGCGCCCCACCCCGTCGGGGACCGTCACTCGCCGGTGACGGCCACCGGCTCGACGACGAGCACCCGCTGCGCCCCGGCGACCCGGGTGAGCACCACGGTCGCCTCGGCGTCGCCGTGCAGGTCGAGCTGGGCGCGCAACGCCTCGGGCGTGACGGCGGTGCCCCGCTTCTTGACGGTCAGCCGGCCGACGTCCCGCTCGCGCAGGTAGGTGCGCAGCCGCTTGACGGCGAACGGCATGTCGTCGAGCACCCGGAACGCGCTCGCGGCCGGCGTGGCAGCGAGCAGGTCGGACGTGACGTAGGCGATCGTCGGGTCGACGAGCCGGCCGTGCACCTGCGCGGCCACCGTGCTCACCAGGCCCGCCCGGATCACGGCGCCGTCGGGCTCGTAGAGGTAGGCGCCGACCGGCCCGGTCTGCGCGCGGGCACCGTCGCCGGCGACCACGTGGGCACGGCCGTGCCGCAGGACCAGCGCCGAGCGCCCCGGGCCTTCGGGCGCCAGCGCGCCGAACCACAGGCCCGCCTCGACCACCTCGCCGTCGACGGAGACCCACTGCGCGTGCGCGTCGTCAGGCACGGCGCGGTGCGGCAACGCGGGACCCACCTTGAGCCCGAGCTCCGGCACCCGGTGGCGCACCGCGAGGACCGCGTCCAGCGGCGGCTGGTAGGCCGCCGGGTCCGCGACGCGGGCGCCCGACGAGGTGCGGCGTGCCGGGTCGGCGTAGACGGCGTCGATGCCGTCCAGGTCGAGCGCGAGCCCGTCACCGTGCCGGACCACAGCCTCGGGGAAGTGGCGCAGGTTGACGGTGGCGACGGCCGCGGTGACCTCGTCGGCGTCGACGGCGACGACCCGCAGGCCGACGCCGGAGAACGCCATGGCGTCGGCCCCGATGCCGCACGTGAGGTCGGCCACCGTGGTGGCGCCGGCCGCCAGGTACCGCCGGGCGTGGTGCGCGGCGACCTCCAGCCGTGTCGCCTGCTCCAGCCCCGCCGCGGTGAACAGCATGCCGTCGGCGAAGTCGCCGAACTTGGCATGCCCCTTGGCGCGCAGCCGCGACTGCGTGAGCGCGGCCGCGACGAGGTCGGGGTCGAAGCCTTCGGCATGCAGCCGGGTCGACAGCGTGAGGGCGCGCTCCTCGTCGTACGGCGGCAGCGCGGACAGCAGCGCCCACCCGTCCGGCGCCAGCAGCCGTGAGAGCGCCCCTGCATCCATGGCCGCGATCCTCGCACGGTGGTGCGGGCGAGAGCGCGGCGTCGCCTGCGCGGGCCGGCGTGCTTGGCACTCGCCTTGACCGAGTGCTAACCCCTTCCTAGAGTGAGGTTCTGGCACTCTCCGCGTGAGTGTGCCAACCGCTCCCATCGGCCCCGGCACCCGCGACGACGGCGGCCCGACGGTGCGGCCATGACGTACGAACTACTCACATGCGAAGGGGAGGTCCGCTGTGTCGGTCTCCATCAAGCCGCTCGAGGACCGGATCGTCGTGAAGGCCCTCGAGGCCGAGACGACCACCGCGTCCGGGATCGTGATCCCGGACAGTGCGAAGGAGAAGCCGCAGGAGGGCGAGGTCGTCGCGATCGGCCCGGGCCGCATCGATGACAAGGGCAACCGTGTGCCGCTCGACCTCGCGGTGGGCGACAAGGTCATCTACTCCAAGTACGGCGGCACCGAGGTGAAGTACGCCGGCGAGGAGTTCCTCATCCTGTCGGCGCGCGACGTCCTGGCGGTCGTCGTCAAGTAGTGCCTGCGGGTCACGACGACCCGAGAAACGGCCGAAGGCCCCCTCCCCAGTCGGGAGGGGGCCTTCGTGCACGTGTGTGGTGCTCGGGTCAGCCGACCCGCCGGTTGCCGGCGCGCGCGGCGAGGATGGCCGCGCGCTCGTCCTCCGACAGGCCGCCCCAGACGCCGTACGGCTCCCGGACCGCCAGCGACTGCTCACGGCACTCGCGGATGACGGGGCAGCCGGCGCAGATCGCCTTGGCCGCGTCCGCCCGGCGCCGCCGTGCGGCACCGCGTTCACCCTCGGGATGGAAGAACAGGTTCTCGTCGGCGTTCCGGCATGCGCCCTGGAACTGCCACTCCCAGAGCTCCATCACCGGCCCGGGTAGGCGTGAGATCTCGGCCATGCGTCCCCTCCTCGGTCAGAGCGTGGGCGCCTAGTCCCCACTCGATCGGCTGGCCTGGTCCGAAGGTCCCGATTGGGGCGATCCGGACGGGTTGCCCGTCACGCTACAACCGCATCAGGGGTTGTTCAATACCCGTGCCTGAACCGGGACTGTGAATCGATTTGGACGCCTGTCTTAGACACACGTCCATATGTCGTCCCAGGTCAGGCCACTGGTGGCAGTGGGAGCGAGACCATGCCCAACCGTTTCAGCAATCGGCTGGCACAATCGATCCCATGGACCGTGAGGAGGGTGTGGAACCCCTGCTCACCGTCGCCGCCGTGGCCCGGCGCATCGGCGTCGCCCCAGGGACGTTGCGCACCTGGGACCGGCGCTACGGGCTGGGCCCGTCCGAGCACGCCGCCGGCGCTCACCGGCGATACGGGAGCACCGACCTGGCCCGGCTGATCGTCATGCGGCGCCTGACGATCGACGGCGTCGCCCCCGCCGAGGCGGCCGAGATCGCACGCTCCGCCGGGTCGGACGCCCTGTTCGGGCCGCCGCTCGTGGCGGAACCGGCGCCGATCGACGACGACCCGGTGGCGTCCGACGCCGTCGTCGACGCGGCCCTGGCAGGCGACGAGCCGGCGCTGCAACGCCTGCTCGCCCTGCATCCCGGCGACGACGTGCTGCGCTGGTGGGGGACGGTCGTCGAGCCCGCCGTCACCGCGATCGGACGGCGCACGGTCGTGGAGCGTCCCGGCGTGTCGCCGTTGCTCGCGCTGAGCGCCGCCGCGACCGCCGCGGTGCAGGCCGCCGTCCCCGCGACCGTCGCGGGCCAGCCGGTCGTCCTCGTGCTCGCAGCGGGCGTCCGGTTCTGGGTCGTCGGCGTCCACGTCGTCGCCGCGGCGCTCGCGGAACGGGGTGCGGATGCGCGCATCGTCTCGGGCGTCCTGTCGGCCCGCCGGGCCGCGGAGCTCGTCGCCATGACGCGCGCGGCGGCGGTCATCTCGGTGTCGGACGCGCCGGCGCCGGACCTCTCGTCGGTGGAGCGGCTCGCGGCGCAACGACCGGACGTGCCGCAGTTCGTCATGCTGCCCGACGCCGCCGCGGACCGGCTGCCGCTGGGCCGTTCGGTCCACCGGGCCCGCACCGTCACCGGCGTGGTCCACGAGGCGTTGGCGGCCGTCGGACTCACCGGAACGGGGCAGGCTCGTGCATCCGTTCGGAGCACGCCAGGCGCGAGTCATAGCGGGTGATGTCGCTGGTCACGGGGGCTATATTCACCCGTACGGCCCAGCGTCAATTGCGACGACCCCGTCGAACCGGACAATTCGCCCCGAACCGCGCCTGTCTGGCACTTACCTGGGAAGGCCGCGCGGCCGATGATCCTCTCAGGCTTGCCGGTCAGGGGGCGAACGAAGAGAGGGATGATGGCGGGGGTCATCGTGTGTCATGCGGCCGCGACGGTGCGCGAGCGCCTGGTGGTGACGTCGATCGGGGTGCCGGCGCTGGCGCCGGTGCGTGCCGCGGCGACCGCCGACGAGCTTGTGACGCTGGCGCGGCGGGTCCCGCCGACGGTGGTGCTCATCGATGCGCACCTGCCGGGGGCGGGGACGCCGGACGCGATCCGCCGGCTGCGCTCGGTCGCGCCTGCGGCCGCGGTGGTGCTGCTCGCCGGTCCGGACGACGCGGTCGCGCTGGACCGCGCCCTCGCGCTCGGCGCCCGCGGCTTCCTCGCGCCCGACATCGGCCGGCCCGAGCTGGCGGCGGTCGCGGCGCACGTGCAGGCGGGGCCGGCGCTGGCTGCCGCGCACGTGGGCGGCGTCCCGCAGCAGCAGTCACCCGCGGGCGACGAGCTGGACGCCGACGCCGGGTGGGACCTGGCGCCTGCGCCCGTCGCGGTCGGACCGCAGCGCATCGACCTGACGAAGCGCGAGGTCCAGGTGCTGGTGGGCATGAGCAACGGCCGGTCCAACGCCCAGATCGGGCAGGAGCTGTTCCTCTCGGAGGACACGGTCAAGACGCACGCCCGGCGGCTGTTCCGCAAGCTCGGCGCCAACGACCGGGCGCAGGCGGTGGCGATCGGACTGCGGCGGGGGATCATCCGCTGACGGGTGGGTGCCGCGCGTCGCTTATCCTGGCGTGATGACGGAGCCCGCCGACCCGTTCGCCCGTACCGGTCTCACCTTTGACGACGTCCTGCTGCTGCCTGGCGAGACGGACGTCATCCCGTCCGAGGTCGACACCACGTCGCGGCTGACCCGGGAGATCTCCGTCCGTGTGCCGCTGCTGTCCGCCGCGATGGACACCGTGACCGAGTCCCGGATGGCGGTGGCGATGGCCCGGCAGGGCGGCGTCGGGGTGCTCCACCGCAACCTGTCGATCGCCGACCAGGCGCACCAGGTGGACCGCGTCAAGCGGTCGGAGTCCGGGATGGTCGGGGACCCGCTCACCGTGGGCCCGGACGCGACGCTGGCGGAGCTGGACCGGTTGTGCGGCACCTACCGGGTGTCCGGGCTGCCGGTGGTCGACGAGCACCGGCACCTGCTCGGCATCATCACCAACCGTGACCTGCGGTTCGTCCCCGCCGCGGACTTCGAACGGCGCACCGTGCGCGAGGTCATGACGCCGATGCCGCTTATCACCGGCCCGGTCGGCATCGACCGCGCGTCCGCGGCGGCGCTGCTCGCCAAGCACAAGGTCGAGAAGCTTCCGCTGGTCGACGAGGAGGGCGTGCTCGCCGGCCTCATCACGGTCAAGGACTTCGTCAAGTCGGAGCAGTACCCGCACGCCACCAAGGACGCCGAGGGCCGGCTCGTCGCCGCCGCGGCGATCGGCTTCTACGGCGATGCCTGGGAGCGCGCGACCGCCCTGGTCGAGGCGGGTGTCGACATCCTCGTCGTGGACACCGCCAACGGGCACGCCCGGCTCATGCTCGACATGGTGCGCCGCCTGAAGTCCGACCCGTCCACCCGGCACGTGCAGGTGATCGGCGGCAACGTCGCGACGTACGAGGGTGCTGCGGCGCTCGTCGAGGCCGGCGCGGACGCCGTCAAGGTGGGCGTCGGACCGGGCTCCATCTGCACCACGCGTGTCGTCGCCGGTGTGGGCGTGCCGCAGATCACCGCGATCTACGACGCCGCACGGGCGTGCAAGCCCGCCGGCGTGCCGGTCATCGGCGACGGCGGGATCCAGTTCTCCGGCGACATCGCCAAGGCGCTGGTGGCCGGTGCGGACACCGTGATGCTCGGTTCGCTGCTCGCCGGGTGCGACGAGTCGCCGGGTGACCTGGTCTTCGTCAACGGCAAGCAGTACAAGCACTATCGCGGCATGGGCTCGCTGGGGGCGATGGCGTCCCGCGGGCGGGTCTCGTACTCCAAGGACCGGTACTTCCAGGCCGACGTGCCGTCCGACGACAAGATCGTGCCCGAGGGCATCGAGGGGCAGGTGCCCTACCGCGGGCCGCTCGGCGCGGTGGCGCACCAGCTGGTCGGCGGGCTGCACCAGTCGATGTTCTACGTCGGTGCGCACACCATCCCGGAGCTGCAGAGCCGCGGGAAGTTCATCCGGATCACGCCCGCGGGACTCAAGGAGTCACACCCGCACGACATCCAGATGACGGTCGAGGCGCCGAACTACACGATCCACTGAGGACGCGTCAGGACGGCGCCCCGGCGCCCGCTGCCGCGCGCACCGGCCAGTCCAGCTCGGCGCCCGGGCCCGGCAGGCCGCGCTCGTCGCGCCAGGCGTTGAACGACTCGGCCCAGGTCACGTGGGCGTCGACCTGGTACGCCTGCAACGTCGCCAGGTCGAGCTCCGCCAGGGACGGGTAGCGGTCGACGATGCGGCCCAGCAGGTCGAGCGTCGCCACCACGTCGACGTGCGCGGCGTGCAGCGCGTCCGGCGTCGCCACGCCGTAGACGGCGCAGAGGTCGCCCAGCCGGCGCTTGCCCGGGCGGTACCGCTCGAGCGCCCGGTCGAGGACGAGCGGGTCGATGACCGGACCCGCCGGCCGGCCCAGCCGTCGCGCGACGGTGGGCAGGCCGTGACGGCGCAGCTCGGCGTCGAGCAGCGACAGGTCGTAGCACGCGTTGAAGGCGACGACCGGGGTGCCGTCACGCCAGGCGGCGACGAGCGACTCGGTGACCTCGTCGAGCGCCTCGGCCGCCGGCCGCCCCTGCGTGCGGGCCTGCTCGGTGGTGATGCCGTGGACCGCGGTGGCGCCCTCGGGGATGGGCACGCCGGGGTCGAGCAGCCAGGTGCGCGCCCGGGTGCCGGCGGCGTCCCGGCGGACGACGGCGGCGGTGACGATCCGGTCCGTCGCCACGTCCACGCCCGTGGTCTCGGTGTCGAACCCCACCAGCGGACCGCCGTACCAACCCATCGCCCTGACCTCGTCTCCCGTGCTTGCGCGGCAGCATGGCACCGGGCGCCGACACTGCCCGACCGACACGCCCGCCTCACCGGACGCCCGGGCCGGCCGGTCCGCCACGCCGGTAGCCTGGGGCGGTGACCGAGGTCGAGATCGGGCGTGGCAAGCGCGGACGGCGCGCATACTCCTTCGACGACATCGCGGTGGTGCCTTCGCGGCGCACGCGCGACCCGGAGGACGTGTCGGTCGCCTGGCAGATCGACGCCTACCACTTCGACCTGCCGGTGGTCGCGGCGCCGATGGACTCCGTGATGAGCCCCACCACGGCCGTCGCGCTCGGCCGGCTCGGTGGCCTCGGCGTGCTCGACCTCGAGGGGCTGTGGACCCGCTACGAGGACCCGGAGCCCCTGCTGGCCGAGATCGCGTCACTCGACCCGGAGCGCGCCACCGCGCGCATGCAGGAGATCTACGCGGCGCCGATCAGCCCTGACCTCATCACCTCGCGCCTCAAGGAGATCCGCTCCGCAGGTGTCACGGTGGCCGGGGCGCTGTCCCCGCAGCGCACGCAGGAGCACTGGCGCACCGTCGTCGACGCCGGTGTCGACCTGTTCGTCATCCGCGGCACCACGGTGTCGGCCGAGCACGTGTCGGGCCGCGCGGAGCCGCTCAACCTCAAGCGCTTCATCTACGAGCTCGACGTGCCGGTGATCGTCGGCGGCGCGTCGACGTACACGGCGGCGCTGCACCTCATGCGCACCGGCGCCGCCGGCGTGCTCGTCGGCTTCGGCGGCGGGGCGGCGCACACCACGCGCGTGTCGCTGGGTATCCACGCACCCATGGCGACGGCGGTGGCGGACGTCGCCGCGGCCCGCCGTGACTACCTCGACGAGTCCGGCGGCCGGTACGTGCACGTCATCGCGGACGGCGGCGTCGGGCGCTCGGGCGACCTGGTGAAGGCCGTGGCCTGCGGCGCGGACGCCGTCATGCTCGGAGCCGCGCTGGCCCGGGCGGCCGAGGCGCCCGGGCGCGGCTGGCACTGGGGGCCGGAGGCGCACCACCAGCTGCTGCCCCGCGGCGAGCGCGTCGAGGTCGGCACCGCCGGGTCGCTCGAGCAGATCCTCTTCGGTCCCGGGCGCACCGCGGACGGCACGCTCAACCTCATCGGCGCCCTGCGCCGTGCGATGGCGACCACCGGCTACTCCGACGTCAAGGAGTTCCAGCGGGTCGAGGTCGTCGTCTCGCCCTACCAGCCGCGGTAGCCGGCGCGCCTCGTCGCGCGCGCGACGCGTTCGCGCGCACCGGCCGGGCGGCTGCCCACGTGCCGGGCCGTCAGGCACCGGCGGTGGCCGGCGAGTCCGGTGCTGTCGCGTCGCCGTGCCACGGACGGGGGGCGGCGCGCCCTCGACGCCATCTCTCGAGACCCGAGTCGGCCCGGTTGAATGTTTGGGTCGATCCGGTTGTGTCCGTTTGAGTTGACTTTCCCGCGAAGGTGACGCACCCTGTGGTGGTCCGCGACGCCGCTGCCGCGGACCGGCCCGACGGCCGGGGACGTGGGACACGGTGGTCATGTACGCACCCGAACGGCACCAGCAGATCCTCGGTCGTGCGCGCGCCGAGGGCCGGGTGGATGTCGCCGGCCTGGCCGCGGAGCTGGACGTCACGCCCGAGACGGTGCGCCGGGACCTCTCCGCGCTGGAGCGGATGGGGCTGGTGCGGCGCGTCCACGGTGGCGCCATCCCGGTCGAGCGGCTCGGCTTCGAGCCGGCGCTGGCCGAGCGCGAGCGGATGTTCTCGGGCGAGAAGGAGCGGATCGCGAAGGCCGCCCTCGACGAGCTGCCCGACGGCGGCGCCGTCATCATCGACGCCGGCACCACCACGGTGCGGTTCGCGGACCTGCTGCCGACCGACCGCGAGCTCATCGTCGTCACGCACGCCCTGCCGGTGGCGATCGCGCTGGCGGCCCGCCCCAACATCACGCTCCACGTGGTGGGCGGTCAGCTGCGCGGCCGGACGCTGGCGGCCGTCGGCGCCTGGGCGGAACGCTCGCTCGCCGACGTGCGCGTGGACGTCGCGTTCCTCGGCACCAACGGCCTGACCGTCGAGGACGGCCTGACCACCCCCGACATCGCCGAGGCGATGGTCAAGCGCGCGCTCGTCGCCGCCGCCCGGCGCACCGTCGTGCTCGCCGACCACTCCAAGGTCGGTCGCACCGACCTCGCGCTCGTCGCGCCCCTGTCCGCGGTCGACACGCTCGTCACCGACACCGGCCTGGCGGCCGAGCTCGTCGACGAGATCGAGGCCGCGGGGCCACGCGTCGTGCGCGCCTGATGATCCGCACCACCACCGAAGGAGAACGATGAAGGTCTTCCGCTTCTACGCCCCGGGCGACGTGCGGATCGAGGACGACTACCCCGAGCCGGTCGCCGGGCCGGGCGAGGTCAAGATCCGCGTCCGTGCGTGCTCCATGTGCGGCACCGACGTCAAGATCGCCACGTCGGGTCACCAGCGGATGCGTCCCCCGCGCGTCATGGGCCACGAGATCGCCGGCGAGATCGTCGAGATCGGCGAGGGCGTCACCGGCTGGCAGGCCGGTGACCGCGTCCAGGTGATCGCCGCCATCCCGTGCGGCCACTGCGAGTTCTGCACCTCGGGCCTGCAGACCATCTGCCCCAACCAGCTGTCGATGGGCTACGACTTCGACGGCGGGTTCGCGCCGTTCATGGTGGTCCCGCGCGAGGTGCTCGCCGTCGACGGCCTCAACCGCATCCCCGACGGCGTCTCGTTCGCCGAGGCATCCGTGGCCGAGCCGTTCGCATGCGCCATCAACGCGCAGGAGCTCGTCAACACGCACGAGGGCGACGTCGTCGTGGTCGTCGGGTCCGGGCCCATCGGCTGCCTGCACGTGCGGCTGGCCCGTGCGCGCGGCGCGAGCCAGGTCTACCTCGTCGAGCTCAGCCGGGAGCGCCTCGACCTCGCGGCCCAGATCGTCAAGCCCGACGCCGCGATCTGCTCCGCCGAGACCGACCCGGTCCAGGCCGTGCTCGACCTCACCGGCGGCAAGGGCGTCAGCCTGGCGATCACCGCCGCCGCGTCCGGCGCCGCGCAGGAGCAGGCGCTGCGCATGCTCGCCCCCCGCGGGCGCATCTCCCTGTTCGGCGGCCTGCCCAAGGACAAGCCGACGATCACCCTGGACTCCAACCTCGTGCACTACCGCGAGCTGACGATCTGGGGCGCCAACGGCTCGAGCCCTGCCCACAACAAGCAGGCGCTCGCGCACATCGCGGACGGCAGCGTGCCCGTCGCGGACCTCATCACCCACCGGCTGCCGCTGGACCAGATCCGCGACGGCCTCGACATCGTCCGTGCCGGCACGGGCATCAAGGTCACCATCGAGCCGTGAGGCGGTGACCCGCCGGGCGGCCCAGGCCGCCCGGCACAGCCCCGGCAGGGCAACGCGCCGGGGACGCACCAGCGATCAACGACGATCCGCGCCGGACGCGGGGGCACTGCTCCCGCGCCCGACCGCCACACTGACAGGAGAGTGAGCGGCATGTCTGCAGCAGCAGCGGCGACAGTTGCCCCCACCGTGCGCCGGGGCAAGGGCGCACAGGTCAGGATCCAGAAGTTCGGGACCTTCCTGACCGGCATGATCATGCCGAACCTCCCGGCGTTCCTCGCCTGGGGACTCATCACGTCGTTCTTCATCGCCGCCGGCTGGACGCCGAACGGCATCATCGGCGGCTTCGGCAACGCCGACGCGTCGAGCTGGCAAGGCGCCGCGACGGCCCTGGCCAAGGCCGCCAACGGCACGACGTTCCACCAGTACCTCGGGCTCGTCGGCCCCATGGTGACCTACCTGCTGCCGCTGCTCATCGCGAACGCCGGCGGCCGCATCGTGTACGGCGCCCGGGGCGCCGTCGTCGCGTCGATCGCGACGGTGGGCGTCATCGTCGGCTCCACCGTGCCGATGTTCCTCGGCGCGATGGTCGTCGGCCCGCTGGCCGCGTGGCTCATGAAGCAGGTCGACCGCATCTGGGCGGACAAGATCCGGCCCGGGTTCGAGATGCTCGTCGACATGTTCTCCGCCGGCATCCTCGGCGCGGGGTTGTCGATCGGTGCGTTCTTCGGCATCGCGCCGATCGTCACGCACGTCAGCGCGTGGCTCGGCAGCATCGTCAACTGGCTCGCCAACCACCAGCTGATGCCGATCATGAGCATCATCGTCGAGCCGGCGAAGGTGCTGTTCCTCAACAACGCGATCGGCAACGGCGTGCTGGTGCCGCTCGGCGCCCAGCAGGTCACGCAGCAGGGCAAGTCGCTGCTCTTCCTGGTCGAGGCCAACCCCGGCCCCGGCTTCGGCATCCTGCTCGCGTACGCCCTGCTCGGCGTCGGCGTCGCGCGCTCCAGCGCACCGGGCGCCATCATCATCCAGTTCTTCGGCGGCATCCACGAGGTGTACTTCCCGTTCGTCCTCATGAAGCCGGCGCTCATCGTCGCCGCGATCCTCGGCGGCGCCACCGGCGTGGCCACCAACGTCGTCTTCGGGTCCGGCCTGCGCGGCCCGGCGGCGCCGGGCAGCATCATCGCGGTGCTCACGGCGACGCCGCGCGGCAGCTTCGTCGGCGTCATCCTCTCGGTCGTCCTGTCGGCCGCCGTGTCGTTCGTCGTCGCGGCGATCATCCTGCGGGCCTCGCGCAAGCGGGACCTGGCGGCGGGCGAGAGCGGCGACCTGGCGGCCGCGATCGAGCAGACCGAGGCGAACAAGGGCAAGGCCAGCGCGTCGCTCGCCCACCTCGCCCAGGTCAACGA
Organism: Actinomycetes bacterium; assembly: GCA_021793115.1. Next base: position 31,082 of record JAJYTJ010000003.1, on the reverse strand, counting down.
CATCGCGGGGACCCGCGGGGCCACCACGGCCACCCTCGCGCGGCCGATCCACTCCATCGTCTTCGCATGCGACGGTGGCATGGGCTCCAGCGCGATGGGCGCGAGCATCCTGCGCGACAAGCTGAAGAAGGCTGGCGTCCCGGACGTCAAGGTCGAGTTCAAGGCGGTCGCCCAGCTGCAGGACGGCGCGGACATCGTCATCAGCCAGCGCGAGCTGACCGACCGGGCGCGGCACCAGGCCCCCTCGTCGCGGCACGTCTCGGTGGACAACTTCCTGTCCAGCCCGGTGTACGACGACGTGGTGGCCGAGGCCAAGGCGTCGGTCGAGGCCGGGAGCTCGTCGTGACCGCTGACGTCCTCACGCGGGACCTCGTCGTCGCGCCGGGCAGCGCCCGGACGAAGGACGAGGCCATCGCCGAGGCCGGCGCCCTGCTCGTCGGCTGCGGTGCGGTCACGCCCGCCTACGTCGACGCGATGGCGGCGCGGGAGGCCCTGGTGTCCACCTACATGGGCAGCTGGCTCGCCATCCCGCACGGCACCGACGAGTCGAAGGGCGACATCGTCCGGTCCGCGCTCTGCCTGCTCCGGTACGACGAGCCGATCGAGTGGGGTGCCGGCCAGCCGGTGCGCGTCGTCGTCGGCATCGCCGGCGTCGGCGAGGAGCACCTGTCGATCCTGTCGCGCATCGCGCTGATCTTCTCCGACCCCGCACGGGTGGAGGAGGTCCTCGCGGCGGCCGGTCCCGACGAGCTCTACGCGCTGATCCAGCAGGTCAACGAGTGAGCATGCCTGGGGGCGGCGCGAGCGTCGCCGACGCCGTGCCGCCCCCGGGCAGTGGTTGGCTGTGCACCGTGCAGCCGAGGAAGGCGCTCCCGTGATCATCACCGTCACGCCCAACCCGAGCCTCGACCGGGCGCTCGAGGTGGACCATCTCGCAGTCGGCGAGGTCAACCGCGCGCACGCCGTCCACGTGGACGCCGGCGGCAAGGGCATCAACGTGTCCCGCGCGCTCGTGCGGCAGGGCATCGACTCGCTCGCCGTGCTGCCCGTCGGCGGCGTGGACGGCGCGCGCCTGGTCAGCCTGCTGGCCGAGCAGGGCGTCCCCACGGCGCCCGTCCCCGTGCGCGGCGACACCCGCTCGAACGTCACGCTCGTCGACGCGTCCGGGGCGACGACGAAGGTCAACGCGCCCGGCGTGCCGCTGACACCGGCCGAGGTGGACGGCCTGCTCGGCGTCGTCGCGGAGCGGCTCGCGACCGGCCCGGCGGCGGTCGTCGCGGCGGGGTCGCTGCCGGCCGGTGCGGGCGACGACTTCTTCGTCCGGCTCGCCGCCCTCGCGGGGCAGCACGGCGTCCGTGTCGCGCTCGACACGTCGGGCACGCCTCTGGCGCAAGCGGTCCGGGCCGGCGGCCTCGAGCTCATCAAGCCCAACGAGCACGAGCTCGCGGAGCTCGCCGGGCGCGAGATCACGAGCGTCGGCGACACCGTCGCGGCGGCGCGCGAGGCCATCGCGGCCGGCACGCGGGCCGTGCTGGTCTCGCTGGGCGCCCAGGGCGCGATGCTCGTCACGGCCGAGCACGCCTGGTGGGCCGGCGGGCCGCGGCTGCAGCCGGCCTCCACGGTCGGCGCGGGGGACGCCACCCTCGCCGGCTACCTGTCGGCGGCGGGCCAGGACCCGGGGCAGCGGCTGCGCGCCGCGGTCGCCTGGGGACGGGCCGCCGTGCTGCTGCCCGGCACGCAGGTGCCGGCACCCTCCCAGATCGACCTCGGCACCGTCCGGCTCGTGCCGGACCCCGACCCGCAGACCCTGCTCAAGGAGCTGTGCGGCTGACCGCCGCCGGAAGGAACCCCATGCCCACGCGCACCGTCGCCGTCGCCTCACGCGTCGGCCTGCACGCCCGTCCCGCCGCCCTGTTCACGCAGGCCGTCACCGCCGCCGGGATCCCCGTGACCATCGCGACGGCCGGGCGCCCGCCCGTCAACGCCGCCAGCATCCTCATGGTCATGGCGCTCGGCGTCCCGCACGGCCAGGACGTCACGCTCGCCGCCGAGGGCGACGGCGCGGACCGCGTGCTCGACGAGCTGGCCGAGCTCCTCGCCACCGACCTGGACGCCACCGCCTGAGCGCGGCGCCGGCGCACCGCGCACGTCCGCCGGCGCACCGCGGACGTACCCTGGCGCGCATGGGGCACCCCGAGCTGCACGACCCGGAGACCGACCCGCTCGCCACGTACGTGCTCGAGCCCGACGACCTGCGCTCGCTGCTGGCGCGCGTCGTCGTCGGCCCGGCGCACGCCACGCACACGCCGCTGGCGCCCTTCACCGGCGCGCCCATCGCCGCCGTCCCGCTGTCGACGCCCGACGACGTCGTCCTCGCCGCGCGGCGCGCCCGCGCGGCGCAGCGCCTGTGGGCCGCCCGCCCGCTGGGCGAGCGCGTCGCGGTGCTCCTGCGCCTGCACGACCTGCTCCTCGCGCGCCAGTCCGACGTGCTCGACCTCATCCAGATCGAGACCGGCAAGGCGCGCGTCCACGCGTTCGAGGAGGTCGTGGACGTCGCCAACCACGCGCGCCACTACGCGCGCCGCGCGCGGGAGTACCTCGCGGACCGCCGCGTGCTGGGCGTGGTGCCCGGCCTGTCCGCGACCCGCGTGGTGCGCCACCCCCTGGGCGTCGTCGGCGTCGTGGCGCCGTGGAACATGCCGCTCATCTTCGCGGCCTCCGACGCGATCCCGGCCCTCGTCGCCGGCAACGCGGTGCTGCTGCGACCGGACCCGGCGACGTCGCTGACCGCGATGTGGGTCGCCGAGCTGCTCGCCGACGCCGGCCTGCCGCCCGACGTGCTGCAGGTGGTGACCGGCGGCCCCGAGATCGGCGCCGCGGTGGTCGACGCCGTGGACGCGGTGATCTTCACGGGATCGACGCGGTCGGGCCGCCAGGTGGCGGCGCAGGCGGGGGCCCGGATGATCCCGACGACCCTCGAGCTCGGCGGCAAGAACGGCGTCTACGTGGCCGACGACGTGGACCCGGTCGCCACCGCGTCCGGCCTGGTCCGCACGTGCTTCGCCGGCGTGGGCCAGGTGTGCGTCACGGCCGAGCGGCTGTACGTCCACGAGGCCGTGTACGACGAGGTGGTCGAGGCCTTCGTCGCGGCGACGGCCGCGCTGCGGCTGGGGGCGGGCCTGGACTACCGGGCCGAGCTCGGCTCGCTGTCGTCGGCCGCGCAGCTCGCCCGCGTGGTCGAGCACGTCGAGGACGCGGTGGGCGCCGGCGCGCGCGTGCTGGCCGGCGGCGAGCAGCGTCCGGACCTCGGGCCGTACTTCTACGCCCCGACGATCCTGGCGGACGTGCCCGCCGAGGCCCTGCTGTGCCGCGAGGAGACGTTCGGCCCGGTGGTCGCCGTGACGCCGGTCGCGTCGGACGACGAGGCCGTGGCGGCGATCAACGACACCGAGTACGGCCTGGCGGCCGGCGTGTGGACCTCCGACGAACGGCGCGGCTGGTCGATCGCGCGCCGGCTGCGTGCGGGCAGCGTCGCCGTCAACGAGGCCTACGTGGTGCCGTGGGGCGCGGTCGGCGCGCCCCAGTCCGGCTGGGGGGCGTCCGGGCTGGGGGCCCGGCACGGCCGGGAGGCCGTCCAGGCGGTGACGCGCGTGCAGACCATCGCGCTGCAGCACGGCACGCACGGCCTCGTCGGGCGGCGCGGCCCGGGCGTGGGGCTGGACCGGCTGTTCGCGCTGGGGGGCGACGTCATGACGCCGCTCTACACCGGCGCGCTGCACGCCATGAAGGCGCTGCGCCTGCCCTGACACCACGACGTCCGGGTGCCCAGCAGCGCTGGGACGCCCGGACGCCGGAGGGGGTGGGATCAGGCCCGCGCGGCCTCGATCACCTCGACGGCCTGGCGCGCGATGGCGAGCTCCTCGTTCGTCGGGAACACGAGGACGGTGACCGGGCTGTCGTCGGTCGAGATGACCTTCGGCCCGCCGCGGCCCTCGTTTCGGGCCGGGTCCAGGACGATGCCGAGCGGCTCGAGGCCGGCGCACGCGGCGGCGCGCACGATGTCGTCGTTCTCGCCGACGCCGGCCGTGAACACCAGGACGTCGAGGCGGCCGAGCACCGCGTGGTAGGCGCCGATGTACTTCTTCAGCCGGTGCACGTACACGTCGAGCGCGAGCCTGGCCGACGCGTCACCCGACTGCACGAGCGAGTGCAGCGCCCGGAAGTCGTTCTCACCGGACAGGCCCTTGATCCCGGACCGCCGGTTCAGCAGGTCGTCGATGTCGTCGATCGACATGCCGGCGTTGCGGTGCAGGTGGAACACCACGGCCGGGTCGATGTCGCCCGAGCGCGTGCCCATGACGAGCCCCTCGAGCGGCGTCAGCCCCATCGACGTGTCCACCGCGCGGCCGCCCGCGACGGCCGAGGCCGAGGCGCCGTTGCCGAGGTGCAGCACGATCTGGTTGAGCTCCTCCACCGGACGGCCGAGGAACTTCGGCACCTCGTGCGACACGTACTGGTGCGACGTGCCGTGCGCGCCGTAGCGGCGGACCTGGTGCTGGGCGGCGACGTCGGCGTCGATCGCGTACGTGGCGGCCTCGGCGGGCAGGTCCCGGAAGAACGCCGTGTCGAACACCGCGACCTGCGGCACGTCCGGCAGCAGCCGGCGCGTCACGCGCATGCCCGTGACGTGAGCCGGGTTGTGCAGCGGGCCCAGCGGGGAGAGTGCGTCGATCTGGGCGACGACCTCGTCGTCGATGAGCGCCGGGCCGGCGAACACCGCGCCGCCCTGCACCACGCGGTGCCCGACGGCGACGACGTTGGCCTCGTGCAGCGCCGGGCCCACCTCGTCGAACAGGCCGAGGACCAGGCGCATGCCCTCCTCGTGGTCGGCGATCGCCAGCTGGCGCGTGGTCGTCTGGCCCGCGTGCGTGTGCTTGACCGCTCCCGTCTTCTCGCCGATGCGCTCGACGAGCCCCGACGCGACCGCCTGGCCTGCGACCGGGTCGACGAGCTGGTACTTGATGGACGACGACCCGGAGTTGACGACCAGGACGGTGGACGAGGGATTCATCGGGTGACGGCCTCCACGGCGGTCTCGACGGGCTGCGCGGCGCCGGCCGGCGTCTGCGCCTGGATCGCCGTGATGGCGACGGTGTTGACGATGTCCTGCACCAGGGCGCCCCGGGACAGGTCGTTGACCGGCTTGCGCAGGCCCTGCAGCACGGGGCCGACGGCCACGGCGCCGGCCGAGCGCTGCACGGCCTTGTACGTGTTGTTGCCGGTGTTGAGGTTGGGGAAGACGAACACCGTGGCGCGGCCCGCGACGGCCGAGTCGGGGAGCTTCGTCTTGGCCACCGAGGCGTCGACGGCCGCGTCGTACTGGATGGGGCCCTCGACCGACAGGTCGGGACGGCGCTCGCGCACGAGCGCGGTGGCCTCGCGGACCTTGTCGACGTCGGCGCCGGACCCGGACGTGCCGGTCGAGTACGACAGCATGGCGATGCGCGGCTCGATGCCGAACTGGGCCGCGGTCTCGGCGGACGAGATGGCGATGTCCGCGAGCTGCTCCGTCGTCGGGTCGGGGATGACGGCGCAGTCGGCGTAGACGAGCACGCGGTCCTCGAGGCACATGAGGAAGCACGACGAGACGGAGCCGACGCCCGGGACGGTCTTGATGATCTCGAACGACGGCTTGATGGTGTGCGCCGTGGTGTGCGCGGCGCCGGACACCATGCCGTCGGCGAGGCCGAGGTGGACCATCATCGTGCCGAAGTACGAGACGTCCGTGACCACCTCGCGCGCGCGCTCGAGCGTCATGCCCTTGTGCTTGCGCAGCTCGGTGTACTCGTGCGCGAAGCGCTCGGTGAGCTCGCCCGCCACCGGGTTGATCACCTGCGCGTCGTCGAGCACCAGGCCGAGCTCGGTGGCGCGCGTCCGGATCGCCGCCTCGTCGCCGAGGATGGTGAGGTTGGCGACCGAGCGCTGCAGCAGCGTCGACGCGGCCCGCAGGATGCGGTCGTCGTTGCCCTCGGGCAGCACGATGCGCTTGCGGTCGCCGCGGGCGCGGTCGAGCAGCTGGTACTCGAACATGAGCGGCGTGACCACCTCGAGGCGGGGCACGTCCAGCGCGGACAGCAGGCCGGGTCCGTCGACGTACTTCTCGAAGAGGGCCATCGCGGTGTCGATCTTGCGCTGCGACTCGCGTGTCAGCCGCCCCCGGGTGCCGCTGGCAGCGGTGGCGGTGCGGAACGTGCCGAGCTGCGTCACGAGGATCGGCAGCCGCGAGGCCAGGCCCCCGACGAGCCGGCTGATGGTCGGCGACGGCGTGAACCCGCCGGTGAGGAGCACGCCGGCGAGGTTGGCGAAGCCGTCCGCCTGGTGGGCCAGCAGCAGGCCGAGCAGCACGTCGTTGCGGTCGCCGGGGGTGATGATGACGGCACCCGGCTGGAGCCGCTCGAGCAGGTGCTCGACGCTCATCGCACCGACCAGCACGTCGAGGACCTCGCGCGAGAGCAGCGTCTCGTCGCCGCCGATGAGTGTCCCGTCGACGGCATCCGCGAGCTCGCGCAGCGTCGGGGCGAACAGGAGCGAGTCCTCGGGGATCGCCCAGACCGGCACGTGCCCGCAGGCGATGTGGGACCGGATCGCGTCGAGCTCGGTGGCGGCGGCGCGGTTGACGACGCACGCGACGACCTGCGCGTGGTTGGCCGCCATCTCGTTGTGCGCGATCTCGGCGACGTCGCGGATCTGGTCGGGCGTGCGGTTCCGGCCGCTGACGACGAGCACCGTCGGGGCGCCGAGGTTGGCGGCGATCCGGGCGTTGTACGCCAGCTCGGTGGGTCCGGCGACGTCCGTGTAGTCGGAGCCGACGACGACGACCGCGTCGCACCGACGCTCGACCTCGTGGAAGCGCTGGACGATCCTCGCGAGCGCCGCGTCGGGGTCGTCGATCACCTGCTGGTAGCTGACACCGACCGCGTCGTCGTACGGGATGTCCACGCCGTCATGGGCGAGCAGCAGCTCGAGGACGTAGTCACGGACGTCCGTGGAGCGGGCGACCGGCCGGAACACCCCCACCCGCGCGACGGCGCGGGTCAGCAGGTCGACGAGCCCGAGGGCCACGGTGGACTTGCCGGTGTCCCCCTCCGGGGAGGCGATGTAGATGGTTCGGGCCACGGGGGCATCTCCTGACAGCTGTCGACGACGGAGTCCGGGGGCATCGTCTGCCCCCGGCTCCGTCCAATCATGGGACGATTGTCCCTTGATCAGCGCTACTCATTATCACCGCCGGTCGACAGCGTGGCGGCCACCTGCTCGCCCGCCGCGCTGTCCCCGGCGTCCGGCCAGACCCAGTCCCGCACCTCGGGGAGGTCCTCGCCGTGCTCCCGGGTGTACTCCCGGGCGTGCAGCCGGGCGTCGACCATCTTCTGCCGCAGGCCGGCCTGCGACGAGCGCAGCCAGTGGACGTGGTCGATGACGTCCATGACGAGGTGGAACCGGTCGAGGTCGTTGAGCATGACCATGTCGAACGGCGTCGTCGTGGTGCCTTCCTCCTTGTACCCGCGCACGTGGAGGTTCGCGTGCCCGTTGCGCCGGTACGTCAGGCGGTGGATGAGCCACGGGTAGCCGTGGTAGGCGAACACGATCGGGCGGTCCGCCGTGAAGATCGTGTCGAAGTCGCGGTCGGACAGCCCGTGCGGGTGCTCCCGCTCGTCCTGCAGCCGCATGAGGTCGACGATGTTGACGACCCGGACCTTGAGCTCGGGCAGCTCGCGCCGCAGGATGTCGGCCGCCGCCAGCACCTCGAGCGTCGGCACGTCACCGGCGCACGCCAGCACCACGTCCGGCTCCTGGCCGGCCACCTCGGTACCGGCCCAGTCCCAGATGCCCAGGCCGCGCGAGCAGTGCGCCACGGCCTCGTCCATGGGCAGGAAGTTCGGTGCCGGCTGCTTCCCGGAGACGACGACGTTGACGTACTGCCGCGAGCGCAGGCAGTGGTCGTACGTCGACAGCAGCGTGTTCGCGTCCGGCGGCAGGTAGACGCGGACCACCTCGGCCTTCTTGTTGATGACGTGGTCGATGAAGCCCGGGTCCTGGTGGCTGAACCCGTTGTGGTCCTGGCGCCACACGTGGCTCGACAGCAGGTAGTTGAGCGAGGCGATCGGGCGCCGCCACGGGATGTCGTTGGTGACCTTGAGCCACTTGGCGTGCTGGTTGAACATCGAGTCGACGATGTGGATGAATGCCTCGTAGCTGGTGAACAGCCCGTGCCGCCCCGTGAGCAGGTAGCCCTCGAGCCAGCCCTGGCACTGGTGCTCGCTGAGCATCTCCATCACGCGGCCGGCGCGCGCCATGTGCTCGTCGACCTCGGGGGACAGGTACTCGCCGTTCCACTGCCGGTCGGTGATCCCGAAGACCGCCTGCAACCGGTTGGACGCGACCTCGTCGGGACCGAAGATCCGGAAGTTGTCCGGGTTCCGCCGGACGACCTCGGTGATGTACTCGCCGAGGACCCGGGGGGCCTCGCTCTGCGTGGCGCCGGGGCGCGGCACGTCCACCGCGAAGTCGCGGAAGTCCGGCAGCCGCAGGTCGCGCAGCAGCAGGCCGCCGTTGGCGTGCGGGTTGGCGCTCATCCGCAGGTCGCCCGCGGGCGCGAGCGCGCGGATGTCGTCGGCCAGGCGACCGGTGGCGTCGAACAGCTCCTCGGCCCGGTACGAGCGCAGCCACTCCTCGAGCACCGTCAGGTGCTCCGCCGTGTCGCGCGCGCTGGCCAGCGGCACCTGGTGGGCACGCCACGAGCCCGTCGTCTTCTTGCCGTCGATCGCCGCCGGGCCCGTCCAGCCCTTCGGCGTGCGGAAGACGATCATCGGCCACGCGGGGCGCGTGAGGTCGCCGGTCGCGGCGCGCGCCTTGATGTCGGCGATCTCGTCGAGCGCCTCGTCGAGCAGCGCGGCGAAGCGCCGGTGCACCGACGCCATCGGCTCGTCCCCGTCGTACCCGCCCGTGAAGACGTACGGGTCGTGGCCGTAGCCGCGCATCAGGTCCGTCAGCTCGTCGTCGCTGATGCGGGCGAGCACGGTGGGGTTGGCGATCTTGTAGCCGTTGAGGTGGAGGATCGGCAGCACCACGCCGTCCTGGTACGGGTTGACGAACTTGTTGGAGTGCCAGCTCGTCGCCAGCGGGCCGGTCTCGGCCTCGCCGTCGCCGACGACCGTGGCGACGAGCAGGTCGGGGTTGTCGAAGGCCGCGCCGTACGCGTGCGACAGCGCGTAGCCCAGCTCGCCGCCCTCGTGGATGGAGCCGGGCGTCTCGGGCGCCACGTGGCTCGGGATGCCGCCCGGGAAGGAGAACTGGCGGAACAGTTTGCGCAGCCCCTCCTCGTCCTCGGTGATGTTGGGGTAGACCTCCGAGTACGTGCCGTCGAGGTAGGCGCTCGCGACCAGGCCGGGGCCGCCGTGGCCCGGGCCCGTCACGTAGACGGTGGACTGCCGGCGCTCGGCGATCGCGCGGTTGAGGTGGGCGTACAGGAAGTTCAGGCCGGGCGTGGTGCCCCAGTGCCCCAGCAGGCGCGGCTTGACGTCGTCGCGCGTGAGCGACGTGCGCAGCAAGGGGTTGTCCAGCAGGTAGATCTGGCCGACCGACAGGTAGTTGGCCGCGCGCCACCAGCGGTCGAGCCGCCGGACCGTCTCGTCGTCGATCGCCGCGCCGGTGCCGCGGCGCCAGGTGGTGGGGTGCTCGGTCGTCGTTGCCATGGTCCCGTTCCTGTTCGCAAGGGTGCTCGGTGACATACAACCGCACGTCGGCACCGGACGCCCGGTGTCGTTGGTCCGCCACACGGATACCGTGTCGGGGTGGCTGCCCCTGCCGCGCCGGTGACGCGCGCCGACGTCTGGCGGGTCGCGCGACGGCCGCGGATGCTGGGCATGCTGGCGCTGTTCCTGGCGGCCGCGACGGTGTGCGGCCTGCTCGGCGCGTGGCAGCTCGACCGGGCCCGCCAGCGCGGCCAGGCCGCGGTCCAGCAGCGGCAGGCGCAGCTCGCGGCGGCCGGTCCGGTGCCGCTCGCCTCGGTCCTGCCGCCGCAGACGACGTTCCCCGGTGACCTCGTCGGCCGCAAGGTGTCCGTCACGGGGACGTACGAGGCCGCCGGCCAGCTCGTGGTGACGGGCCGCGCGCACGCGGGCGTCACCGGCCGGCTCGTGCTCACGCCGCTGCGGGTGGGCGCGGGCGCCGACGCCGCGGTGCTGCCCGTGGTGCGCGGGTGGATCCCGGCGGGGGCCACGCCGGACGCGCCGCCGGCCGGCGTGGTCTCGCTCGTCGGGTACCTGCAGGCCGGCGAGTCCTCGGGGTCGGGCCTCGTGGCGGGCGTCACCGACGCGATCAGCCCGGCGGAGCTGCTGCACGTGTGGACCGGGCCCATCTGGAGCGGGTACCTCGTGGTGGCCTCGTCGGACCCCGCGCAGTCCGCCGCGACCGCGCTCCTCGGGCCGCCGACGCCCACGCAGGCGAACCCCAACCTGCAGAACCTGCTCTACGCGGGGGAGTGGTTCGTCTTCGCCGGGTTCGCCGTGTTCCTGTGGTGGCGCGCGGTGCTCGACGAGGCCCACGGCCGCATCCGCGACCGCCGCCGCCCGTCCTAGCCCGGACCGGTGCGCGCTCGGCGCCGACTAGCCTGGGGGCGTGACGTCGAGCCCCGAGCCCAGACCTGCCACGACCCCCGCCGAGCCCGCCGCCACGCCGCGGCCCGTGCTCGTCGTCGACTTCGGCGCGCAGTACGCACAGCTGATCGCCCGGCGGGTGCGCGAGGCCCACGTCTACTCCGAGATCGTGCCCCACACCATGGGCGTCGCGGACATGCTGGCGAAGAACCCGGCGGCGATCATCCTCTCGGGCGGTCCGGCGAGCGTGTACGAGCCGGGGGCCCCCGCCGTCGACCCGGCGCTGTTCGCCGCGGGCGTGCCCGTGCTCGGCATCTGCTACGGGTTCCAGGCGATGGCGCATGCGCTGGGCGGCGAGGTCGACGCCGGGGCCACGGGCGAGTACGGCCACACGCACGTCGACGTGGCGGCGGACGGCACGCTGCTCGACGGGTCGCCCGACGAGCAGCAGGTGTGGATGAGTCACGGCGTGGCCGTGACGGCGCCGCCGGCGGGCTTCCGCGTGCTCGCCTCGACCGCCGGCGCCCCGGTGGCGGCGTTCGAAGACGAGTCCCGCCGGCTCTACGGGGTGCAGTGGCACCCCGAGGTGCACCACACGCCCCTGGGCCAGGCGACCCTCGAGAACTTCCTCTACCGCGGGGCCCGCCTGGCCCCCGAGTGGAACCCCGACAGCGTCATCGCCTCGCAGGTCGCCGCGATCCGCGCCCAGGTGGGCGAGGCGCGGGTCATCTGCGCGCTGTCGGGCGGCGTCGACTCCTCGGTGGCGGCGGCGCTCGTGCAGCGCGCCGTCGGAGACCAGCTGACCTGCGTGTTCGTCGACCACGGCCTGCTGCGGGCCGGCGAGGCCGAGCAGGTGGAGCGGGAGTTCGTCGCGGCGACCGGGGTCCGGCTCGTCGTCGTCGACGCCGCCGAGCGCTTCCTCGGCGCCCTGGCGGGCGTGACGGACCCCGAGCGGAAACGCAAGATCATCGGCCGCGAGTTCATCCGGGTGTTCGAGGACGCGGCGCGCCAGATCGTCGGCGAGTCCGGGCAGGACGACGAGCCCGTGCGGTTCCTCGTCCAGGGCACCCTGTACCCCGACGTGGTCGAGAGCGGTGGCGGCGAGGGCGCCGCGAACATCAAGAGCCACCACAACGTCGGCGGGCTGCCCGAGGACCTGCAGTTCGAGCTCGTCGAGCCGCTGCGTGCCCTGTTCAAGGACGAGGTGCGCGCGGTGGGGCTCGAGCTGGGCGTGCCGGAGGCCATCGTCTGGCGCCAGCCGTTCCCGGGGCCGGGGCTGGCCATCCGGATCGTCGGCGAGGTGACGGCCGAGCGCCTCGAGGTGCTCCGGGCGGCGGACGCGATCGCGCGCGACGAGCTGACGAGGGCGGGGCTCGACCGCCACATCTGGCAGTGCCCGGTGGTGCTGCTGGCCGACGTCCGGTCGGTGGGCGTGCAGGGCGACGGCCGGACCTACGGGCATCCCGTGGTGCTGCGCCCGGTGTCGAGCGAGGACGCGATGACCGCCGACTGGACGCGCCTGCCGTACGACGTGCTGGCGCGGATCTCGACGCGGATCACCAACGAGGTGCGCGAGGTCAACCGGGTGGTGCTCGACGTGACGAGCAAGCCGCCGGCCACCATCGAGTGGGAGTGACCGCCGCGGAGCCGCGGGCCGGACGACGGACGACGGGAGTGCGAGCGGTGAGCGACGAGCAGGCGACCGACGAGGTGCGTGCGGCCAAGGAGCGGGGTGCGCTCGGCCGGTACCGGGCCATGGCCTACGTCACCGGCACGATGCTGCTGATCCTGTGCCTGGAGGTGGTACTCCACTATGGTGCCCACAACGACGCGCTCGCGTGGGTGCCGCGGCTGCACGGCTTCGTCTACATCGTGTATCTCGCCACGGTGTGGGATTTGTGGTCGCGAATGCGCTGGTCCTGGGGTCGCTTTGTGACCATGGTCCTCGCCGGGGTCGTGCCGGTGATGTCGTTCGTGCTCGAGGGGCGCGTCCGGAGGGACGCGGAGGTCCGCATCGGCGCCTGACGGGCACCGCTCGGCTCCCTGATCAGCGGGGGGACCCGCGAGCTTCCTTGTGAATTTCCGAACGAACGTGCACGTCAGTGCTGGTGCGCTATGTGCCGCGGGACATTGGTCCTGGCGGGTGCTGCTGACCTGCGGCGAGGCTTTCTTCGCGCGGTCAGAGGTGCCAACAGAATCCCGATCAGAGCCCCGCAGAGTGACGCCAGCGCGAAGCCCACCGGCTTCGTGCGGCGGTCATGGAGCAGTCGGCGCTGGTCTCCAACCCAAAGAAGCATGAGGAACTCCAGGTGTCCGAGAAGCCCACTCTCATCAAGGTGCTGTCGATCCTTGTCGCCGTCATCGGTGTCGTCTTCCTCGCCGTCGGCGTCACGATGTACTCCATCACGTCGGTCCAGCTGAAGCACCAGCAGGTGACTGTCGCCGACTACAACGAGGGCAGCAACCACGTCGCCAACGGCTCCTTCGCCGGCAAGACCGTCGCGGACCCCTTCACTGCGCTCGCGCAGATCACCGCGATCTCGCACCACATGTCGCAGGCGAGCCAGCGCGCGACCGGTGGCACCACCGACGCCACGACCGGCGTCGTCACCGGTGGCGACCCGAGCCTGACCTACGGCACCACGCCGATGCTCACGCTGACCGCTGACGGGACCTGCGCGTCTGCCGTCAAGTGGACGGACCCGGCTGGCAAGGGCTCGATCCAGTGCGCCGCGAAGTCGGCGCCGACCGTCACGGGCAGCATCGTCCCGGCGGCCCTCGCCTCGCTGCGGCCGACGCTGCAGACCGGCTCGTTCCTCATCGCCTCGCTCTACGTCTCGGTCCTGGCGTTCGGCGTGTCGGCCCTGGTCGGTGGCCTGGGCATCGTCCTGCTCATCATCGCCGCGGTCCAGCTGCTGACGCTGCGCACCACGTCGGGTGCGGCGGCCGGCTCGGCGAAGGTCGCTGCGACCGCTGCTGTCTGATCCTCCCGATCGCCCGACGAGGGCCGGCCCACTTCCGGGGGACCGGCCCTCGTCCGCGTCCGGCGTCCGGAGCCGGTCGCACGGGCCACCGTTCCCAGTCGTGGTTAGGCTTACCTTCTGGGGAAACTCCCAGACTGCGCGTCGACAGCACCCGCGCAGCCTTGCCACGGACCGCACTCGGGAATCGGGGAACACCACCATGGCCATCGCCGCCAAGCGCAACGGGACCGTGAGGGTCCTGGGCATCCTCACCGTCATCGCCGGCGCGATCTTCGTCATCGCCGGCGCCATCACGTGGGGGGCCGTCTCGAGCAACCTCGCCGCCGAGAAGATCACGGTCTCGCCCGACGCCGCCCACTTCGGCAACCAGGCGGTCAACTCGCCGTGGACCGCCTGGTACCAGGCCGACGCCATCAAGCACCACGCGCTCAAGGCGTCGAACAACCTCACCTACGCCGAGCTCGGCGCGGCGATCACCGCCAAGCAGAACGACCTGAAGAGCCAGGGCATGTCGGCCGCCGACGCCGCGAAGAACGCCGACGTCGTGGCCCTGCAGGGCCAGCGGAACACGGTCATGACGGCCTCGTTCCTGCGATCGTCGCTGTTCACCTCGGTCATCGCGTTCGGCGTCGCGTTCTTCGCCTTCGGCGTGGGCGTCGTCGCCCTCATCGTCGGCTGGGCGCTGGTGCGGGTCTCCCGGCCGGCGCTGGTCGAGGCCCCGGTGGCCCCGGCTCCGGCAGGCCCCACCGTCTGACCCGGACCCGCTGCGCGACGAGGGCCGGCCCCCACCGGGGGACCGGCCCTCGCCGTCTGGACGCGGTCGCTAGTCCCGGCCCTCCATCCGGTTCCGCGACCGCCGCATGCCGGCGAGCGAGCCGACGAGCAGCGCGACTCCCGCCGCGCCGAGCAGCACGATGAAGGCGAGCTCGGTGTCGAGGTGGGCGCCCCAGGCGATGGACAGCAGGCCGACGCCGACCGCCGCCACCATCAGGCCCCACACCACGGTGCCCACGCGCGGCGTGGTGCGTGGCACGGGCTGCGGTGCCGCGGGCGTCGTGACGCGGATGTGGCCCGACGAGGCCGCGTACGCGTCCGCCCCGGGTGCGGCCGGGGGCGTGCGAGACGGCTGTGCCGGTGGCACGTCCGCCGGCACGGCCAGCGGCGTGACCGGCGGCTGCGCCGTCGGCAGCTCGGTCGTCGGCAGGTCCTTCGGCAGCTCGGTCGTGGCCGCGTCGGCCGCGAGCTCGGCCGTCGGCGCGTTCTTGGGCTGCTCGGTCGTCGGCCGCTCCACGGCGGCCCCCTGCGCGGCCGTGTCGGCGCCATCCGCCATCGGAGTCCCCGGCTCCCGGTCGACTGCTCCGGGGTCCTGGTTCTGGCCCGCGGGCGCGGCCGGGGGCAGCTCGCGGGTCTCGTCGTCGCTCATCGCGATCCCTCCTCCACGGTGACGTTGCCGGCACCGACGTGGATCTGGAGCAGCAGCGTGGCCTGGTCGGCCGGGACGCCGAAGCTGTCCGTGCGTCCGAGGCCGCTGGTGCTGGTGCTGTCGCCGCCCACGCGCCAGGTGACCTGGCCGGCGCCGATGGTGGTGTCGGCCGCGACCGCCGCGCCCTGCGGCACCCGGACGACGAGGTTGCCGGCCGAGACGTCGATCGGCACGGTGAGCGGATCCCCGCTGCGCAGCGGCACCGCCGTGAGGTCGAGCGTCGCGTCGCCGAAGCCGACCCGGAAGCCGTCGGCCGCGGTGGCGCGGTCCGTGACGGTGGTCGTGCCCTGGGTCGTCGTGACGTGGACGCCGTTGTTGTCGACGATCCACGGGCGCACGCCGTCGCGGGCGGTGACCGCGATGGGCAGCGCGACGATCGCCGCGACGATCGCGAGGAGGCCCAGCACCCCGCCGCGCCGGCCGCGCAGGCCGGACACGATGATCGCGACGCCGAAGATGACGACGATGAGGGCGGCCGCGGTGCCCGCCGTCGAGCGGTCGAGCCAGCCGCCCCGCTGCGCGATGAGGGCACCGGCGATGACGAACAGGCTGAGCGCCACCGAGATGCCGACGGTCGTCGCGCCCGGCCCCTGGCGGCGCGGTCGCGGCGGCCGGGGCGGCTTGGTCATCACGGGCGCCGGCGGCGGCGCGGGGGCGTAGCGATACGGTGCGGGAGCCGGGGCCGGGGGCGCCGACCACGTCGGGGCGGGTGGCACGGGTGCCGAGAACCGGGGACCGCCGGCGCCGGCCGCGGGCGCAGCACCGTAGGGGGCCGGGCCGGGGACGGACGGCGCCGGGCCGGCCGCGGGCGCGTAGCCGGGGCCGCCGGGCGCGGGCGCCGCGTACGGCGCGCTCGGGCCGGCGTAGGGGCGGGTCGGCGGGGTGTAGGGCGCGCCGTACGGCGCACCCGGGCGCGGCGCCGGCGGGCGCCGGTGCTGGAGCATGGTGGACACCAGCACGATGACGAGGATCGTCGCCCCCAGCCAGAACAGGCCCTGGATCCAGCCGGGCACGAGGAACGGCCAGCGGCCCCAGGCGCCCCACCCGAACCCGGTGACGAACATGAGGAGCGCGCCCAGCAGGGCGATGTCGGGGTGGCCGAGGGTGAGGCCCTCCATGTGGATGCGGCCGTCCCGCTCCTCGGGGAGCAGGGCCCAGGCGACGGCGTACAGGACGAGCCCGAACCCGCCGAGCAGCAGGGTGGCGAGGAAGATGCCGCGCACCAGCAGGGGGTCGAGGCCGAACCGCGCGGCGACGCCGCCGGCGACGCCGCCGATCCACCGCTCGTCCGTGCGGTACAGGCCGGTGCCGCGCAGCTGCTGGAAGAAGCCGGTGGTCGGCCACGGCCGGTCGCCGGTGGGTGGGGTGGCGCCGGCGGGCGGCACGGGTCCGCCGCCGGCGGGCGGCACGGGTCCGCCGCCGGCGGGGGTCTGCGAAGTCATGGCTCGATCCTGACGGCGGTGGCGCGGACGAACCATCGGGTGTGCCCCTGAACGGACCCTGATCAGGGGCCTCGGCCTCCGGACGATTCCCTGATCCGCACCCTGGTTCGGCCCCTGGACCCGTGTCCGGGCGCCCGCGAGGTGTCACGATCGGGGCGTGACGACGGCAGACGAGGCGACGGCGCGCCCCGCCGCGCCCGCGCGCCTGCCCCTGCGGCGACCCGAGCAGGGGCGGTGGTTCGGCGGCGTGGCGCTCGGGCTGGCGGCGCACCTCGACTGGCCGGTGCGCCGCGTGCGGGTCATGTTCGCCGCCGCGTCCCTGCTCTTCGGCGTCGGCGTGGTGCTCTACGCGTTCCTCTGGCTCACGGTGCCGGTGGGCGACCCGGTCCAGGCCGCCGAGATCACGCGCCCGGCGTTCCTCGGCCGGCTCGCGCGGCGCCAGGAGGTCTCGGGCCGCCCGCTGCGGCTGCCGGGACCGGAGGTTCTGGCGGGGGTCCTGCTCCTGGCCGGCGCGGCCCTGCTGCTGCTCGGGCGGGACCACGCGGCGGTCAACCTCAGCTGGGTGCTGCCGGTGGCCGTGCTGGTCGCGGGCGTGGTGCTCGCCTGGAGCCAGCTGGGCGTGGTGACTCGGGGGCGCTCGCGCGAGGTCGCGGGTGGCCGGGCGCAGGCGTTCCTGCGCATCGCCGGCGGCCTGCTCCTCGCGGGCGTCGGCGTGCTCCTGCTGGCCACGCAGGTGATCGGGACCGGCATCGACCCGGGTCTGCTGGGCCAGGTCGTCGTCGCCGCGGTCGCGGTGGTCGCCGGCGTCGCGCTGGTGCTGGCGCCCTGGTGGCTGCGGTTGGTCCGGGAGCTGGGCGACGAGCGCGCGGCGCGGGCCCGCGAGGCGGAGCGCGCCGACATCGCGGCGCACCTGCACGACTCGGTGCTGCAGACGCTCGCGATCATCCGCGCGCGGGCCGACGAGCCGGGCGAGGTGGCCCGCATGGCGCGCGCCCAGGAGCGCGAGCTGCGCGAGTGGCTGTACCAGGACCGGCCCGCTCCCGGCACGTCGGTGGCGGCCGAGATGCGGGCCGTCGTCGCCGAGGTCGAGGACACGCGGTCCGGCCCCGAGGGGGAGGCGGTGGCGGTCGACCTCGTCGTCGTCGGCGACCGGGTGCCCGACGCGTGCACCGCCGCGCTGCTGCAGGCCACGCGTGAGGCCCTCGTCAACGCCGTGGTGCACGGCCACCCGCCCGTCTCGGCCTACCTCGAGGTCGGAGACGACCAGGTCGAGGTGTTCGTGCGCGACCACGGCGACGGGTTCGACCCGGACGACATCCCGGCGGACCGGTTCGGCGTCCGGGAGTCGATCCTCGGCCGCGTCCGGCGGCGGGGCGGCACCGCGACCGTGACGTGCAAGGACAGCGGCACCGAGGTGCACCTCGTCGTGCCCGTGGGCCCGTGCGCCGCGGACGAGGAACCGACCCCGGGCAACGGCACGGCCCAGCAGAACCAGAAGGAGAAGGCGACGTGAACGCCCCCACCGTCCCGGTCGACGTGGTGCTCGTCGACGACCACCACATGTTCCGCACCGGCGTGCGGGCCTCGCTCGACGCGCGGGTGCGCATCGTCGGCGAGGCGGAGGACGTCGACGGCGCGGTGGCCGTGATCCACGAGCTGCGCCCGCCCGTGGTGCTGCTCGACGTGCACCTGCCTGGTGGTGACGGTGGCGGCGGCACCGAGGTGCTGCGCCGCTGCGCCGACCTGCTCGCCGAGACGAAGTTCCTCGCGCTGTCCGTGTCCGACGCGGCGGAGGACGTCGTCGGCGTCATCCGCGTGGGCGCGCGCGGCTACGTGACGAAGGCGATCGACGGCCCGGCGCTCTCGGACGCCGTGGTGCGCGTCGCGTCCGGCGACGCCGTGTTCTCGCCCCGGCTGGCGGGCTTCGTCCTGGACGCCTTCGGCACCGCCGCCGGCGATGTGGCCACGGGCGACGACGAGCTCGACCGCCTCTCGGCACGCGAGCGCGAGGTGATGCGGCTCATCGCCCGGGGGTACAGCTATCGCGAGGTCGCCTCGGAGCTGTTCATCTCCATCAAGACGGTGGAGACCCACGTCTCGGCGGTGCTGCGCAAGCTGCAGCTGTCGAGCCGCCACGAGCTGACCCGCTGGGCGGCGGCGCGGCGCCTGCTGTAGCGGCCCGGCCCGGCACCTAGGTCCCTCCCGCGGGCGCGTGACGGCGGGTGACGATGCCAGTGAGCCTGCCGTGCGCCGCCGGAGGCGTCCCGGCGGGCCCTCGCGTCCGCACGACGAGGAGCCGACATGCCGTACGACCACCTGCTCGCCCCCCTCAGGCTGCGCGGGCTCGAGCTGCGCAACCGCGTCGTCTTCCCCGCGATGGCGACCGGGTTCGTCGCCCCGGGCGGCTACGTCACCGACCGGCTCATCGCCTACCACGTGGCGCGCGTGGCGGGCGGCTCGGGGCTCAACATCACCGAGGCCACCTCCGTGCACGCGCCGTCGGCGCCCGGCTGCTTCCTCAGCATCTCGTCGGACGAGTTCGTGCCCGGCCTGCGGCGGTTCACCGACGCGATCCACGCGGCCGGCGGCCGCGCCGCCGTGCAGCTGTGGCAGGGCGGCCTGGCGGCCTGGGGGTTCGACCCGGAGCACCTCGAGCTGGTCTCCCCGAGCGGGCTGCCGACGCCGACCGGCACCGGTTCGACGCCCGAGAAGATCGCCGAGGTCGTCGCGGCGTGGGGTGCGGCCGCCGCGCGCGCCGTCGCGGCCGGGTTCGACGCCATCGAGTTCCACTGCGCCCACAACTACTCGCCGCACGCCTTCCTGTCGCCGGCCCTCAACCAGCGCACCGACGAGTACGGCGGCAGCGCCGCGAACCGGGCCCGCTATCCGCTCGAGGCGATCCGGGCGGTCCGCGCCGCGATGCCCGAGGACATGCCGCTGCTCATGCGCATCGACGCGCAGGACGACGAGCTGCCCGGCGGCCTGACGGTCGACGACGTCATCGCGTTCTCGATGCTCGCGCGCGACGCCGGGGTCGACGCGCTCGACGTCTCGCGCGGCAACGTCGTCACGTCGGCGATCCGCTACGAGGTGCCGCCCATCGACGTGCCGCGGGGCTTCAACGTGGCCAACGCCGCGGCGATCCGGCGCGGCACCGGGATGGTGACCATCGCGGTGGGCCGGATCAACGACCCGGACCAGGCGGAGCAGATCCTCGCCGACGGCAAGGCCGACATGGTGGTCGTCGGGCGCGGCCAGATCGCCGACCCGGAGTTCGTCGCGAAGGCGGCGGCGGGCCGGGCGCGGGACATCGTCCGCTGCGTCGCGTGCGACCAGGGCTGCTACGACCGGATCGCCGACACGTTCGGGCCGATCACGTGCCTGCGCAACCCCGTGGTGGGCTTCGAGGCGCTCGGCGCCCCGGTGCCCGCGGTCCATCCGATGCGCGTGCTCGTCGCCGGTGGCGGGGTCGCGGGCATGGAGGCGGCGCTCGTGCTGCAGCAGCGCGGCCACAAGCCGGTCCTCGTCGAGGCGTCCGACCACCTGGGCGGCCAGTTCGAGATCGCCGGCCACGCGCCGCGCAAGCACGAGATGGCGGACGCCGCGGCGTCCCGCGCGGACCAGGTGCTGCGCGCCGGCGTGGAGGTGCGGCTGGGCGCCCGCGTCACGCCGTCGCTCGTGGACGAGGTCGCGCCGGACGTCGTCGTCGACGCCACGGGCGCGCGGCCCATCCACCCGTCGATCCCCGGAGCGGACCGCGAGAACGTCACGGACGCCGTGGCGGTGCTCACGGGCGCGTACGAGGTGCACGGGACGGCGGCGGTGCTCGGTGGCGGCCTCGTGGGGCTCGAGGTGGCGGAGTTCCTCGCCGAGCGGGACGTGCCCGTGACGGTCGTCGAGATGCTCGACGAGATCGGCGGCGGACTGGGCGACCTGCGCAAGATCTGCGTCCTCGAGGCGCTCGCCGCGGAGGGGGTCGAGCAGCTGACCGGGACCACGGTGACAGCCGTGAGGAACGGGTCGATCGTGGTGGAGCAGGGCGGACTGACGCGCGAGGTGCCGTGCGACACCGTGGTGCTCGCGCTGGGGTCCCGGCCCGACGACCACACGCCGCTCGCGCGGCACTGCGCCCGGCGCGGCATCGCGTACCACGTGGTCGGCGACGCCGTCCGGGCTCGTCGGGCGCTCGACGCCATCGCGGAGGCGAACGCCCTGGCGCGGGCCCTGTAGGCGGGCTCGGGCGGGCCACGCCGGGCACCCGCCGTCGCACGCGCGGCCGGGTGTCTCCGTAGGCTGCGCTCATGACGGTGTTGCTGCACGTCCTGCTGTTCCTTCACCTCATCGGCTGGGCGATCGTCCTGGGCGCCGCGGTCGTCGGCCTCAAGACCGGGTCGCTGTACGCCGGGGCGCTGCACGGCGTGCTCACCGCGCTGGTGACCGGCCTGCTCATGGTGCTGGTGATCTACGTGTGGCCGCCGAACAGCGACCCCAAGCCGTCACCGGCGTGGGTCGCGACGAAGTTCATCGTCGCGCTGGTGATCACCGGCCTCGTCTGGCTGGCCCACGCCCGGCCCGCCCGGGTGAACAAGCCCCTGCTCGGCGCGATCGCGGTGCTCACCGTGGTCAACGTGGGGGTCGCGACCATCTGGAGCTGACGGCGCGTCGCCGGAGTCCTTCTCCGGCCGGTGGAGCCATCCGACCGCGACACGCCGAGCGAGGGTGTCGAACGACTCCACTGACACCTGACGGGGGTGCGGGCGTGTCCCCGCCCTCGCCTACCCTGAGGGGGCCATGACGTCGCTGTTCGAACACCTGCCCGCCACCCGCCCGCTGCACTCCGGCGACCCCTCCGGGCTGCCGCTCGTCGTGCCGCCGCGTGCCGATGCGCCGGGGGAGCCGGCACCGCGCGCCGGGGACGTCGACGCGCTCGTCGCCGGGCTCAACCCGCAGCAGCGCGAGGCGGTGCTGCACGAAGGCGGGCCGCTGCTCATCGTGGCCGGCGCGGGCTCGGGCAAGACGAGGGTGCTCACGCACCGCATCGCCCACCTGCTGGCGACCGGGCGCGCCCGGCCGGGGGAGATCCTCGCGATCACGTTCACCAACAAGGCTGCTGCCGAGATGCGCGAGCGCGTCGAAGCGCTCGTGGGGCCGGCGGCGCACCGGATGTGGGTCTCGACCTTCCACTCGGCGTGCGTGCGCATCCTGCGACGCGAGGCGGCGGCGCTGGGCCTGCGCTCGTCGTTCTCCATCTACGACGCGGCCGACAGCCAGCGGCTCATGACCCTGGTGGCGCGCGAGCTGGACCTCGACCCGAAGAAGTACCCGGTCAAGGCGATGGCCGCGAAGATCTCCAACCTCAAGGACGAGCTGGTCGACGCCGAGCGGTTCGCGGCGACGAGCGGCACGGGCAGCAACGACTTCGACTCGGTGCTGGCCGACGTCTACACGCGGTACACCGCGCGGCTGCGGCAGGCCAACGCGATGGATTTCGACGACCTGATCTCGCAGACGGTGCACCTGCTCCAGGCGTTCCCGGCGGTGGCCGAGCACTACCACCGGCGGTTCCGCCACGTGCTCGTCGACGAGTACCAGGACACCAACCATGCGCAGTACGTGCTGGTCCGCACGCTGGTCGGCGACGGTTCGGACGGGGTGGAGCGCGGCGAGCTGACGGTGGTGGGCGACGCCGACCAGTCGATCTACGCGTTCCGGGGCGCCTCGATCCGCAACATCCTGGAGTTCGAGGCCGACTACCCGGACGCCTCGACGATCCTGCTCGAGCAGAACTACCGCTCGACGCAGACCATCCTCTCGGCGGCCAACGCCGTCATCGCGAAGAACCCGGGGCGCAAGCCGAAGCGGCTGTGGACGGACCAGGGCGCGGGCCCGCAGATCGTCGCCTACGTCGCGGACGACGAGCGCGAGGAGGCGCGGTTCGTCGCCGAGGAGATCGACCGCCTGGGCGACTCCTCGGGTGTGCGCCCGGGTAACGTCGCAGTGTTCTACCGCACCAACAGCCAGTCCCGTGCGATCGAGGAGGTGCTCGTCCGCGTCGGGCTGCCCTACAAGGTCGTCGGCGGCACGCGGTTCTACGAGCGCCGGGAGATCAAGGACGCGATCGCCTACCTGCGGGTGATCGCCAACCCGGACGACGACGTCAACCTGCGGCGCGTGCTCAACGTGCCCAAGCGGGGGCTGGGGGAGCGGTCCGAGGCGATGGTGGCGGCGTTCGCCGAGCGGGAGCGCATCTCGTTCGGTGCGGCGCTCGAGCGGGTCGACGAGGTGCCGGGCCTCGGCACGCGGGCGGTGACCGGGCTCACGGCGTTCCGCGACCTGCTCGGCGGCCTGCGGGAGCTGGCCGGGTCGGCGGGGCCGTCCGAGGTGCTCGGCGCGGTGCTCGACCGTTCCGGCTACCTCGCCGAGCTGCGGGCCTCCGACGACCCGCAGGACGGCTCGCGCGTCGACAACCTCGCCGAGCTGCACGCGGTGGCCACCGAGTTCGAGCAGAGCGACCCCGAGGGCGACCTGGCGGACTTCCTCGAGCGCGTCTCGCTCGTCGCCGACTCCGACCAGATCCCCACGCCGGACGGCGGCGACGAGGTGGCGGGGCCCGACCCGGGCGTCGTCACCCTCATGACGCTGCACACCGCCAAGGGGTTGGAGTTCCCGGTGGTGTTCCTCACCGGCATGGAGGACGGCACGTTCCCGCACGTGCGCTCGCTGTCCGACCCCGAGCAGCTCGAGGAGGAGCGCCGGCTGGCCTACGTGGGCGTGACCCGGGCGCGTGAGCGCCTGTACATCTCCCGTGCCGCGATCCGTACGGCGTGGGGCGTCCCCAACGAGTTCCCGCCGAGCCGCTTCCTCGCCGACCTGCCGGAGGACCTCATCGACTGGCGGCGGCGCGAGTCGTCGACGTCGTCGATCCGCGGCGGGTGGGGGTCCGGCTTCGGGGCCGGGCGCTCGTCGGGCTCGGGCTGGGGCCGCACGCCGAAGGACGAGGAGCGGCCGGCGCTGCCGAAGACCGGCGCGACCTTCGGCTCGGCGACCCCGCGGGCCGACGTGCCGAGCCTGGCGGTGGGCGACAAGGTGACGCACGACGCGTACGGCCTGGGCACGGTCGTGGCCCTCGAGGGCGTCGGGCAGAACGCGGTGGCGAAGGTGGACTTCGGCTCGTCGGGCACCAAGCGGTTGCTGCTGCGGTTCTCGCCGGTCACGAAGCTGTAGGGCCGGCGGCTCGCCGGGGTCGACTTCCTGACGTTCTCGATCCCCTCGCGGGGGGGCGACCCGTGGGAGCCCTGACCGTCAGGGCGGCCAGGCGCCCACGGGTGTGCCCACCGCGGCTCGCTGCGAGCCCGTGGCGGGCGCGAACTGCCTCCGGCTCACGGGAGTGAACCGCGCCGGCTCACTCCCCGCCCTCCGCCCAGGCCGCCACCACCGCATCCTCGATGGCCTTGCGATCGTGACCGAACCAGGCCAGCGCCCGCTGGGCGGTGGCGCCGTCGAGGCGGGCGGCCGCGAGCAGCAGGTGCCCGGTGTCGATGCCCTTGCTCGTGAACCGGATCGCCTCGCGCAGCGCCAGCTCGAGCATCTTCTTGGCGGCGGGGTCGAAGGGGACGTGAGCCTTCGGACGCCTGCGCTGCTCGGCGGCCGGCTCGAGAGCGCCGTCGCCGAAGGTCGCCTCGACCTGAGCGCGAACCGTCTCCAGGTCGATGCCGATGCCGGCGAGGGCCTCCGCGTCGAGAGTGTCGCCGCGGGCGTCGAGCGAGTGGACGCGCTCGGCGAGCAAGCCCGGGTCGATGCCGAGCCGCGCGAGCGCACGTGCCGCGACCGACTGCTCGACGTTGACGGCTCCGAGGAGCACGTAGCCGGACTCGATGTGGTCGACGCCGTCGCGCCGGCCGGCCTCCTCGGCCCAGGCGACTGCCGCGCGGGCGCTGCGTGTGAAACGTTCGAACATCAGGGGAACCTCTTCCCGTACTTCTTGTGGACCGCCTGTCGCGTGACGCCGAGCACGTCGGCGATGCGCTGCCACGGCCAGCCGAGCCGGCGGGCACGTTCGACGTGCAACGCCTCCAGCCGGTCGGCCAGCACGCGCAGCGAGCGGACGGCGCGGAGCCCCTCGGCGGGGTCGTCGCCCGCAGCGGCGGACATCAGGTCGCTGGACATGCCGTCAACCTACGTTGACGCGCCAAGGCTGTCAACCTATGTTGACGCCGCCGTCGACGGCCGCAGTCGTTCGTCGAGCGCCGGTGCAACGAGTGCGGCGCTCGGCGGACGACGCCGGCGCTCGGCGAACGAGGTCGGCGTTCGACGAATGGACGGCGCTCGACGGGCGGCGCGTTCGACGAACGAGGGGCGCTCGACGAATGGGGGGCTCGAGCGGCGAGGGCGGCGCTCGCGGGGCGGGGTGGTGATCGAGGGGCGAGGCTGGGGTGCGCCCTCGCGAGCGCGAACGCATCCCCGGGGCCGGCGAGCGCGTCCCTGAGCGGCGAGCGTGTCCCCGAGCGGCGATCGCGTCCCTGGGCGGCGAACGCGTACGTTGTCGGCGCGGAGCAGGGGTGCGCTCGGCGTACCGGGTGCGAATCGGCGCCGGCCGCGGCGTGGAGGAGGGGTGATGGGTCACCGACGGGACCACGAGTGGCTCGAGACGTTCGAGGGTGACGGCGCCGACCGCTACGCGGAGCACGCGCGCTGGATGCGCGGGATGCACGGGCGGACCGCACGGCGCATCGCCGCGCTGCTGCCTCGCGGTGGGCGCTACGTGGACGTCGGTACCGGCCCCGGGGCGCTCCCGGCGAGCGTCGCCGCGCTGCGCCCGGACGCCGCCGTGACGGGTGTCGACCCGTCGCAGCGGATGGTCGAGCTGGCGCAGGCCCGGCTCGCCGCGAGCCCCGGGGCCGAGCCGGGCCGCGTGCTCCGCGGCGACGCCACCCACCTGCCCCTGCCCGACGGGTCGGCCGACGTCGTCTCGGCGGTGCTGACGATGCACCACTGGCCGGACCTCGACCCCGGCGTCGCCGAGCTGACGCGCGTGCTCGCGCCGGGCGGGGCGGTGGTCGTCGTCGAGATGCACGGGCCGAGCCGGCACGTCGCCCGCGCGCTCCGGCGGGCCGGTCTGCTCGTCGTGCGCGAGAACGCCTGGGTGATGGGCCTGCCGGCGCTCGTCCGGCTCAGCGGGCGCCGGCCGGCGTGAGGGCGCTCGTCGTCAGCCGTCGCCTCAGGCGAGCGGGGATGTCGTGGCGAGCTCGATGGGCGTGGCAGCGGTTCCACGGGGCGAGCCCACGGCGGTGCGTCGGGTCGGCGGGACGACGCCCAGCACGAGGCCGGTGAGCGCCCAGGCGCCGAGCACGAGCCAGAACCGGGTCGCGTCCGCCGAAGGGAAGTACGAGAGGTCCCGCAGCAGGCTGGCCCCGGCGCCCGGCGGCAGCCACTGGCCCGCGGCGCCCCAGGGGGCGGGTAGGAACTGCTCGGGGATGGTGACACCCGACAGCGGGTTGCCGAGCAGCAGCATGAGCACCGAGCCCGCCGGGACCCCCGGCCACCCCAGCCGCGCGGCGAGCCCCGCGACGGGCCCCGCGATGGCGCACAGCAGCAGCGCCACGGCGGCGGCCTGCGCCCACCAGGACCCCTGGAGGATGCCGAACCACGAGCGCATCACGGCGGCGAGAGCGAGGCCCGCGGCGACGGCGTAGACGAGGATCGCCGTGGTCCGCCGCCACGGTCCGGCGACCGTGCGCCAGAGGCCGACGCCGCCGAGGATGCCGCCGATGACCAGCGGGTACAGGCCCACCGTGAACCCGATGCCGCGCGCGTCGTCGGGCGACAGCGGCACGACGTCGGCGACGCGCACGGACACTCGATCCGCCGGACGGCCGGTCGCGGCGGCGGCCTGGTCGGCCCGTGCCTGGAGGACCTGCTGGGCCTGGCTCGCGAGCGCGGTCATCGCCTGGCTCAGCTGCGTGCCTGCGGCCGAGGCCGCTAGCACCTCGGACTCCTGCCCCAGGATCAGGCCTCCGACGACGTCGCGGGACTCGATGGCCGCCACGGCCGCAGCCCGGTCGGGTACGGGCGTCAGGTCGAACACCTCGCCTGCGGCCAGCGCTCCGCCGACGGCGCCGACGGCGGCCGGCGGACCGGTGACGGCGACCCGGATCCCGCGCGGCTGCGATGTCGCGGCGGGCCAGAGGAAGGCGAGGACGAGAAGGGCGAGGACGCCGGCGAGCCCGACCGCGGTGGCCACGAGGCGCGCCGTACCGATCGGGCGAGAGCCCGGCGCAGAGAGCTGTGACATGAGGAGGGCCTCCGGGGACGATTAGAAAACGAATGTTCGTTCTTTATCGCCCAGCCTGCTCGTGCTCCCTATGCTTGTCAACAGACGCGGCGGGAGGAGCCCCGGGTGCCGAAGGTGAGTGACGCGCACCGCGAGGCGCGGCGCGAGGAGATCCTGACCGCCGCCCAGCGGGTGTTGTCCGAGCGGGGCTACCGCCGCACGTCGATGGCCGACGTCATCGCCGAGGCGGGCCTGTCCGCGGGCGCGATCTACGGCCACTTCGAGGGCAAGCGGGAGCTGTTCCTGGCCGTCGCGCGGTCCGTGCTGGGACGGCGCCGCGACGAGCTGGAGTCGGCGATCCGCCAGGGGCCGCCGCCCAGCCCGGGTGAGGGGCTCGGCATGCTGCTGCGCGGCCTGCTGGCCAGCGGCGTCGACGCCCGCGTGCTGGTCCAGGTGTGGGGCGAGGCGACCACCGAGCCGGACGTCAGGGTGATGGTCAACGACCAGGTGCCCGTGATCCGCGGCGCCTTCGAGGACGTCGTCCGGGCGTGGTGCGCCGCGCACCCCGGCCGGGTGCCGGAGGGACCTGACGCCGCCGTGCACCGGCTGGTGCCGGTGATGCTGGCGCTGACGCAGGGCTTCCTGATCCAGCACACCCTGTTCGACGACTTCGACGGCGAGGCGTACCTAGCCGCGGTGCGTGAGGTGCTGCCGCACTGACCCGTCCGGCGAGGAGCCCCGTGGCGCCCGCGGGGCCGCAGGGACGCTGAGGCGTCGACGTCATCGCGGTGAGGCCGACCGGCGTGCCGGGCCCGCGACGTCGCGATCCGGTGGTCGTCGCCCAACCAGACGAGCTCCCACCCGAGCGCCGCCGTGCGCGGCTGCGCACCCGGGCACGATGTCTCGACATCGAGAAATCCGGCTACGATCAAGCCGGCGCGGGCACCCGAGGCGTGAGCCCAGGGCCGACGAGGCCGACGAGAGGACCGAGGGTGGACCTGTTCGAGTACCAGGCACGTGACCTGTTCGCCGCGCACGAGGTACCCGTGCTGGACGGCATCGTGGCGACCACCCCGGCGGAGGCCCGGGCCGCCGCCGAGCGGCTGCTGGCGGGGTCCGGCCTCGTCGTGGTCAAGGCGCAGGTCAAGACGGGCGGACGCGGCAAGGCCGGCGGCGTCAAGCTCGCGCGGACACCGGACGAGGCCGAGCAGGCGGCGACGCAGATCCTCGGGATGGACATCAAGGGGCACACGGTGCACCGCGTGCTCGTCGCGCTGGGCGCGGACATCGCCCAGGAGTACTACGTCTCGCTGCTGCTCGACCGCGCCGAGCGCCGCTACCTCGCGATGGCCAGCGTCGAGGGCGGCATGGAGATCGAGCAGCTCGCCGTCGAGCGGCCCGAGGCGCTCGCCCGGGTCCCCGTCGACCCGATCGTCGGCATCGACGAGGCCAAGGCCGACGAGATCGTCGCGGCCGCCGGCTTCGACGCGGCGGTCGCGCCGCGCGTCGCGGACGTACTGCGTCGCCTCTGGTCGGTGTACGACGAGGAGGACGCCACGCTCGTCGAGGTGAACCCGCTCGTGCTGACGTCGGACGGCCGCGTCATCGCGCTGGACGGCAAGGTGACGCTCGACGACAACGCGGGCTTCCGGCACCAGGCGCACGCCGACCTCGTCGACCGCGCCGCCGCCGACCCGCTCGAGGCACGCGCCAAGGCCAAGCACCTCAACTACGTCAAGCTCGACGGCCAGGTCGGCATCATCGGCAACGGCGCGGGGCTCGTCATGAGCACGCTGGACGTCGTCGCCTACGCCGGCGAGGCCCACGGCGGCGTGCGGCCGGCGAACTTCCTCGACATCGGCGGCGGCGCCTCGGCCCAGGTCATGGCCGACGGCCTGGACATCATCCTGTCCGACCCGCAGGTCAAGGCGGTGTTCGTCAACGTGTTCGGCGGCATCACGGCGTGCGACGAGGTCGCCCGCGGCATCGTCGCCGCGCTGGAGATGCTCGGCGACGAGGCCTCCAAGCCGCTCGTCGTGCGCCTCGACGGCAACAACGTCGCGCAGGGCCGTGCGATCCTCGCCGCCGCCGCCCACCCGCTCGTCACCCTGGCCGAGACCATGGACGGTGGCGCCGATGCCGCCGCCGCGCTCGCGGCCACCGCCGCCTGAGACCCGAGGAGCCTGCACCCACCATGGCCGTCTTCCT
The DNA here is from genome assembly GCA_021793115.1 of Actinomycetes bacterium. Next base: position 2,040 of record JAJYTJ010000003.1, on the reverse strand, counting down.
GACCTCCGCGTCCAAGGTCATCGTCCAGGGCATGACCGGGTCCGAGGGGAGCAAGCACACCACCCGGATGCTCGCCTCCGGCACCGACGTCGTCGGGGGCGTCAACCCCCGCAAGGCCGGCGAGGTGGTGAGCTTCCCCACGCGTGACGTGCCGGTGTTCGGCACCGTGCGCGACGCCGTCGCGGCCACCGGTGCCGACGTCTCGGTCGTCTTCGTGCCGCCGGCGTTCACCAAGGACGCCGTGGTCGAGGCCGTCGACGCCGGACTGCCGCTCGTCGTCGTCATCACCGAGGGCGTCCCGGTGGCGGACACGGCCGAGTTCTTCACGTACGCGCAGGCCAAGGGCACCCGGATCATCGGCCCGAACTGCCCGGGCCTCATCACGCCGGGCCAGTCGAACGTCGGCATCATCCCCGCGGACATCACCGGCCCCGGCCCCATCGGGCTGGTGTCGAAGTCCGGCACGCTGACGTACCAGATGATGTTCGAGCTGTCGGACCACGGGTTCTCCACGTGCCTCGGCATCGGGGGCGACCCGGTCATCGGCACCACGCACATCGACGCGCTCGCGGCCTTCGAGGCGGACCCGCAGACCGAGCTCATCGTCATGATCGGCGAGATCGGCGGGGACGCCGAGGAGCGGGCCGCGGCCTTCATCAAGGAGCACGTGACCAAGCCCGTCGTCGGCTACGTCGCCGGGTTCACCGCGCCGGAGGGCAAGACGATGGGCCACGCCGGCGCGATCGTGTCGGGCTCGTCGGGCACCGCGCAGGCGAAGAAGGACGCGCTCGAGGCCGCCGGCGTCCGCGTCGGCAAGACGCCGTCCGAGACCGCCGCGCTCGCGCGCGCGCTCCTGGCCGCGGCCCGGGCCTGACGGCGCGCATCCCAGGCGCGCGTCCCCGGCGCGGGGCACCGCTCGGAAGCGGCGACGCGCCGGGTCGCCTGAGCCGGGCGTCGCGGCGCGCGCCCGACGATGGACCGATGAGCACCCCGCAGCGGCCGACCGCCGCGACGCGCCGCGTCATCGGCGTCGCGCCGCCCCCGGGCCGCGAGCCCAGCCCGCTCGACGGCGGGCTGCCCTGGGTCTCGGGCGTGCTCGCGGCGGTCCAGGCCGTGGTGCTCTCGCTCGCCGTGGCCGTGGTGCCGGCGGTCGCGGTGTTCGTCGTCACGTCGGCCGACCCGTCCAACGCCGGCGTGCTCTGGACCCGCTCGGTCCAGATCGGCGCCGGTCTCTGGCTGCTGGCCCACGGTGTCCCGCTCGGGCCGGTCACGCTCGCGCCGCTGGGACTGACCGCGATCGCCTGGTACACCACCTACGCCTCCGCGCGTCGCTCCGCGCGGCCCACGCCCTCGGCGTTCCTCGCCGGCCTCGGCACGTACGTCGCGCTCGTCGTCGTCGTCGCCCTGACCGACCCGATGACCGCAGGCCACGCGGCCCGCGCCGTTCCCGGCGCACTGGCGGTCGGCGCCGTCGGCCTCGGCGCGGGCGTGCTGCGGCGCGGCGACTCGCAGGACCTGCGCCGCCGGATCGGTGGCCCGTGGTCCACGCTGCCGGCCTGGCTGCGGGCCGGCGTCGCGGGCGGCGCCGTCGCGGCCGGCGTGCTCGTGGTGCTGGCCGCGCTGACCGCCGCCGGCTGGGTGCTGGCGGGGCGGTCGCAGGTGGCGGCGGTGGTGCACGGCCTGGGGCTCGACCCGATGGGCGGCGTGGTGCTGGCCGTCGGCGAGCTGGGCTACGCGCCGAACCTCGTCGCCTGGGCCGGCGCGTGGCTCGCCGGGCCGGGGTTCGCCGTCGGCGCGGGGTCCCACTTCGGGCCCGACGCCGTGGTGGCGGGGCCCCTGCCGGCCGTGCCCCTGCTGGGGGCGCTGCCCACCGGCCTGCAGGCCGGCGGCCCGTCGCGGCTGGCGCCCGTGCTGCTGATCGTCGCGGGCCTGCTGGCGGGGGCCGTGCTGCACCGGGGCCTGGCGGCCGGGCGGGCGTGGGAGCCCGCGGCCGCGGCGGGTGCCGCCGGCCTGGTGGCGGGCCTGCTGGTGGCGGCGGGC
>JAJYTJ010000117.1 GCA_021793115.1 Actinomycetes bacterium | reverse complement strand
CGCCGGTGCGCCGCGCGCAGCTCGTCGTGGTCACCGAGCCGCGCCGTCATCTGCTTCATCACCCCGGTCGCCTCGAGCTGGCTGATCGCCACGGCCGCGGGTGGGCAGGTGAGGTAGTAGAACGTCGGGAAGGGGGTGCCGTCGTCGAGCCGCGGTGCCGTGACGACCACGGTCGGCCGGCCGCACACGCAGCGGGCCGCGACGCGGACCGCGCCGCGCGGCGGGCGGCCGAGCTGCTCCGCGAGCACGTCGAGGTCGGCCTGGTCCATGGTCACCCCGCCATTGTCCCCGCCCCGAGCCGCACCCTTCGAGCCGATGCACCTCCCCGCGCACGGTGCACCTCCCCGCGCACGGTGCGTCTGGAACCGCACCGACCACGTCGGAGTGCACCGTTGGCCGGCGCCGGGCCCCCGCCGTCGGCGAGCCGCCTCAGGGCGTCGCCGCGGGAGTCGGTGCCGACGACGAGCCGCCCGTGGGCGTGTCGGACGCCTGGTCCGCCCCCTGGAGGGACTGCCACACCTTGCCGTACCAGGGCACCGCGGGTGTCGGCGCGGCGGCCGGCGTCGCCACCGGGTCCGGCGCCTCGCCCGGCACGATCTGCGGGTCGACCACCCGCCACGCCGTCTCGCCGGGCATGACGAAGCTCAGCCGCTCGCGGGCCTGTGCGGTGATGTAGGCGGGATCGTTCCAGCGGGCGAGCTGGGCCTTGAGGTCCCCGTTCGTCTTCTGCGCGGCCGCGACCTGGGCCCGCAGCGCGTCGACGGCCGTCTTCTCCGCCAGGTAGGAGTGCAGCGTCGGGTACACCAGCACGAACGCCAGCAGCGCGACCACCCCGAGGACCATCGCACGGGCGCTGATGAGCTTGGGCGTCCGCGTCCGGACGCGCTCCACCCGCGGCCCGGACCGGCCAGGGCCCGACGAGCCCCGCTGCGGACCGGGTGGTGGCGCGGCCGCCGGCGGCCGGCCGGCATGCGGTTGGGCGCCGGTGCGCGGCGCGGGCCCCGAGCGCGGGGTCCCCGGCCGGGGCGCGCTCGGGCGCCGGCCAAGGCCGGACGACGACGAGCGCTGGGCAGGCATGGCGTCGATTGTGCCCGCGCACGCGGCGATCCCCGGGGACCCGGCCCGCCCGCGCGTTGTCCGGACGCTCGGGCCGCGGGAGGTTGAAGTACCGTGCGTCGCACGCTACCTTGTCACGCATGGGACCGGAGGACGAGGGGTCCGTCCTGACGCAGCTGCGTCGCGGCACGCTGGAGTACTGCGTGCTCGCCTACCTCGCGCAGGGCCCGTCGTACGGGCAGGACATCGCCCGCGCCCTCGGCTCGGACCCCGTGCTGTTCGGCTCCGAGGGCACCCTGTACCCCCTGCTCACCCGGCTGCGTCGGCGCCGATGGGTGGAGACCACCTGGCAGCCGTCGCCGACGGGACCGCCCCGGCGATACCACGCGTTGACCGACGAGGGTCGAGCGGCACTGCGCTCGTTCGCCGGGGTGTGGGAGCCGTTCCGCGCCGGTGTCGACCGGCTGATGAAGGGAGCGCAGTGACCGTGACCACGTCCCCCCTGGTGGCGGCCTACCTCGCCGACCTTGACCGGGCGCTGGCCGACGCCGACCCGTCGGACCGGCTGGAGATCGTCGACGCCGTGCGGGAGCACATCGACGCCGCGCTCGCAGAGCTCGGCGCGTCCGCGACACAGGCGCAGGTCGCGGGCGTGCTGCGCCGGCTCGGCACCGCCGACGACGTCGCGGCCGCCTGGGCGGCCGGTGCCGACCGGCCGGGGCCTGGTCGCGCGGGCGTCGGCGCACAGCTGCGACCCAGCACCCACGGCCCGGTGCCGAGCCCCCAGGGCGAGGCGCGGGCCGCCGCCTCGCCCTGGCTCGTCGCGCTCGTGGTCATCCTCGGCCTCGTCTTCGGCGTGCCGCTCGTCCTCGGGCTGCTGGGCGTGGTCTTCGTCGCCGCGGCGCCCGTCGGTGCCGGCGCGCTCAGCCTGCTCGCCGTCGCCGCGACGATCACCTCGGGGATCGTGTGGCGACGCGCGGCGCGGAACCGCGGGGCGTGGTTGGCCGCCTTCCTCGTCGCGATCGTGCTCAGCCTCGGGACCGCCGCGCTCGACGCCCGGGTCCTCGCCGGCGGGGACCCGGGCAGCGGGTTCGCGCACGGCGGCGTGTCGAGGGACGTCCCGACGCTCTCCCCCGGAACGGCCGGCCTCCCGGTGACGATGCCCTGACCTGACGGTCACGTTCGCGCCACCTCACCGCACGGAAGCGCAACGTCCGAGCCCATGAGACCCAGGGCACCGAGACTCTCGGACGTTGCGGAGGGCGCAGCACAACGTCCGAGCCCATGAGACCCAGGGCACCGAGACCCTCGGACGTTGCGGAGGGGGAAAGCACAACGTCCGAGCACGTCGGGCGTAGAGCCCTGACATGCTCGGACGTTGCGGGTGTGCGACGGGGCGGGCCTTCGTCGTGCGAAGGCTCAGGCCCGCGTGCGGCGGGTCAGGCCTTCTTGAAGCGCGGGAACGACGACGCGCCGGCGTAGACGGCCGCGTCGTCCAGCTCCTCCTCGATGCGCAGCAGCTGGTTGTACTTGTTGATGCGCTCGCCGCGCGCCGGGGCACCGGTCTTGATCTGGCCGGCGTTGGAGGCGACCGACAGGTCGGCGATCGTGGTGTCCTCGGTCTCGCCGGAACGGTGCGACGTCATGGTGCGGAAGCCGTTGCGGTGCGCCAGCTCGATCGCGTCGAGCGTCTCCGTCACGGTGCCGATCTGGTTGAGCTTGACGAGCAGCGCGTTGGCCGACTTGAGCTGGATGCCCTTGGCCAGGCGCGTCGGGTTGGTGACGAACAGGTCGTCGCCGACGATCTGGACCTTGTCGCCGATGCGGGACACGAGGGCCCCCCACGAGTCCCACTCGTCCTCGGACAGCGGGTCCTCGATCGAGACGAGCGGGTAGCTCGCGATGAGCTGCTCGTAGTACTCGATCATCTCGGCGCCGGACAGCGCCTTGCCCTCGAACGCGTACTTGCCGTCGGAGAAGAACTCGGTCGACGCGACGTCCAGCGCCAGCGCGACGTCCTTGCCCGGCACGTAGCCGGCCTTCTCGATGGCGACGACGATGAGGTCGAGCGCGTCACGGTTGCTCGGCAGGTTCGGGGCGAAGCCGCCCTCGTCGCCGAGGCCCGTGCCCAGGCCCTTGCCCTTGAGGACGCTCTTCAGCGAGTGGTAGACCTCGACGCCGGCGCGCAGCGCCTCCTTGTAGGAAGGCAGACCGATCGGCGCGACCATGAACTCCTGGATGTCGACGTTCGAGTCCGCGTGCGACCCGCCGTTGAGGATGTTCATCATCGGGACGGGCAGCACGTGGGCGTTGGGGCCGCCCAGGTAGCGGAACAGCGGGAGGTCGGCCGAGTCGGCCGCGGCCTTCGCCACGGCGATGGAGACGCCGAGGATGGCGTTGGCGCCGAGCTTGCCCTTGTTCGGGGTGCCGTCCAGGTCGATGAGGGCCTGGTCGACGATCCGCTGCTCGGTCGCCTCGTAGCCGATGAGCTCGGGCGCGATCTCGTCGATGACCGCCGAGACGGCGCCCTCGACGCCCTTGCCCTGGTAACGACCCTTGTCGCCGTCGCGGCGCTCGACTGCCTCGAACGCGCCGGTGGACGCCCCCGACGGGACGGCCGCGCGGGCGATGGTGCCGTCGTCGAGCGCCACCTCGACCTCGACGGTGGGGTTGCCGCGCGAGTCGAGGATCTCGCGGGCTCCGACGGCCTCGATGCTGGCCATGGATGCTCCTTCTTCAAGGACTTGGTGGGCTTGCGACCCCACCCTAGCGGCGCCGGCCCCGACGAGGCCGGGGACCAGACATGGGACCTCTGTCACGCACGACGCCCGGGTGGTCCGACAAGGACCGCCCGGGCGTCGTGGCCGTGCACGTCACAGACCGGCGAGGATCTCCTCGACCTTCGTCTTCGCGTCGCCGAACAGCATCGCGGCGTTCTCGCGGTAGAACAGCGGGTTCGGCACCCCGGCGTAGCCGGTGGCCATCGACCGCTTGAAGACGATCACCTGGTCGGCCTTCCAGACCTCCAGGACGGGCATGCCGGCGATCGGCGAGCCCGGGTCCTCCATCGCCGCGGGGTTGACCGTGTCGTTGGCGCCGATGACGAGGACGACGTCGGTGCCGGCGAAGTCCTCGTTGATCTCGTCCATCTCCAGGACGATGTCGTACGGCACCTTCGCCTCGGCGAGCAGCACGTTCATGTGCCCCGGCAGGCGGCCGGCGACCGGGTGCACCGCGAACCGCACCTGCACGCCCTGCGCCCGCAGCCGGCTGGTCAGCTCGGCGACCGGGTACTGCGCCTTCGCGACCGCCATGCCGTATCCGGGAGCGATGACGACGGACCGGGCACCCTTGAGGATCTCGACGGTGTCCGCGACCGACACCTCGTGGTACTCCCCGCCGACCTCCTTGGCCACCTTGCCACCCTCGTTGCCGAAGCCGCCGAGGATGACGGAGATGAACTTGCGGTTCATCGCCTTGCACATGAGGTAGGAGAGGATCGCACCGGAGGAGCCCACGAGCGAGCCGGTGACGATGAGCAGGTTGTTGCCGAGCATGAAGCCCGCCGCGGCCGCGGCCCACCCGGAGTACGAGTTGAGCATCGACACGACGACCGGCATGTCGCCGCCGCCGATCGCCGCGACCAGGTGCAGGCCGAGCAGCAGCGCGATGACCGTCATGATGACCAGCGGCCAGATCGACTGGCTCGGGATGAACCAGACCATGAGCGCCACCGAGACGACGAGCGCGCCGGCGTTGAGCAGGTTGCGGCCCGGCAGCGTCAGCGGGTTCGACTTGATCCGCGCCGACAGCTTGAGGTACGCGACGATCGACCCGGTGAACGTCACGGCACCGATGAGGACGCCGAGGTACACCTCGACGAGGTGCGCACCACCGGCGCTCTTCTCGGTCAGGTACGAGTTGTAGCCGATGATGACGGCCGCGGCCCCGACGAAGCTGTGGAGCATCGCGATGAGCTCCGGCATCTGCGTCATCTCGACCGTGCGCGCCCGCCAGGTGCCGACCGCGGCCCCGAAGAGCAGCACGAGGACGATGAGCAGCGCCGTCACCCACACGGGCCGGGCGGACTCGTCGAGCGCCAGGACGACCGTCGCGAGGATCGCGACGCCCATGCCGACCATCCCCAGGACGTTCCCGCGGCGGGCGGTCTCCTGCTTCGACAGGCCCGCCAGCGACAGGATGAACAGCACGCCGGCGACGAGATAGGCAGCCTGGGCCACCGTGGTGAGAGAGATGTTCACCAGGTCACGCATCCTTCCGGAACATGCTGAGCATCCGGTACGTGACCAGGAAGCCTCCGAAGACGTTGATGGACGCGATCGCCGCGGACACCACCGCGAGCACCGTCACCAGCAGGTTGTCGTTGCCGATCTGCAGCAGCGAGCCGACGAGGATGATCCCGGAGATCGCGTTCGTCTGGCTCATCAGGGGCGTGTGCAGCGAGTGGCTGACGTTCGAGATGACGTAGTAGCCGACGAAGACCGCCAGCACGAACACCGTGAAGGTCGCCAGCGTCTCGACGTGCGTGAACGGCAGCAGCACGGCGAGGATGACGCCGGCCACCACCATGAGCTGGTTGTTGCGCCGGGCCTTGGCGGCCTTGGCCGCGGCCTCGTCGGCCGCCTTCTGCTCCGGCGTGCGGGTGTCCGACGACGCGACCGCGGCAGCCGCCGGTGCCGCCGACACCGCGATGGGCGGTGGTGGCCAGAGGATCTCGCCGCCCTGGGCCACGGTCATGCCGCGCTGCACCGGGTCGTCGAGGTCGAGGACGAGCGTGCCGTCCTTGCCCGGCGTCACCAGCTTGAGCAGGTTCACCACGTTGGTGCCGAACAGCTGGGAGCTCTGCTGCGGCAGCCGGCTGGTGAGGTCCGTGTAGCCGACGATCGTCACGCCGTTGTCGGTGACGACCGTCGAGCCCGGCACCGTCAGCTCGCAGTTGCCGCCGCCGGTCGCCGCGAGGTCGACGATCACCGAGCCCGGCTTCATGTTCGCGACCATCTCGGCCGTGATGGTCCGCACCGCCTTGCCCCGGACCAGGGCCGTGGTGATGACGATGTCGGCCTTGCTCGACTCCTCGGCGTAGAGGGCCAGCGTCGCCTTCTCCTGCGCGTCGGACAGCGCCGCCGCGTAGCCGGTGGACGACTTCTCCTGCATCGCGTCGGCCGACGCCGTGACGAACTTGGCGCCCATCGACTCGACCTGCTCGCCCGCCTCGGGCCGCACGTCGAAGCCGCGTACCTGTGCGCCGAGCGCGACGGCCGAGCCGATGGCGGCCAGACCGGCCACGCCGGCGCCGATGACGAACACGGTGGCCGGCGGCGTCTTGCCGGCCGCGGTCACCTGGCCGGTGAACATCCCGCCGTAGGCCTCCGCGGCCTCGATGACGGCTCGGTACCCGGCGACGTTGGACATGCTGGACAGCACGTCGAGCGCCTGTGCGCGCGAGATGCGCGGCACCGCGTCGAGGGCCAGGGCGGTGACGCCCTGCGCCGCGAGCGACGAGACGAGGTCGGCACGGGAGTGCGGGGCCAGCTGCGCGACGAGGTAGGAGCCGGCGCGCAGGCGCGCGACGTCCTCGGCGGCGGGCGGGTTGACGGCGGTGACGACGTCGGCCCCCCAGGCCGCGGCGGCGTCGCCGATCGTCGCGCCCGCGGCCTCGAAGGCGGCGTCGCTGAAGCTGGCGCCCACGCCGGCCCCCGTCTCGACGACGACCTCGTACCCGAGCTTCGTGAGCTGAGCGACCGTCTTCGGAGTCGCGGCAACGAGCCGCTCCCCCGGACGTGTCTCCTTGGGAACACCGATGAGCATCAGCGACTCCTCGTCTGGGTGCGCCGCACGACGCACCGGGCTGGCACGGCAAGCGGGCCGGGGCGGCGATGCCCCGGGCCGGAAGGCCACGGACCAGCGTCGCGGTCGGCGAGCCATGGGATGACGGACTTAGGGCCCAGTCTGTCGGACGTTGGGCCCACGTGTGCACCCGCCGCGCTGCGACGGCCTCAGCTGCCGCCCAGGACTTTAGTGAGAGATTTCACTTGTCCCCCACCGCTGCCGCACCCCTCCCCCACCTCGCTGCGTCCGAGCCTTCGGTCGCCCCATGCGCCGAAGGCTCGGACGCAGCGAGGGAGAGTGGGGATCGGAAGGGCATGGCGAGAGGAAGGAGGAGAGAGAGAAGAGAGAGGAGAGAGAAGAAGGAGGGCAGGGGGGCAGAGAAGCGGTGGAACGGGCTCGGTGGAGCCGGTCACTGATGGGCGACGACCCAGCTCGGGGTCGCGGCCGCACCGAGCTGGCCCTGGTTCCACGTGCCGAAGCGCGGGTTCACCGTGACGGAGAGCTTGGCGAGCCGGGCGGTGTAGTCCTGCGCGAGCGTGGTGTCCGAGGTGTCGGCGGCCAGCTTGGCGTTGGCGGCCTGGTGCAGCCCGACCTCGAGCGTCGCGGGCGAGTAGCTCGTCGGCGGCGTCAGCTTGGCGCTGGTGAAGAAGGCGTTCAGCGTGGTCTTCGCGTCGGCGGGCGACACGCCCTGGCCGTGGTCGGCCGCGAGCTGCACGAGCATCGGCTCCTCGATGAGGATGTTGAGCACCTGCGTCGCGCTGACGTTGCCGAGGGCCGGCTTGAGGTCGTCCACCACGGCGACGACGTCCGAGGTCTTGATGGTGCGGCCGTCGACGATGGCCGCCGCACCCGGCCGCGAGGAGCATCCGGCGAGCAGGCCGGTCAGCGCCAGCACCGTCGCCACCACCCCGACGATCCTGTGGCGAGGCGTCACGTGCTGGGTCACTCTCGTCCTCCTTGCGGCTGCGGTTCGCGGCACATCGTAGGCCCCGCGCCTGCGAGCCCTCCCCCGCAGCCGGAGCCATGGGCGGGCGGCGCGCCACGCCCGCCGGTCCTAGCGTGGGCCCATGAGCACCCCGATCCTTCTGCACGTCTCCACGTCCTTCGGCGACGTGCCGCTCAGCGCGGACGAGCGCGGCAGCGGCCACGCGGTCGTCCTGCTCCACGGCGGGGCAGGACCGGCCTCCGTCACCGGCTTCGCGGACCTGCTGGCCGGCGCCACCGGCAGCCGCGTCGTCGTGCCCACGCATCCCGGCTTCGACGGGACGCCGCGACCCGAGGCGCTGACGACCGCCGCCGGCCTGGCCGAGGTCTACGCCGGCCTGCTCGAGCGCCTCGAGCTGGTGGACGTCACCGTGATCGGCAACTCGCTCGGCGGCTGGGTCGCCGCCGAGCTCGCCCTGCGGGCGCCCGCGAGGCTCGGGCGGATCGTGCTCGTGGACGCCGTCGGCATCGAGGTCGCCGGGCACCCGGTCGCCGTCGCCGCGACGCCTGCGCAGGCGGCGCAGCGCTCCTGGTACGACCCGACGAAGGCCCCGAGCGTCGACCCGGAGACCCTGCCGGCCGCCGCCCGCGAGGTCCTCGCGGGCAACCGCGCGACGCTCGCCCGCTACGGCGGCTCGATGTCCGACCCGACCCTGGCCGGACGGCTGGCGCGCACCGCCGTGCCGACCCTCGTCGTGTGGGGCGAGGGCGACCAGGTCGTCGACCCGGAGTACGGGCGCGCCTACGCCGCGGCGATCCCGGGCGCGCGCTTCGAGCTGCTGGCGCGCACCGGGCACGTCCCTCAGCTCGAGACGCCGGGCCCGCTGCTCGAGGCGCTGCGCGGGTTCGTCGCCGGCTAGCGACCCCTCAGCGCGTCGCGGCGGCGGCCGCCGCCGCGACGTCGCCCGCCAGCACGGCGTCGACGAGCTGACGGGCCCACGCCAGCAGCGGCGCGCCGGACAGCGGGGTGCCGCCGACGCGGGCCGTCGTGGGGAACGGCACCAGCACCGTGCGGACGGCCGGCTTGAGCACCGCGCCCGGGTAGAGGCGTTTCAGCCGCAGCTGCGCCGACTCCGGCAGCTGCACCGGTGCGAACCGCACGAACTTGCCCTGCGCCGTCACGTCCGTCAGGCCCACCGCCCGGGCCCGCTGCCGGAAGGCGGCGACGTCGAACAGCGCGTCCACCGCGGGCGGCACCAGGCCGTAGCGGTCGACGAGCTCGGCGCGCACCCGCTCCAGCCCGGCCTCGTCGGCCGCGGCGGCGATCTTGCGGTACGCCTCGAGGCGCAGCCGCTCGGTGGCGATGTACGTCATCGGGATGTGGGCGTCGACCGGCAGCTCCACCGTGACGTCCGGCTGCTCCTCGCTCACCTCGCCGCGGAACTCCGCCACCGCCTCGCCCACCATCCGCACGTAGAGGTCGAAGCCGACGCCCTCGATGTGCCCCGACTGCTCGCCGCCCAGCAGGTTGCCGGCGCCGCGGATCTCCAGGTCCTTGAGCGCCACCTGCATGCCGGCACCCAGGTCGGTGTGGGCGGCGATCGTCGCCAGCCGGTCGTGCGCCGTCTCGGTGAGCGGCACCTCGGGCGGGTAGAGGAAGTATGCGTACGCCCGCTCGCGCCCGCGGCCCACGCGCCCCCGCAGCTGGTGCAGCTGGGACAGCCCCAGCAGGTCGGCCCGTTCCAGGACGAGGGTGTTGGCGTTGGGGATGTCGAGACCGTTCTCGACGATCGTGGTGCAGACGAGCACGTCGAACCGCTTCTCCCAGAAGTCGACGATGACGCGCTCCAGCTGGTGCTCGTGCATCTTGCCGTGGGCCACGGCGATCCGGGCCTCCGGCACCAGCTCGTGGATGCGCTGCGCGGCCCGCTCGATCGACTCCACCCGGTTGTGGATGTAGAACACCTGGCCCTCGCGCAGCAGCTCGCGCCGGATCGCGGCGGTGATCTGCTGCTCGTCGTACGCGCCGACGAACGTGAGCACCGGGTGCCGCTCCTCCGGCGGCGTGGCCAGCGTCGACATCTCCCGGATGCCGGTGACCGCCATCTCCAGTGTGCGCGGGATGGGCGTCGCGGACATCGCCAGCACGTCGACGTCGGTGCGCAGCGCCTTGAGCGTCTCCTTGTGCTCGACCCCGAACCGCTGCTCCTCGTCCACGACCACCAGGCCGAGGTCCTTGAACCGCACCTCCCCGCTGATGAGCCGATGGGTGCCGATGACCACGTCGACCGAGCCGTCCGCCAGCCCCTCGACCACCTGCTTCGCCTCGGAGTCCGTCTGGAACCGGGACAGCGCCTTGACGGTCACCGGGAACGGCGCGTACCGCTCGGTGAACGTCTCGAGGTGCTGCTGCACCAGCAGCGTCGTCGGGACGAGCACGGCGACCTGCTTGCCGTCCTGCACGGCCTTGAAGGCCGCCCGTACGGCGATCTCCGTCTTGCCGTAGCCGACGTCGCCGCAGACCAGCCGGTCCATCGGGATCGGCTTCTCCATGTCGGCCTTGACCTCGTCGATGGTGGCCAGCTGGTCCGGCGTCTCGACGTACGCGAACGCGTCCTCCAGCTCGCGCTGCCACGGCGTGTCCGGGCCGAAGGCGTACCCCGGCGTCGCCATCCGGGCGCTGTACAGCCGGATGAGCTCGCCGGCGATCTCCCGGACCGCCTTGCGCGCCCGTCCCTTCGTCTTGGCCCAGTCCGCGCCGCCCATCCGGCTGAGCGTCGGGGCCTCGCCGCCGACGTACTTCGTCACCTGGTCGAGCTGGTCGGTCGGGACGTAGAGGCGGTCCCCGGGCTGGCTGCCCTTCGTCTGCTTCGCCGAGGCGTACTCGATGACCAGGTACTCCCGGGTGGCAGCCGTCGCGCCCGAGCCGACCGTGCGGCTGGCGAGCTCGACGAACCGGCCGACACCGTGCTGCTCGTGGACCACGTGGTCGCCCGGACGCAGCGCCAAGGGGTCGACGACGTTGCGGCGCCGGCTCGGCATCCGCCGCATGTCCCGGGTGGACGTGCCGGCACGGCCCGTGAGGTCCGACTCGGAGAACACGGCCAGCCGCAGCTCGTCGGACGCGAAACCCGGCCCGGCCGGCGCCGGCACCACGAGGACCACGCCCGGCTCCGGCTCGCCATGAACGGCCGGCTCGAGGCGCGCCGGCACCTCGGCGGCGCGCAGCTGCTCGACCATGCGCTGCGCAGGGCCGTGCCCCTCGGTGGTGAGCACCATGCGCCAGCCGTCCCGCTGGTGCGCCTTGAGGTCGGCCACCGCCTGCGCCAGGTCGCCGTGGTAGTGCACCACCTCGCGCGCCCGCACGACGAGCGAGCCGGCCTGCGGCTGCGCCGCCGTCCCCTCGTCGGCCCCGTCGTCGTCCGCGCCGGCCAGGCCGAACGGCGACAGGGTCCACCAGCCGAGCCCGCGCACCGCCGCCAGCGCGCGGACCTCCGCGAAGCTCGCGAACGAGGCGGCGGAGAGGTCGAGCGGCACCGCGCCGCCCGCCGCCGCACCCATCCACGCCGCCTGGAGGAACTCGGCGGACGTCGCCACCAGGTCGTGCGCCCGGCGCCGCACGCGCTCGGGGTCGGCGAGGACGAGCAGCGCCTCCTCCGGCACCAGGTCCAGCACCGGGACCAGGCCGTCGACGAGCGCCGGCGCCAGCGACTCCATGCCCTCGACCGCGATGCCCTGCGCCAGGCGCTCGAGCATGTCGCGCGCGCCCGGGAGCGTCTCCGCGAGCGCCGCGGCGCGCTCCCGCACGGCAGGCGTCAGCAGGATCTCGCGGCACGGGGGCGCCCAGACGCCGCGCTCGGCCACCTCGAGGCTGCGCTGGTCGGCCACCGAGAACCAGCGCACCTCCTCGACCTCGTCGCCCCACAGCTCGACGCGCAGCGGGTGGTCCTCGGTGGGCGGGAACACGTCGAGGA
>JAJYTJ010000116.1 GCA_021793115.1 Actinomycetes bacterium | reverse complement strand
GATGTGGCGATCACGGTCACCGAGTTTCGGGTCGACACGACGGGGCTGGACTACCACGCCCTCAACGCGATGCTCAACCTGTACGGGGCGGACGGAGAGATCCAGTTCGACAAGGATCGCGAGGCGGCGCGGCAGTACTTCCTGCAGCACGTCAACCAGAACACGGTGTTCTTCCACGACCTGGACGAGAAGCTCGACTACCTCGTCGAGAACAAGTACTACGACCCGGCCGTGCTCGCGAAGTACGACCGGTCGTTCCTGCACGAGCTCTTCGACCACGCCTACGCGAAGAAGTTCCGGTTCTCCACGTTCCTCGGGGCGTTCAAGTACTACACGAGCTACACGCTGAAGACGTTCGACGGGAAGCGGTACCTCGAGCGGTTCGAGGACCGCGTCTGCATGGTGGCCCTGGCCCTGGCGGACGGCGACCGCGACTTCGCCACGTCGCTCGTCGACGAGATGATCTCGGGCCGCTTCCAGCCCGCGACCCCCACGTTCCTCAACCTCGGCAAGGCGCAGCGGGGCGAGCCCGTCAGCTGCTTCCTGCTGCGCATCGAGGACAACATGGAGTCCATCGCGCGCGGCATCAACTCCGCCCTGCAGCTGTCCAAGCGCGGCGGCGGCGTGGCGCTGCTGCTGTCGAACATCCGCGAGCACGGCGCGCCCATCAAGCACATCGAGAACCAGAGCTCCGGCGTGATCCCCGTCATGAAGCTGCTCGAGGACTCGTTCAGCTACGCCAACCAGCTCGGCGCCCGCCAGGGCGCGGGTGCCGTGTACCTGCACGCGCACCACCCGGACATCTTGCGGTTCCTCGACACCAAGCGGGAGAACGCCGACGAGAAGGTCCGCATCAAGACGCTGTCCCTGGGCGTCGTCGTGCCGGACATCACGTTCGAGCTGGCGCGCAAGAACGAGCCGATGTACCTGTTCAGCCCGTACGACGTCGAGCGCGTCTACGGGGTGCCGTTCGCGGACATCGACGTGACCGAGAAGTACCGCGAGATGGTCGACGACGAGCGCATCCGCAAGACGAAGATCGACGCGCGCGAGTTCTTCCAGCGGCTGGCGGAGATCCAGTTCGAGTCGGGCTACCCCTACATCGTGTTCGAGGACACGGTGAACCGGGCCAACCCGATCAAGGGCAAGATCACCATGTCGAACCTGTGCTCGGAGATCCTCCAGGTGTCGACGCCGTCGCGCTTCAACGAGGACCTGTCGTACGCCGAGGTCGGCCGCGACATCTCGTGCAACCTCGGGTCGCTCAACATCGCGCTCACCATGGACTCGCCGGACTTCGGCCGGTCGGTCGAGACGGCGATCCGGGCACTGACGGCCGTGAGCGACCAGACGTCGATCGAGTCGGTGCCCTCGGTGAAGAAGGGCAACGCGGGCGGGCACGCGATCGGCCTCGGGCAGATGAACCTGCACGGCTACCTGGCCCGGGAGCGGATCTTCTACGGGTCCGACGAGGGTCTCGACTTCACCAACATGTACTTCTACACGGTCGCGTTCCACGCGATCCGCGCCTCGAACGCGCTGGCGATCGAGCGGGGCCGCGCGTTCGACGGCTTCGCGGACTCCAAGTACGCCAGCGGCGAGTACTTCACGAAGTACACCGAGCAGGAGTGGGCGCCCCGGACGGCGCGCGTGGCGCAGCTGTTCGCCGCCGCCGGCGTGCACATCCCCACGCAGGACGACTGGCGCCGCCTGGCCGCCTCCGTCCAGGAGCACGGCCTGTACAACCAGAACCTGCAGGCGGTGCCGCCCACGGGCTCGATCAGCTACATCAACCACTCGACCAGCTCGATCCACCCGATCGCGAGCAGGATCGAGATCCGCAAGGAAGGCAAGATCGGCCGCGTCTACTACCCGGCGCCGTTCATGACGAACGACAACCTGGAGTACTACCAGGACGCGTACGAGATCGGCCCCGAGAAGATCATCGACACCTACGCCGAGGCGACGCAGCACGTCGACCAGGGGCTGAGCCTGACGCTGTTCTTCAAGGACACGGCCACCACGCGCGACCTCAACAAGGCGCAGATCTACGCCTGGCGCAAGGGCATCAAGACGATCTACTACGTGCGGCTGCGCCAGATGGCCCTCGAAGGCACCGAGGTCGAGGGTTGCGTCAGCTGCATGCTGTGACGTCCGGGACGACGACGAAGGAACGACGATGACCCCCCCGAAGCTCAAGCTCATCGACCGCGTCACCGCGATCAACTGGAACCGCCTGGAGGACGACAAGGACCTCGAGGTCTGGGACCGCCTCACCGGCAACTTCTGGCTGCCGGAGAAGGTGCCGGTGAGCAACGACATCCAGAGCTGGGCCACGCTCAGCGAGGCCGAGAAGACGATGACGACGCGCGTCTTCACGGGCCTGACGCTGCTGGACACCATCCAGGGCACGGTCGGCGCGGTGAGCCTCATCCCGGACGCGCTGACGCCGCACGAGGAGGCCGTCTACACGAACATCGCGTTCATGGAGTCGGTCCACGCGAAGAGCTACTCGTCGATCTTCTCCACGCTCATCTCCACCAAGGAGATCGACGAGGCGTTCGCGTGGAGCGAGGAGAACGCCAACCTCCAGCGCAAGGCCGCGATCGTCCTCGAGTACTACCGCGGCGACGAGCCGCTCAAGCGCAAGGTCGCGAGCACCATGCTCGAGTCGTTCCTCTTCTACTCGGGGTTCTACGCGCCCATGTACTGGGCGAGCCGCGCGAAGCTCACCAACACGGCCGACCTCATCCGGCTCATCATCCGCGACGAGGCCGTGCACGGGTACTACATCGGCTACAAGTACCAGAAGGGCCTCGAGCGGGTCTCCGAGGCGCAGCGGGCCGAGCTCAAGGACTACACGTTCGAGCTGCTCTTCGAGCTGTACGACAACGAGGTGGAGTACACGCAGGACCTCTACGACGACCTCGGCCTCACCGAGGACGTGAAGAAGTTCCTGCGCTACAACGCCAACAAGGCGCTCATGAACCTCGGCTACGAGGCCTTGTTCCCGCGCGACGAGACCGACGTCAACCCGTCGATCCTCTCGGCCCTGTCGCCGAACGCCGACGAGAACCACGACTTCTTCTCCGGCTCGGGCTCGTCGTACGTCATCGGCAAGGCCGTGAACACGCAGGACGAGGACTGGGACTTCTGAGGCTCTCACAGCGGGCTGACAGCAACCGCGAAGCGGACGCCGAGGCGCGCCGGGCACGGTAGTCCCATGACCAGCCTGACGGCGCCGCGCCAGACCGCGGACGCGCGACGAACCAGCCGGCCCGCCCCGCGCGGCACCACCCGCCCGGAGCCGGCACGGCTGTTCCCCGTGCGGACGGCCATCGTCGCCGCCCTCATCGCCGTGACGGTGTTCTGGTGGTTCGGCACGCCGCCGGCCGCGGGGTCAACCCCGGGCGGCGCGCTCGTCGCGATCTCGGAGCTCACGGGCCTCGTGGCCTCGATCCTCGTGCTGGCCCAGCTGCTGCTCGTCGCGCGGGTGCCGTGGTTCGAGCGGTCGGTCGGCATGGACCGGCTCGTGTCGTGGCACCGCTCGCTCGGCACCACGGTCCTGCTGCTCATCGTCGGACACGTGGCCGGAATGATCGTCGGCTACCAGCTCATCCAGGGGAAGACCCCGTGGGGCTCCCTCCTGACGCTGCTCCACTCGTTCGCCGACCTGTGGTGGGCGCTCATCGGCACCGCCGTGTTCCTGGCCGTGGGCCTGTCGAGCGCCCGGCTGCTGCGC
Source organism: Actinomycetes bacterium (assembly GCA_021793115.1). Next base: position 8,193 of record JAJYTJ010000116.1, on the reverse strand, counting down.
CGTCGCCTGTCCTACGAGTGGTGGTACGGCATCCACTTCACGGTCTACGGCGCCGTCGCGCTGACGTTCGTCCACCAGATCAACGCGGGCGTGCACTTCGTCGGCAACCCCCTGGCGCGGGCGACGTGGCTGTTCCTCTACGGCGCCACCGCCTGGACCATCCTCTGGTACCGCGTCATCCAGCCGATCGCGCGGCACGTCACGCTGGGCGTGCACGTCGCCGCGGTGGTCGAGGAGGGTGGCGGCCACACGAGCGTGTGGCTGCGCGGCAAGCGCATGGACCGGCTGGCGCCGCGCGCCGGGCAGTTCTTCCTCGTGCGCTTCCTCGTCCCCGGCCACCTGCTGACGGCCCACCCGTACTCGCTCTCGCTCGTCCCCACTGGCGACCACCTGCGGTTCACGGTGGGTGCCCTCGGCGACCACTCCTCGGCCGTCCGTCACCTCAAGGCCGGCACCCCGGTGCTGCTGGAGGGTCCCTTCGGCCGCATGACGGCGGACCGGGCGCGCTCCCGGCGGGTGCTGCTCGTCGCCGGCGGCGCCGGCATCGGCCCGATCCGGGCCCTGGCCGAGGACCTGGTCAACGCCGGCCGCGACGTGGTGGTGCTGCACCGCGCGCACTCCGTCGACGGGCTCGCACTGGCCTCGGAGTTCCCCGCGGCCCCCCGGCTGCGCTACGTGCCGGTCACCGGCCGGCGCCGCGAGCTGGGCTACGACCCGCTCGTCCCGTCCGCCCTGGCCGGGCTGGTCCCCGACGTGCGCTCGCGCGACGTCTTCGTCTGCGGGCCCTCGGCCATGATCGACACGGTCGTCTCGTCCGTCCGGGCACTGGGTGTGCCCCGGTCCGCCATCCACACCGAGGAGCTGAGCCTCGTATGAGCACCACACCTTGGCGCGGCACGATCATCTTCGTCGGCGGCATCGCCGCGATCGCCGCCACGGCAGCCACCCGGTTCGCCGGCGTCGAGGGGGCGGTCGCCCCCACCCTGGCCGGGTCGGGCGCCGCCGCGGCGCAGACGTCGACGTCGGGCACGGGCTCGACCGCCGCGGGCGCGGCGACGAGCAACGGCTCGTCGTCGGCGGGCACGTCGTCCTCGTCGTCGAGCGGCTCGGCGAGCCCCGCCGCCACGCCGGCCGCGCAGCCCGCCGCGAAGGGCGGCACGGTGACCGTCGTCGGCAGCACGGTGCAGACCCCGTACGGCCCGCTGCAGCTGTCCGTGACGTTCAACGGCTCGAAGATCTCCGACGTCAAGGCGCTGCAGTACCCCGACTGGCACGGCTACTCGGTGCAGCTCAACCAGTACGCGATCCCGCAGCTCAACCAGCAGGCGGTGGCCGCCAACTCCGCGAACATCAACGGCGTCTCGGGCGCGACGTTCACGTCGCAGGCCTACATGCAGTCGCTGCAGTCCGCGATCGACCACCACGGCTGACGTGCGCCGCGTCGAGGAGGTCATGGGGACGGTCGTGTCGCTCGACGTGCGGCATGCCGAGCCCGTCGCCGCCGCGGCGGCGATGGACCGGGCCTTCGCGGTGCTCCACGCGGCCGACGAGCGGTTCAGCCCCTTCCGCCCGGACAGCGAGCTGTCCCGGCTGGACCGCGGCGAGCTGGCCGACGACGAGCTGAGCGACGACATGCGCGAGGTGCTGGCGATCGCGGAGCAGGCCCGGGTCGACTCGGACGGCGTGTTCGACGTCCGGACGCCGGAGGGCCGGCTCGACACCAACGGCGTGGTCAAGGGCTGGGCCGCACAGCGCGCGGCGGACGGGCTCGTGGCGGCCGGCGTCGTCGACTTCCTCCTCAACGCGGGCGGCGACGTCGTGGCTCGGGGCGAGGCGGGGCCCGGGCAGCCCTGGCAGGTGGCGGTGCGGCACCCCGCGGACCCCATGGCGATCCTGGCGACGCTCGAGGTGCGCGACGGCGCGGTGGCGACGTCGGGCACCTACGAGCGCGGGGCGCACGTGTGGGACGGGCGTACCGGCTCGCGGGACGTGTCGTTCACGGCCGCGACGGTGGTCGCGGCCGACCTCACCGTGGCGGACGTGCTCGCGACGACGGTGCTGGCGATGGGCGAGGAGGGCCCGGCCTGGGCCATGGCCCACGGCGCGGCGGCGGTGCTCGCCCTGCCGGTGGAGGACGAGACCGACCCGACGGCGCAGGCGCCCGAGGTGGCGACCCCCGTCAGCGGTGCGCCGTGAGCTGCATGACGCGTCGCGTCAGCGACGCCGTGAGAGCGCGTCAGCGACCCGCGGTGAGCGTCGCGAAGGCGCGCACCAGCGCGGCCGCGGGCGCGACGAGGTCCCGCTCGCTCGCCAGCAGCGCCGGGTCGAGGACACGGACGCCGATGGCCTCGTCGAGCGCCGGCTGCAACGGCTCGTCGGTAGCGGCGAGGAAGGCCGCGAGCAGCGCCCGCGCGGCCAGCGAGTAGTCGCCACCGGCGTCCACCGCGACCTCGGCGAGGATGAGCGCGGTGACGGCGGCGTCGAGCGGGCCCGCGCCGCCGCGGGCGTTCGCCCAGTCGATGAGCACGGGGCCGCGCGACTCGGCGAGCACCACGTTGCCGGGGTGCAGGTCGAGGTGGATCACCACGCCGCCCGTGGGGGCCGGGATCGTGTGGAGCCGGCGGTGCAGGTCGGCGAGCACGCGGGCACCGTCCTGCAGGCTCACCTCGCCGGCCGCGAGGGCCTGGAGCAGCGTGGGCCCGTGCAGCCGCTCCATGAGCAGGTCGGGGCCGCCGAGGTGCTGCACCGCGGGGACCGGGAAGCCGTGGGCGGCGACGTGCCGCATGAGCGCGTACTCGCGCGAGGCGTCGTCGCCCCTGCGGTACCGGCGCAGCACCTGGTGCTCGGAGAGCGCGTAGACGTCGGCGGCGTCGCCGGCGGCCAGCAGCGGGCCGGGGGCCTCGGGGTCCTCGGCGCCGTGGCCCTGCGCGGGCAGGCGCGGGTGCGTCGTGTGCGGCACGTCCGGATCGGTGGGTGCCAGTCCGTAGGGAGTCACCCTCTTGACGGTAGGCGCCCGGAGCCGCTTCGCCAACCCTTCCCCGAAACTTCTTGCTGACCAGCACGGGAACAACGTCCGGTGAATCCGTGACGGAGTCTTGACCGAGCGCCCGGCACTGTGCGCGCCAGGCTCATCGCTCGACGCGGACCAGACGCGCCAGGAGCCGCACCGCGGCCTCGTGCGTCGCCGGCAGCGGCTCCGTCCAGGCGCGCACCGGCTGCCGCGTGGTGGCGCGCACCTCGACGTCGGCGCAGCGCGCCGCGAGGTCCGCGCGCAGCGCGTCCAGCCGGCCCTCGAGGTCGTCGCCCGGGCGGACGAGCGCGGCGAACATGCCGCCGCCGAGGGTGCCCAGCGGGTGCCCGGCGCCGAACGCCGCCGCCAGCGCCGCCCCGGTCGCCGCCGAGCGCGCCGTCCGCAGGAAGCCCGACACCTCGCCGGCCGCGACGTCGACGAGGACCAGGCGGTGCGTGCGATGCTCCTGGGCCTCGTAGGTCTCGCGCAGCCGCAGCTCAAGGTACGAGCGGGTGGGCAGACCGGTCTCGGGGTCGAGCGCGGCGGCCGCGCCGATGCCGGCGGACGAGCCGTCCGCCCACCCGCCCGACAGTGCACGGATGGCGTCCAGGGGCGGCGTCGCCACCCCGGCGGTGCGGTAGAGGCAGGCGAGGTCGTCGAGCGTCTCCACGATGCCCACGCCGTCGTACCCGCGGGCGCGGCCGAGGTCCTCGGCGGCGGCGCAGGGGTCGACGTCCGCGAGCACGGCCTCCACCAGGAGGTCGACCGCGGGGTGGTACCAGTCGGACGGGCGCAGCCACACGGACTCGACGCTGCTCGCGCGCCAGCGGTCCCGCAGCCCCTCCGGGAGCTGTGGCCCGGGGCGCATGTCGGTGGTCACGTGGAAAGAGAGCGCCGCGCGGGCTCACGGTGACGCCGGTTTTCGCCGATTCACCCTCGCGGAGGAGTGTGAAACACTCGTCCAGGACATACCGGACGTATCGGAGGGCGGTGTGGAACCCACTCGTGGTACAAGCACCGACCTGCGCTCCGACGCCGACCTCATCCTGGCCGCGCGGACGGGCGACGCGGGGTCGTTCGGCGTCCTCTACGAACGGCACGCCGGCGCCGCGCTGATCGTCGCGCGGCGGTACACGTCGAGCACCGCCGAGGCCGAGGACGCCGTCTCCGACGCGTTCGCCTCGGTGTGGTCGGCGCTGCGCGGCGGCTCGGGGCCCGCGGACGCGTTCCGCGCCTATCTCTTCACCACGGTGCGCCGCACGGCCGCCGTCCAGCGCGACCGCGGTCGGCGTGCGGACCCGACCGACGACGTCGCGGTGCTCGAGTCCGGCGCCGTCGCCGTCGCCGCCGCCGAGGAGCCTGCGCTCGCGGGGTTCGAGCGGTCGGTCGTCGCGCGGGCCTTCGCCAGCCTCCCGGAGCGCTGGCAGGCGGTGCTGTGGCACTGCGAGATCGAGGGGCGCACCCCCGCGGAGGTCGCCCCCCTGCTCGGCCTCACCGCCAACAGCACGGCGGCGCTGGCCTACCGCGCGCGGGAGGGGCTGCGGCAGGCCTACCTGCAGCAGCACCTCTCCGACCAGCTGCCCGACGGGTGCCGGTCGGTCGCCGGGAAGCTCGGCGGCTACGTGCGCGGCGGCCTGGGCACGCGCGACACGGCCCTCGTCGAGGGGCACCTGGAGACGTGCGGCGACTGCCGGGCCTTGGCGCTCGAGCTGCGCGACGTCAACCACGGCCTGCGCGCGATCATCGCGCCGCTCGTGCTGGGTGCCGCGGGGCTCGGTGCCCTCGGGATCGGCCTGCCGACCGGAGGGGGCCTCGCCGCGGGCGCCTCCGCCCTCGCGTCGGGCGGTGCCGGCGCTGCCGGAGCTGGCGCCGGTGCTGCCGGTGCGGGTGCTGCCGGTGCGGGGGCGACTGCGGCGGGTGCCGGAGTGGTCGGCGCCGCGGGCGCCGTGGCCTCGGCCGGCTCCGCCTCGGGCGGCCTGCTCGCGGCGATCGGCGCGTTCTTCGGCACCGTGCCGGCTGCCCTGGCCGCGGGCGTGGCGGGCCTCGTGGTGGTCGCCGGCGTGACAGTCGGCGCCGTGGCCCTCAGCGGTGGGCACGAGCAGCCGGCCGCCGCGGGCGTGGGCACCACGGCCACGCCGAGCCCGTCCGCGCTGCCGCCCGCCGCGCCGTCCGCCGCCGCCGCGGCGGACCTTTCCGAGACGCCGACCGTCACGCCGAGCGCGGTCCCGACGAGCGCGACGGACGTGCCGGCGGTGGGTGCCGTGGACGCGTCGTCGGTCGTCGCGGCCCCGGGCGCCTCGCCCTCGCCGTCGCCGTCGCCGGCTCCGGAGGCCACCGCCCCCACCGACTCGAGCACCACCGACCCGACCGCCCCCGCCATCGTGGTGCCCGACCTCGTGGTGAGCGACCCCGGCACCGTGCTGGCCGCGGGGCAGACGGGGCAGGACCTCGGGATCGACGTCACCAACGTCGGCACGGCGCCGGTGACGAACCTCACGGTGGCGCTCGAGCTGCCGTCCGGCGTCACCCTGGAGTCGGCTCCGCAGCTGGTGACGGGGCGTTACGCCGTGCACCTCGCGGCGTCGTGGCGCTGCACCGTGACCGGCACCGGGACGCAGTGCCTCCTGCCGGTGCTCGACGCCGCGGAGTCCACACACCTCGGCGTCCACGTCGCAGTGGCGCAGGACTTCAGCCAGGGTGGCGTCGCCTGGCACGTCAGCGCGGACGGATTGGTGCGCGCGATCAGCCACGCAGGGCAGGTGACGTTCACGCCGTGGTCGCCGGGGGACACCCCGACCGCCCCCGCGACGCCGACGCCGACGCCGACCGAGACGGTCACGCCGACTCCTGCGCCGACGCCGACCGAGACGGTCACGCCGACTCCTACGCCGACCGAGACGGTCACGCCGACTCCTACGCCGACGCCGACCGAGACGATCACGCCGACTCCTACGCCGACGCCGACCGAGACGGTCACGCCGACTCCTACGCCGACGCCGACCGAGACGGTCACACCGACTCCCACGCCGACGCCGACCGAGACGGTCGCCCCGACGCCCACCCCGACCTCGACGTCCGGCTGCACGGACGGCTGGTGGCGCTGGTGGTGGTGGCACGGCGGGCCGTGGTGGGGCTACGGCTGCTGGGCACACGACCGCTGAGGACCCCCGCCGTGAGCGGGCCGGTCCGAGGCGTCAGACGATGCCGTAGAGCCGATCGCCCGCGTCGCCCAGGCCGGGCACGATGTAGGCCTTCTCGTTGAGCCGCTCGTCGAGCGCCGCGACGACCACCTGGACGTCCGCCCGCTCGCCCACGTACGCCTCGACGGTCTTCAGGCCCTCCGGGGCCGCGATGAGGCACACCGCGGTGACGTCGCGAGCGCCCCGCTCGAACACGTACTCCATGGCGGCGACGAGCGTGCCGCCGGTCGCGAGCATCGGGTCGAGGATGAAGACCTGCCGGCCCGTGAGGTCCTCCGGCAGGCGGTTCGCGTACGTGATCGCCTCGAGCGTCTCCTCGTCGCGCTTGAGCCCCAGGAAGCCCACCTCGGCCGTGGGGAGCAGGCGCGTCATGCCCTCGAGCATCCCGAGGCCCGCGCGCAGGATGGGGATGACGATCGGCGCCGGGTCGGCGAGCTTGCTCCCGGTGGTCCGCGCCACCGGGGTCTCGATCTCGACCGGGTGCGTCGCGACGTCCCGCGTGGCCTCGTAGGCCAGGAGGGTCACCAGCTCGTCGACGAGCTGGCGGAACGTCGGCGACGGCGTCTTCGCGTCGCGCAGGATGGTGAGCTTGTGGGTGACCAGGGGGTGGTCCGCGACGTGCAGGCGCATGGCCGCCAGCCTAGTGGCGCCCGCGACGTCCCCGGCCGCGGCGGCGGTCCCGCAGCCGCGGCCGGCGGGATCCGACATGATGACGGCATGGGTCAGGCCGGCAGGCCGGTGCAGCCGGTGGACGCGTGGGCGATGGGCGTGGCGCTCGACGAGGCGCGCCGCGCCCTGCTGACGGGTGACGTGCCGGTCGGGGCCGTCGTCGTCGCGCCCGGCGCGCACGTGGTCGGCTGGGGTCGCAACGCGCGCGAGGACGAGGCCGACCCCACCGCGCACGCCGAGATCGTCGCGCTGCGCGACGCCGCCAAGAACCTGGGCCGCTGGCACCTCGACGAGTGCACGCTCGTCGTGACGCTCGAGCCGTGCCTCATGTGCGCCGGGGCCGCGCTCCTGTCGCACGTGCGGCGCGTGGTGTTCGGCGCGTGGGACCCGAAGGCGGGCGCCGCCGGATCGCAGTGGGACGTCATGCGCGACCGGCGGGCTGCGGCGCGGATCGAGGTGGTGGGCGGCGTGCGGGCCGAGGAGTCGGCGCAGCTGCTCCAGCACTTCTTCGAGGTGCACCGGCTCGAGGACTAGGAGACGACTAGGCCAGCAGCCACACCAGCGCGGCGAGCGCCTCGGACGTGCCCGCGTGCAGCGTCACCTTCGCGTAGCGGTCGCCGCGCGTGGCGCCCCGGTTGACGATCGCCACGGGCTTGCCGGCCGACGAGGCGTGGCGGACGAAGCGCAGGCCCGACTGCACCGCGAGCGACGAGCCGGCGACGAGCAGCGCGTCGGCCTCGTCGACCAGCCCGTACGCGGCGGCCACCCGCGCGGCCGGCACGGTCTCGCCGAAGTAGACGATGTCCGGCTTGAGGATCCCGCCGCACGGCGCGGGCCGGCCGTCCGGGTCGGGCGCCCAGCACGAAGCGACCACGAAGTCCGCCGTCCGCTCGACGACCGCGTCCGCGTCCGGGGCGATCTCCACGTCGCCGACGTCGCCCACGCGCTCGACGAACCCCGGGTTGAGCTCGTCGAGGCGGTCGGCCACCGCGTCGCGCGGGTACCGCGTGCCGCAGCGCAGGCAGCGCACCTCGTCGTACCGCCCGTGCAGGTCGATGACGCGCCGCGACCCGGCCGCCTCGTGGAGCAGGTCGACGTTCTGCGTGATGACGCCCGCGACGAGGCCGCGCCGCTCGAGCTCGGCCAGCGCGCGGTGCCCGGCGTTCGGGTGGCGCGCGGCGACGTGCCGCCAGCCCACCTGGTTGCGCGCCCAGTAGTGGCGCCGGAACCGCTCGTCGCCGACGAACTGCTGGAACGTCATGGGCGTGCGCGGGGGAGAGTCCGGCCCTCGGTAGTCGGGGATGCCGGAGTCGG
>JAJYTJ010000115.1 GCA_021793115.1 Actinomycetes bacterium | reverse complement strand
ACGTCGATGTGTGCGTCCCAGCGGTGGAACGGCGACCCGGGGTAGCCGAGCCCGTGGACCTCGTAGAGCTGCGACGGCGTGGTGGCGAACGCGACGTCCGCCGCCCGCACCACGTACCCGCCGATCCGGTCGTACCCCTGCGTCAGGTGGGCCGCCGCCAGGTCGGGCGTCACCGCCTTCTGCATGAGGATCACAGTGCCGCCTCGCCACCGTCGGAGGATGCGGAGAAACCGGAGGAACCGGACGCAACGGGCTCGATCCTCCCGCGGGCGCGGCGGACGTGTCCAGGATTCGGTGCGGCAACGGCCCGGATCACCCGTTCGGCCCAGCGCGGGCCGGGGGCCTGCCGTGCCGGGCCCGACGGGGTCGCCGGGCCCGACGGGGTCGCCGGGCCGCCGGCCGGCCGGGCCGGCGCGCTCGCGGGTCAGTCCCGCAGGTGGTCGACGAGCTCGGCGGCGATGCCCGTGTAGGCGGCGGGGGTGAGGGCCGACAGCCGGGCCGCCAGCTCGTCGGGCAGTCCGAGCGAGGCGATGAAGCCGCGCACGTCGTCGGCCGTCAGCCGGCGCCCGCGCGTCAGCTCCTTGAGCCGCTCGTAGGGGTTCTCCATCCCCTCGACGCCGGCGACGGCGGCTGCGCGCATCGCCGACTGCACCGGCTCGGCGAGCACCTCCCAGTTGTCGTCGAGCTCGCGCGCCAGCAGCGCGGCGTCGACGTGCAGCGCCGACAGCCCGCGGCGCAGGTTGTCGATCGCCAGCAGGCTGTGGCCGAACGCCGGGCCGATGTTCCGCTGCGTGGTGGAGTCGGTGAGGTCGCGCTGCAGGCGGCTCGTCACCAGGGTCGAGGCGAGCGCGTCGAAGAGGGCCGACGAGATCTCGAGGTTCGCCTCGGCGTTCTCGAACCGGATGGGGTTGACCTTGTGCGGCATGGTCGACGAGCCCGTCGCTCCGGCCACCGGCACCTGCACGAACACGCCGCGGGAGATGTACGTCCACACGTCGGTGGCGAGGTTGTGCGCGATCCGGTTGAACCGGGCGACGTCGGCATAGAGAACGGAATGCCAGTCGTGCGACTCGATCTGCGTCGTCAGCGGGTTCCAGACCAGCCCGAGGTGCTCGACGAAGCCGCGGGACACCGCCTGCCAGTCCGCGCCGGGCACGGCGGCGAGGTGGGCGCCGAACGTGCCGGTCGCGCCGTTGAGCTTGCCGAGCACCTCGTCGGACGCGATGCGGCGCAGCTGGCGCCGGAGCCGGTGCGCGAGCACGGCCAGCTCCTTGCCGAGCGTGGTGGGCGTCGCCGGCTGACCGTGGGTGAGCGCGAGCATCGGCAGCGCCCGGTGCTCCTCGGCGAGCCCCGCGAGCTGGTCCGCCAGCGCCGTCGCGGCGGGCAGCCACACGTGCTGCACCGCGCCGCGCACCATGAGCGCGTAGCACAGGTTGTTGACGTCCTCGCTGGTCAGCGCGAAGTGGACGAGCTCGCCGACGTTGCGCAGCACCGACCCCGCGGGCGCGCCGGCCAGCCGCCGCTTGACGAAGTACTCGACGGCCTTGACGTCATGGACCGTGGTGCGCTCGATCTCGCCGAGCTCGGCGATCTGCTCGGCGCCGAACGTCTCCGGAACGGCGCGCAGGTAGGCCTCGTCGGCGGCCGTCAGGCGCGGGGCGCCGGGGACGACGTCATGGCCCGTCAGGTAGATGACCCACTCGACCTCCACCGCGATGCGCGTGCGGTTGAGAGCGGCCTCGGACAGGTGGTCGACGAGCGGCGCGACCGTGGCGCGGTAGCGCCCGTCGAGCGGGCCGAGCGCGATGGGCGGGACGACGTCGGCGAGGCGGACCATGCCCCCAGTGTCCCAGAGGGCCGGCGGCCGGCGGCGGCGTCCGAGGACTGGACCGCGGGTCCGGGTGCGGCCGACGAGCCGGGGACCGCCGGGCGAGACCGTGCGGCGCGGGCGGTGCGGGCGGTGCGAGCCGTCCCCAGCCCGGGCCTGTCGCCGCCGCGTCACGGGTCTGGCGGTGCCGGCCGCGGCGCCCGGTGCCGCCGCCCTAGCGTCCGCGCCGTGTCCTGTCCCCACCTCCTCGATCCCGCTGCCGTCCTGCGTCGCCGGCTGCTGGTCGCGCGCGATGACGTCGCGGTCGCCCGCGCCGGCGTCTCGGCGGCCGCCGGGGTGCCCTGGGTCGGCGCCGCGGCCGACTCCTACCGTGCGACGGTCGAGGACCAGCGCAGTCGTCTGGGCCGGCTGCTGGCGGCGCTGGAGGCGCTGGTCGCCGAGCTCGGCGCGCCGGGCCCGTGGCCCGTGTCGGCGGTCCAGCTGGCGGCGGGCGGGGTCTGCTGGGGAGCCTCCGGCCGCGCGCTGCGCGTCGGTGCCGGCACGTTCGTGGCGGTGGACCCGGAGGCGCTGGCGGACGCGGCCGGCCGGCTGGGCCGCGCGGCAGGGTCGCTCGACGGGGTGTCGGCGGCGATGGCGCAGGCGTTGTGGGCGCAGCCGTGGGGCCGGAACCCGCCGGCGACCGTCGCGGTCACGCCGCGTCTCGCCGACCTGATGCGCGGGCCGCTCGCCCCGTCGCGTGTCGCCTCCCGGCTGCGGGACCTGGCGGCCGCGGCGAAGGCTGCGGCGCAGCTGCAGGGGGACGGCGAGACGGCGGCGCACCGCGGGCTGCGGGTGCTGGCCGGCCGTGCCCCGCTCCTGGCCGCCGTGGTGGCGTGGCCGGGCATGGTGACGGGCGCGCTGCGGGCCGAGTGGCGGCTCGGCACGACGCTGCTGACGAGCGACGACCCGGCACGGGACGTGCGGCGCCAGGCCGAGCAGGCATGGTCGGACGCGATGGCGGCCGGCGGCGGCGAGGTCGCGGTGCGCGGCGTGGCCGGTGCGCTGACGTCCGTGGCGCCGGCGCTGCTCGACCCGGTGCCGGTGACGTCCGCCGGGCTGGCGCTGCTGCTGGCGCGGACCGGGGCCGACGTCACGCTCGTCGCCCGGGCCGACCCGCCGCAGCGGCCGGCGCCGCGCGGCCTGGCAGGCGTGCTCGACGCGGTCGCCGGCACCTACGACGACCCCCAGCCGTCCGGCACGTCCGGCACGCCGACGGCAACCGTCACCGTGGAGCGGCTGGACCGTCCCGACGGCTCACGGTCGTGGCTGGTCGCCGTCCCGGGGACGCAGTCGTGGGGATTCGACCAGGACGTGGCCACCGACATGGGCACCAATCTCGAGCTCGTCGGCGGGGTCGCCAACCCGATGACCGCCGGTGTGCTCGCCGCGATGGGTGCCGCGGGCATCGCGCCCGACGAGCCGGTGGTGCTCGCCGGCCACAGCCAGGGCGGCATGGTGGCGCTGGCAGCCGCGACGGCCGCGGCGGGCAGCTACCGGATCGGCGGCGTGGTGACGGCGGGGTCGCCGAGCGTGCCCGGGCACACGCCGGCGGGGGTGCCGGTGATCCGGCTGGAGCACGACGAGGACGCCGTCCCGCAGACCGACGGCGCTCCGACGCAGGCCGGCGGGGACGTCACCCGGGTGACCCGCTCGCTCGCCGACGACCACCCGGTGCTGCCGCTGGAGGCGCACGCCGTCACGGGCTACGTCGCCACGGCCGGCCTGGTCGACGCGGCGGTGGCGGCCGCGCCGGGTTCGTCGCCGGGGGTGGCGGCCGTCACGAGGCTGCTGGGGCCGGAGGGCACCACCGCGACCACCGTGCAGTACCGCGTGGAGCGCGCGGCGGGCCGGTAGCGGTCAGGCGTGCCGGTGCCGGTCGCGGCGCCCGATGAGCACCGACAGGAGGAACGACAGCACGGAGACGATGAGCGCTGCGACGACCGCGATGCCGAAGCTCTCGATGTGCAGGCCCCAGTGCGCGAACCGGGTGAGCCAGGCGGTGAGCATCAGCATGAGGGCGTTGACGACGAGCGTGAACAGCCCGAGGGTCAGGATGTACAGCGGCAGCGACAGCAGCCGGACCACCGGCTTGACGATCGCGTTGACCAGGCCGAAGACCAGCCCGATGACGAGGAACGCCAGCACGGTCTTCCACGTGGTGCTCGGGTCCGCGAGCACCACGTCGAACCGGGGGCGCAGCACGAGCGTGGTCAGCCAGATGGCGACACCGTTGACGATCACCCGCAGCACGAAGGCCATGGCCCCGATCCTGGCAGAGCGGCCCGGCCCCGGCCATGCCGACGCGGTCAGGGTCTGCCCTGGTCGGACCCTGGTTTCCGGTGCGGCCGAGCACCCGGACCGGGCCCGGCGGCCCGGTGGCATGCTGTGCGCGTGACGCGCGTGCCCACCCGCAAGGCTCTCGAGACCCTTCCGCCGTACGTGCCCGGGGCACGCGTCCCGGTCGGTGCCGCGGCGTTCAAGCTGTCGAGCAACGAGAACCCGTTCCCGCCGCTGCCGTCCGTCATGGCGGCGATCGCGGACGCCGGGGTGGACGTCAACCGCTACCCCGACATGTATGCGTCCGAGCTGGTCGAGGCGGTCGCCGGGCACCTGGCGGTGGAACCCGCCGAGGTGGTCATGGGCGGTGGCTCGGTCGCAGTGCTCGGCCACGTGCTGGGCGCGGTCTGCGAGCCGGGCGACGAGGTCGTGGTGCCGTGGCGCTCGTTCGAGGCGTACCCCATCTACGTCACGGTCGCGGGCGCGACCGGGGTGCGCGTCCCGGTGGGCACCGACGGCCGGCTCGACCTGCCGGCGATGGCGGCGGCGGTCACCGACCGCACCCGGGTGGTGCTCGTCTGCACCCCGAACAACCCGACCGGCCCGGCGGTCCACGCCGACGAGCTGGAGGCGCTTCTCGCGGCGGTCCCCGGCGACGTCCTCGTCGTGCTGGACGAGGCGTACGTCGAGTTCGTCCGCGACCCGCAGGCCGCGGACGGCCTCGCGGTCTTCGCGGCGCACCCCAACGTGGTGCTGCTGCGGACCTTCTCGAAGGCCTACGGCCTGGCCGGGCTGCGCGTGGGCTATGCGGTCGCGCGGCCGCGGCTGGCCGCGGCGATCCGTGCCGTGTCGACCCCGTTCGGTGTCTCCAACGTCGCGCAGCTCGCCGCCGTGGCGTCGCTGCGGGCGCAGCGCGAGATGGCCGACCGGGTGACGCAGCTCGTCGCCGAGCGCACCCGGATGCTCGACGGGCTGCGCGCGCAGGGCTGGGCCGTGCCGGACTCGCAGGCGAACTTCGTCTGGCTCGGCGTCGGCGAGAACGCCGCCAAGCTCGCCGACCGCTGCGCGCGGGCCGGCGTGCTGGTGCGCCCCTTCGCGGGCGACGGCGTGCGGGTGTCGGTGGGCGAGCGCGAGGCCACCGACCTGCTGCTCGAGGTGACGGCCGACTCGCGGGACCTGCGCCCGACCGCCTGACCCCGGCGCCTCCCGCCGGGCGGCGCCAACGTCCCCACGCGCCCGGGAACGGTGCGGTGACGGGGTTCGTCGGTGGGTTTCGACAAACCGGGGGCGGGCGCTTTGTCGGCGACCCCCGCGAGAAACCTACGGGACCGTAGCCTACGCTGGCGTAGGTTCGGCGCTCGGTCGGCCGGAAGGAGCAGCACGTGACCGACTCCACGCTCGGCCCCCTCTCCGAGGACGGCCTGATCCGCCTGCTCACCCCCGCGGGCGAGCGCGTCGCCTCCGCCGCGTACGACGAGCACGCGGACCGCCTCACCCCCGAGACGCTGCGCGGCATGTACCGCGACATGGTGCTGGCCCGCCGGTTCGACGTCGAGGCCACCGCGCTGCAGCGGCAGGGCGAGCTGGCGCTGTTCGCCCAGGCGCTCGGCCAGGAGGCCGCGCAGATCGGCTCGGCGTACGCGCTGGCCCCGCAGGACCACGTGTTCCCCTCCTACCGCGAGCACGGTGCCGCGCTGGTGCGCGGCGTCGACCTCGTCGACGTGCTGCGGCTGTTCCGTGGTGTCGAGCACGGCGGCTGGGACCCGGTGGCCCACGGCTTCCACCTGTACACGCTCGTCGTCGGCGCCCACCCGCTGCACGCCACCGGGTACGCGATGGGCGTGCAGCGCGACGGGCTCGTCGGCACGGGCGACCCGGCCCGGGACACGGCCGTCCTCACCTACTTCGGCGACGGCTCGACGAGCCAGGGCGACGTCAACGAGGCCCTGGTCTTCGCGGCGGTCAACCAGGCGCCGGTGGTGCTGTTCTGCCAGAACAACCAGTGGGCCATCAGCGAGCCGACCACCAGCCAGGCGATCGCTCCGATCGCCAACCGCGCCCCGGGGTTCGGCATCCCGTCCGTGCGGGTGGACGGCAACGACGTGCTCGCCGTCTACGCGGTGACGGCGGCCGCGCTCGAGCGGGCTCGCTCCGGCGGCGGCCCCACGTTCGTCGAAGCGCTCACCTACCGCATGGGTGCGCACACGACGTCCGACGACCCCAGCCGCTACCGCTCCTCCGAGGAGGAGCAGCACTGGCGGCAGCGCGACCCGATCGACCGGCTCCGTGCCTACCTCGAGCGCCTGGGTGAGCTGCCGGAGGACGTCCAGGCCCGGCTGGCCGACGAGGCTGACGCCTTCGGCGAGCGGCTGCGCACCGAGGTGCGCGCGATGGGCCGGCCGGCGGCCGGCCGGATGTTCGAGCACGTGTACGCGACCCCGCACGCGGTGGTCGAGACGGAACGGCAGTGGTTCGAGGCCTATGAGGCCTCGTTCGAGGGGAGCGCGCGATGACGACGACCGAGACCCGGCCTGCGACTCCCGCCCCCGTCGGCGGTGTCCAGCGAATGACGTTCGCGAAGGCGATCACCGCCGGCCTGCGCCGGGCCATGGTCGACGACCCCACCGTGATGGTCATGGGCGAGGACGTCGGCCGGCTCGGCGGGGTCTTCCGGGTCACCGACGGGCTGCACGCCGAGTTCGGCTCCGCCCGCGTGGTCGACACGCCGCTGGCCGAGTCCGGCATCGTCGGCACGGCCATCGGCCTGGCGCTGCGGGGCTACCGGCCCGTCGTCGAGATCCAGTTCGACGGGTTCGTCTTCCCCGCGTTCAACCAGATCACCACCCAGCTGGCCAAGATGCACTACCGGTCGCGGGGGCAGCTGACGGTGCCGGTGGTCATCCGCATCCCCTACGCGGGCGGCATCGGCGCGGTGGAGCACCACAGCGAGTCGCCCGAGGTCCTGTTCGCGCACACCCCCGGGCTGCGCGTGGTCTCGCCCTCGTCGCCCGCCGACGCGTACACGATGATCCGCGCGGCGATCGCGTCGCCGGACCCCGTCATCTTCTTCGAGCCCAAGGTCCGCTACTGGGACAAGGGCGAGGTCGACCTCGGGCCCGACGAGCCGGCGGGGGCCGCCGGTCCGGGCGCACGGCCGGCGGCCGACGCGGCGATCCTCGACACCGCGCGCGTGGTGCGCGCGGGCACCGACGCCACCCTCGTGGCGTACGGGCCCACGGTCGCCACGGCGCTGGCGGCGGCGGAGTCCGCGGCCCAGGCCGGCACCTCGCTCGAGGTGGTCGACCTGCGCGCGCTCTCGCCGCTGGACCTGCCGACGGTGGCGGCCTCGGTGCGCAAGACCCGCCGGTGCGTCGTCGTGCACGAGGCGCCCGTGCTCTACGGCGCCGGCGCCGAGGTCGCGGCGCGCCTGACGGAGGAGTGCTTCTACCACCTGGAGGCACCCGTGCTCCGCGTCGGCGGGTTCCACGTGCCGTACCCGGTGGCCAAGCGCGAGCACGACTACCTGCCGAGCCTCGACCGCGTGCTCGACGCGGTCGACCGGGCGATGGGGTTCTGAGAGATGCCGGTGATGCAGCAGTTCCTCCTGCCCGACGCGGGCGAAGGCCTGACCGAGGCCGAGATCGTCGAGTGGCACGTCGCGCCCGGCGACGCCGTCGCGGTCAACCAGGTGCTGGTGGAGATCGAGACGGCGAAGTCGCTCGTCGAGCTGCCCTCGCCGTGGGCCGGCGTGGTGACGCAGCTGCTCGCCACCCCCGGCGACACGGTCCCGGTCGGCACGCCCATCGTCGAGATCGACACCGACCCCACCGGCCCCCCTCCCGCAGCGTCCGAGCCTTCGACACGCGGGGCTGACCATCGCTCGGACGTCCCGGGTGGGGGGGCGCTGGAGAGGGCTGACGAGGGGGCCGACGAGGGAGCAGGCGGAGCCGTGCTCGTCGGGTACGGGACCGGGGGCGCGGCCGCCTCGCGACGGCCGCGGGCCACCGCAGCTGCCGTGGCCACGTCCGGAGTCACCGCGACGGCGGCCCCGGCACGTTCGACCGGGCCCGGTTCGTCGGCCTCGTCGTCCGGCTCGGCCTCGTCGGCCGTGTCGTCCGGCTCTGCGGTCGGTACGTCGCCGGCCACCCCGACCGCTGCGGTCTCGTCGGCCGCACGCGCCGGCGCGGCCCCGGCCGGCACCGGGCACGCCCTGGCCAAACCACCGGTGCGCAAGCTGGCGCGAGACCTCGGCGTCGACCTCGACGTGGTGGCTGCAACCGGGCCCGGCGGCATCGTGACCAGGGAGGACGTCCTCGCGCACGCCGCCCGTGCGCAGGCACGGGAGCTGGCCACCTACCCCGAGGACGACCGGCCATGGCTCGCGAGCGGCACGGTCTCGGCCGATGGTCGGCAGACCCGCGTCCCGGTCCGCTCGGTGCGCAAGCGCACCGCGGAGGCGATGGTGACCAGCGCGTTCACGGCGCCGCACGTCACGGTGTTCCACACGGTCGACGTCACACGGACCATGAAGCTCGTCGAGAAGCTGCGCGCCGACCGGGAGTTCGCCGACGTGCGCGTCACCCCGTTGCTCATCACCGCGAAGGCGCTGCTGCTCGCGGTGCGGCGACACCCGGAGGTCAACGCCTCGTGGGACGAGGACACGCAGGAGATCGTCTACAAGCACTACGTCAACCTCGGGATCGCGGCCGCGACGCCGCGGGGCCTCGTGGTGCCCAACGTCAAGGACGCCCACCGGCTCTCGTTGCTGGGGCTGGCGCGCGGGCTCGCCGAGCTGACGGCCAGCGCGCGGTCGGGCAGGACGAGCCCGGCCGAGACCGCGGACGGGACGATCACGATCACCAACGTCGGGGTGTTCGGCATCGACACCGGCACGCCGATCCTCAACCCTGGCGAGGCGGCGATCCTGGCGTTCGGCGCCATCCGGCTGCAGCCCTGGATCCACAAGGGCAAGATCAAGCCGCGGCACGTGACGCAGCTGGCGCTCTCGTTCGACCATCGGCTGGTGGACGGCGAGCTGGGATCGCGCGTGCTGGCCGACATCGCCGCCGTCCTGCAGGACCCGTCGCAGGGGCTCGTCTGGGGCTGACCGATCCGCCCGAGCGTCACCGGCCCCACCGTCCGGGCGTCACCGCCCGGCGGCCGCACTCTCTGCGTCCGGGCGCCGCGGCGCCCACGCCGGGGGTGGTCGAGGCGAGGGCGCCCTGGCGCGATGCTGGGTGCGGCATTCCGCGCGGGAGGGCGCCCAGCGGCGTGGGGAACGATCGGGGGGCGTCGTGGTGCTCGTCGTCTCCGAGGCGGCGAGTCCGTCTGGTGCCCCGGCGAGTCCGTCTGGTGCCTGGCGGCTCACCCCGGTACCCCGGCGAGTCCGTCCGGTGCCTGGCGGCTCGCCCCGGTGCCCCGGCGGCTCTGCCCGTCGCGCTGACGGGTCCGACCCTCGCCCCGCGATCCCGACCCAGGCGCTAGGGACCCGTCGGCGTGGCTCGTCTGCGCTCGGCGACCAGCGCCGAGACTCCCAGCACGATGGCCACCGCCTCGGTGACGGCGCTCGTCCACTCGGCCGTCCCCTGCCAGCGCGAGTGCACGCCGAACAGGCCCAGCGGGCTCGTCGCGACGACGAAGGCGGCCAGCGTCGCGGCGCCGAAGCCGAACGCCAGGAACAACGGGATCCAGTGGCGCCAGACGAGGAGCAGCACGCCGATCACCACGCCGGCGACCGCGTTGACGAGGAACGCCGGGCCGACGACGTCGATGTACCGCATCCCGGCGCTCCACCGCTGGTAGTGCACGACACCGGAGACCACGACGCACGCCGCGAGCACCACGCGCAGACCCCACGCGGTGCGGCGCCCGGTCGCTCCGGCGGCGGTGCGGCCCGCGGCCCGTGGCACGGCTCAGCCCGCCCCGGCGAGCACCTCGCCGCCCACCACGTGCACCGGCACGGGTGGCAGCGGCGACGGCGCCGGACCGCTGACGTTGGAACCGTCGAGCGCGTAGACGGAGCCGTGGCACGGGCACAGCAGCCGGTCGCCGTGCGGCAGCACGGTGCAGCCCTGGTGGGTGCAGATGGCGGAGAGCCCGACGATGGTGCCGGCCTTCGCCTGCGTGACGAGGATCGGCTGGCCGTCGAACGTCGCCGAGGCCGCGCCGCCGACCGGGACCGCGGACAGCGCGACGAGCGGACCGGTGCTCTGCCCGCCGGGGGCGTGGCCGCCGTTCCCGCTGCCCGACGAGCCGACGCCGCACGCGGCGAGCACGCCCACGCCTGCCAGCAGGCCCGCGCCGGCCATCACCTCGCGCCTCGTCGGGACCGTCCCCATGGCACCTCCACGACTCGTCGTGAGGGGACGCTAACCCGGGACCGCGGTCGCGGCGAGGCGAGCGGCGGGTGCGCTCTCCGGTGGGGGGGCCGGTGTGCGGGCCGGGCGACGCCGGGCGGGGTGCGGGCGGGGTGCGGGCGGCGGGGCGACGCCAGGCGGGACCGCGCCGGGTCGTGGGCGACGGCGGGGGCGGGGCGACGCCGGCGAGGGGTGGCGCGGGGCCGCGCACTACGGTGAGGGCATGGCGACGCCGAGAGGACGCGTGCGGCGCGTGCTGGCCGTGCTGGCGGGTGCGGTGGCGGCGATGACGCTTGCCGCGAGTCCCGCCGCCGCACACGACGAGATCGTCGGGACGACTCCCCCGGACGGTGCGACCCTGGCGACGGCTCCCGACCGGGTGGTGCTGACGTTCGCCGAGCCGGCGATCGCCCTCGGCACGCAGGTGCAGGTCACCGGTCCGGACGGCGCCGTGCTGTCGCAGGGCAGCGCCACGCTGGACGGCGTGACCGTGGTGCAGGCGCTGGCTCCGTCCCGGCCCGCGGGCGGCTACCGCGTGGAGTGGCGGGTGACCTCGGCCGACGGGCACCCGGTGACGGGCTCGTTCACCTTCACGGCGACCAGCGCGACGACGGGCGCCGGCGCGGCGACCATCTCCACGGCGGCGGCGCCGACCGCCCCGACGGCCAACGCGGGGAGCGCTGCCCCGACCGGTGCCGCCCCTGGGTCCTCCGCCGCGGCGACCCGGGCGCCGACCACGCCGTCGCCGTCCTCGTCGGTCCTCGCCGTGCCACCCGCGCAGACGGGCGCCACCACTGCGGCGTCGAGCACGCGGCCGGCCGTGCTCGCCGGGATCGTCGCGCTCGTCGTGCTGGCCCTCGTCGTCGTGCGCCTCGGGCGCGCCCGGAGCCTGCGGCGCCTGGCCGCCGCGCAGGACGCTGGGACGCACACCCCTCGCAGCGAGGACGCCGGACCGCCCGGCGCGGCCTAGGCGCAGGCATGACGCCGACCGCCACCCCGACGTCGCCGGCGCCGCGGCCCACCGGCCGTGCCGTGCCGGTCCGCGCGCGTGACCTGCTCACCGGTTCGCCGGCGCTGCTCGCCGCCGGCGCCGTGGTGGGCGCCCTCGCCGGCGTGGCGTTCACCGGCGCCGCAGCCGCTGTGCTGCTGGGCGACCCGGGTGCCGTGGTGCGCTGGGGCCTGCCGGTCGTGTCCTCCCTGACACGCCTCGCCGCGGCGATGACCACCGGCGGGCTGGTGCTGCTCGCCGCCGTGCTGCCGCGCAGCGGCACCGCCGGGTCCCGGGCGGCATGGTCCGCCGGCGCACGCCTGGTGGCCGCCGCGGCGGTCGCCTGGACCGTGCTCGCCGTCGCCGAGCTGGTGTTCACCTACGGCTCCGTCGCGGGCCGGCCGCTGACCTCCGCGCAGTTCGGCGACGAGCTGTGGCTCTTCGCCACGCAGGTCGGGGTGGGGCGGGCGCTGGCGGGGATCGTCGTCGCCGTGGCGCTGCTGGCGGCGGTCGCCCTCGTCGTGCGCACGCCGACCGGCGCGGCCTGGACCGCGCTGCTGG
>JAJYTJ010000114.1 GCA_021793115.1 Actinomycetes bacterium | reverse complement strand
CTCCCCACGCCACCGTCCGCGCCCGCACGTCCGCGGGAGGTCCGCGATGAGCCACGACCACGAGCACGACGAGGGCGCCCACGGCGCCGAGCCCATCCAGGGGGTCGACGCGGGAGCCCTGCACCGCGTGGTCGACGACCTGGCGGCGGCGCTGCACCGCTACGTCGACACCGCGGTGGGCGTGCGCGCCGAGTTCGGGGCGCAGGAGGCCGACGAGGACCCCCGGATCCTGGCGCTGGAGGCGAGCGTCGGCACGCTCAACGCGACGCTGTACGACCTGATGCACGAGACGCTCGGCCTGCACGCCGACCTCACCGGGATGAGCTGGGACGACGAGGAGCCCGAGGGCCCGGTCGACGGCGTCGAGGTCGACACGTTCCACCTGGGTTTCGTCGTCGGCCCGCCGCAGGCGGCGAGCGACCTCACGCTCGACTCGGTGCTCGACATGCTCGACACGGGCGGCGCGGACCTGGCCCGCACGCTGCAGGAGGCCGGCTTCGACGTCGTCGAGTGGGGTGCCGCGCGCGGCGCGCCGGTGCACTTCGGCGAGGACGACGAGGACGACGAGGACGAGGACGAGGGGGACGGTCGGGCGTGAGCGTGCCGGACCCGCACGAGGAGCCGCCGGCGGCACCGGCGCACGTGCACGTGGTGCGGGGCGCGCCCGACGAGGTGGAGCTCGCGGCGCTCGTCGCGGGCCTGGTCGCCTCGGCGGGGCACGACGAGGAGCCGGCCGTGGTGGCCGAGTGGTCGAGCCCCCGCCGCTCGCTCCCCACGCGCCCCGGCCCGGTCCCGGGGCCCGACGCCTGGCGCTGGAGCCTGCACCCCTGATCCTTCGGGAGCGCGTCGGCGCCCGCCGCTAGGGTCGAGGGCATGACCCGTACCCCCACTGCCGTCGACAGGCTCGCCGACGACCTGCTCGCCCAGTACGTGGTGCTGGACCCCATCGCCGCCACCGAGATCGGCGTCAAGGGCCACGACCACGAGATGACCGACCTGTCCCCCGCCGGGCAGGCGGCGCGCACCGCGCTGGCGCGGGACGCGCTGCACGCGCTGGAGGCCAGCGCCCCGGCCGACGAGACCGACCGCGTGACCATCGACGCGATGGTCTACACGCTGCGCTCGCAGCTCGCGCTCGACGACGCCGGCGAGACCCTCGCCCCGCTCAACAACCTGGCGTCGCCACTGCAGGGCATGCGCGACATCTTCGACCTCATGGCCACCGACGGCGACGAGGACTGGGCGACGATCGCGGCCCGCCTGCGCGCGCTGCCGGCCGCGGCCGCCGGGTACGCCGAGTCGCTGCGCGCGGCCGCGGACGCCGGGCACGTGCCCGCGCTGCGGCAGGTGGAGGAAGGCATCAAGCAGGCCACGGAGCTGGCCGACCCCGGGACGTCCTTCTTCCCCACGTTCGTCGCGGGTGGCCCGCAGGCGCTGCGCGGCGAGCTCGACGCGGCCGCGGCGGGCGCCGCCGCCGCGTACGGCCGGCTGGCCGACACGCTGCGCGAGCTGGCGCCGCGCGCGCCGCAGCGGGACGCCTTCGGGCGCGACCGGTACGCCCTCTGGTCGCGGTACTTCATCGGCGCCACGGTCGACCTCGACGAGACGTACGCGTGGGGCCTGGAGCAGCTGGCCGCCATCACGGCCGAGCAGACCGCGATCGCCCGGCGGATCGCGGGCCCGGGCGCCACGGTCGAGGAGGCGATCGCCCGGCTCGACGCCGACCCGGCGCGCAAGCTGCACGGCACGCAGGCGCTGCAGCAGTGGATGCAGTCGACCGCGGACGCCGCCATCGCCGCGCTCGACGGGACGCACTTCACCATCGCCGAGCCGCTGCACCGGCTCGAGTGCCGCATCGCCCCCACGCAGACCGGCGGCATCTACTACACCGGCCCGTCCGACGACCTGTCGCGGCCCGGCCGCATGTGGTGGTCCGTGCCGCCCGAGGTCGAGGAGTTCGACACGTGGCGTGAGCGGACCACCGTCTACCACGAGGGCGTCCCCGGCCACCACCTGCAGGTCGGCACGGCCGTGGTCAACCGCGACGAGCTCAACGACTTCCGCCGACTGGCCATGTGGACCTCCGGCCACGGCGAGGGCTGGGCGCTGTACGCCGAGCGCCTCATGGCCGACCTGGGCTTCCTCGACGACG
Source organism: Actinomycetes bacterium (assembly GCA_021793115.1). The sequence continues at coordinate 9,907 of JAJYTJ010000114.1, read as the reverse complement.
ACGGCGACCGGCTGGGCATGCTCGACGGCCAGCGCCTGCGGGCCACGCGCGTGGTCTTCGACATCGGCGTCCACCTGGGGCTGCCCGCGCCGCAGGAGTACGGCGGCGGCACGTGGGACGCCGACAAGGCGTGGGCGCTCATGCAGCGCAACGTCCACATGGCCGAGGGCTTCAACCGCTTCGAGTGGCTGCGCTACCTCGGGTGGGCCGGACAGGCTCCCTCGTACCTCGTCGGGCAGCGCCTGTGGCAGCAGATCCGCGACGCCGCGCGGGACGCCGCGCAGGCCAGGGGCGAGGCCTTCGACCTGGCGGCGTTCCACTCGCGGGCGCTCAACCTCGGCTCGCTGCCGCTCGAGGTGCTGGCCACCGTCGTCTGACGGCCAGGGCCGCGGGCCGTGCCTCACGGCCGGGGCCGCGGGCCGTGCGACGACCGTTCGTCGTACGGCCCGCGGTCGCGTCAGGCCAGCAGCGCCGCCCCGTAGCGCAGCACGATCATGACGACGAGCAGCAGGCAGAACGCGCCGGTGACGAACCAGTCGTTGCCGCCGGCGACGAACCGCCGGACCGCCAGGGGCGCCGGCAGGTGCCCGTCCCGCACGTTGATGCGCGTCAGCCCGGCCCACACCAGCGTCGTGGTGAACGTGATGAGCAGGCACCACGGGCACAGCGCGTGGATGACGAAGTACGACTGCGTGAACAGCCACAGCGCGAAGAACAGGCCGATCGAGTACAGGCCGTTCGCGCCGAGCATGATCCACCGCGGGAACCGCACGCCCGAGAGCATCGAGACCGACAGCACCAGCACGATCGTCTCGAAGAAGATGCCGAGGAAGGCATTGGGGAAGCCGAGCAGGTGCGCCTGCCAGGTGCGGGCGACCGCGCCACAGCTGAGGACCTTGCTGACGTCGCAGCTGAACACGGCCGCGCTGTTGCCGGCGAGCTGCCACGCCTCGATCGACAGGACGAAGGAGGCCACCAGGCCGAGCGTGCCGCTGACGATCATCTCGATCGTCGTGCGGCGGTGCCATCGACGCGACGCGGGCCGCAACGGGTCGAGGTCCTCGAGCTCGTCGAGGTCGTCGGACTCGTCGAGCAGCTCGGGCTCGTCGCCCACGGCGTTGCCCTCCTTGGTCGCCTCACTCATGGCGCATCCTCCCGCGTCGACCGGCAGATCATTGTGCCCCCCCGTGCCTGTGGGCACCCGGGACGTTGCGTAGGGTGCCTGGCGTGACCCGGCTCCTGCTCGCCTCCGCCTCGCCCGCACGACGGGCCACGCTCCGCGCGGCGGGCATCGAACCCGTCGTCGCCGTCTCGGGCGTCGACGAGCATGACGTGCTCACCGACGCCGTGGCCGCCGCCGGCCCCCTGACGCCCGCCGAGGCCGTCCTCGTGCTCGCGCGCGCCAAGGCGGAGGACGTCGCGGGCAAGCTCGCGGCGCACACCGGGGCGCGCGACGTCGTGGTGCTGGGGTGCGACTCCATGCTCGAGCTCGGCGGCGAGGTGCTCGGCAAGCCCGCCGACGCGGCGCAGGCCCGCGCCCGGTGGCGCGCCATGCGCGGCACCAGTGGCGTGCTGCACACCGGCCACTGGCTCGTCGACGCCCGGCCCGACGACGGCACGGGGCTCGCGCTCGGCGAGACCGCGTCCACCACGGTCTGGTTCGCCGACCTGTCCGACGCCGAGATCGACGCCTACGTGGCCACCGAGGAACCGCTGCGGGTGGCCGGAGCGTTCACCATCGACGGGCTGGGCGGCCCGTTCGTCGAACGGATCGAGGGCGACCACCACAGCGTCGTCGGCCTGTCGCTGCCGCTGCTGCGCCGGCTGCTGGCGCTCGTCGGCATCGGCGTCGTCGACCTCTGGGCCCGCTAGGTCGTCGGAACCCCACAAAGCGCCGGGTCCGCGGGTGGGCACGGTCGCCAACCGCGGCACGCGGGCGTCGCGTTACGGTGGACCGTGCCCGCCATCACCAAGGTCCTCATCGCCAACCGAGGCGAGATCGCCGTCCGCGTGGTCCGGGCCTGCAAGGACGCCGGGGTCGGGGCCGTCGCGGTGTACGCCGACCAGGACCGCGCGGCCCTGCACGTCACGTTGGCCGACGAGGCCTACGCGCTCGAGGGCGCCCGCGCGGCCGACACCTACCTCTCGATCCAGAAGTTGTTGGACGTCGCTCGTCGCTCCGGCGCGGACGCCGTGCACCCCGGGTACGGATTCCTCTCCGAGAACGCCGAGTTCGCCCAGGCGGTGCTCGACGCGGGCCTCGCGTGGATCGGCCCGCCGCCGGCCGCCATCGCCGCGCTCGGCGACAAGGTGTCGGCGCGGGCCATCGCCCGGCGGGCGGGCGCACCGCTCGTCGCCGGCACGGACGAGCCCGTCACGCGCGCGCAGGTGCACGAGTTCGTCGCGGCGCACGGCCTGCCCGTGGCGATCAAGGCCGCGTTCGGCGGCGGCGGCCGCGGGCTGAAGGTCGCGCGCTCGCTCGACGAGATCGACGAGGCGTACGAGTCGGCGGTGCGCGAGGCGACGGCCGCGTTCGGGCGGGGCGAGTGCTTCGTCGAGCGCTACCTCGACCGGCCCCGGCACGTGGAGACGCAGTGCCTGGCGGACGCGTACGGCACGGTCGTCGTCGTCTCGACGCGCGACTGCTCGCTGCAGCGGCGCCACCAGAAGCTCGTCGAGGAGGCGCCGGCGCCGTTCCTGTCCGACGCGCAGGTGCGGCAGCTGGTCGAGTCGTCGCGGGCCATCCTCCGCGAGGCCGGCTACGTCGGCGCCGGCACGTGCGAGTTCCTCGTCGCGGCGGACGGCACCATCTCGTTCCTCGAGGTCAACACGCGGCTGCAGGTGGAGCACCCGGTGACCGAGGAGGTCTCGGGGATCGACCTGGTGCGCGAGCAGCTGCGGATCGCCACGGGCGAGCCGCTCGGGTACACATCGGTGGCCACGCGGGGGCACTCGCTGGAGTTCCGCATCAACGGCGAGGACCCGGCGGCCGGGTTCCTGCCGGCGCCGGGCACGCTGACGCGGGTGCGCTTCCCCTCCGGCCCGGGTGTGCGCGTGGACACGGGCGTGGTCGAGGGCGACACCGTCTCCGGCGCGTTCGACTCCATGCTCGCCAAGCTCGTCGTCACGGGTGCCACCCGGCGCCAGGCCATCGAGCGCGCGCGGCGGGCGCTCGCCGAGCTGGACATCGCCGGCATCCCCACCGTGGTGCCGTTCCACCGCGCCGTGCTCGACGAGGAGGCGTTCGCACCGTCGGGCGACGGGCCGTTCTCGGTGCACACGCGCTGGATCGAGACCGAGTTCGCCGACCGGCTGCCGGGGCTGGCGTCGTCCGCCGGAGCGCCGTCGCAGGCGCCGGACGACGACCTCGAGCGCGTCGTCGTCGAGGTGGGCGGCAAGCGGCTCGAGGTGGTGCTGCCCGCGAGCCTGGCCCTGGCGCGCGGCGGTCGGGGCCGGGCCCTGGCACCGGCGCAGCGCCGGGCGCGTCGCACGGTGGCCCGGTCGTCGGGCAACGGCACCACGCTCGCCTCGCCCATGCAGGGCACCATCGTCAAGGTCGCCGTCGCGGACGGCGCCGTGGTGGAGGAGGGCGACCTGGTCGTCGTCCTCGAGGCGATGAAGATGGAGCAGCCGCTGCTGGCGCACCGCGCCGGGACCGTGACGGCGCTCGCCGCGGACGTCGGGGCGACCGTGGCGGCCGGCACCGCCATCTGCGACATCGTCTGACGCGGTGGCACGGCGTCGTCGGCCGGCCACCACCACGGGGGCTCGTCGGCCTGGCCGCCACCACGGCCTCGTCGGTCGGCCGCGTGCGGCGGGTCCCTGCGCGGCGGTGGCGGACCGCGCCGTAGCGTCAGGAACGTGATCCCCCGCGACCGCCTGCACCACGGCCCCGGCGACGGCTGGGTGGCGTGCGCGTGCGGGCAGCGCCACTGGGGCCTGGTCGGCGCCGCCGGGCTGCTCGTCGTGCGGCGCCGGGCCGGCGCGCCCGCGGCGGTGCTGCTGCAGCACCGGGCCGGGTGGAGCGACCAGGGCGGCACGTGGGCCCTGCCCGGCGGGGCGCGTCAGCCCGGCGAGACGGCGGCCGACGCCGCGCTGCGGGAGGCGCACGAGGAGGCCGGGGTCGCGGCCGAGGCGGTGGGCATCCGCGGCGAGCACGTGCTGGCGCACCCCGACTGGTCGTACACGACGGTCCTGGCCGACGAGCTGGTGCACATCGAGCCCGTGGTCACCGACGCCGAGAGCGTCGAGGTCCGGTGGGTGCCGATCGCCGACGTGACGACGCTGCCGCTGCACCCGGCCTTCGCCGACGCGTGGCCACCCCTCCTCGCCCGCCTCTCCAGTGGAGCCTCCTGACACCCAGTGGAGCCTCCTGACACCCAGTGGAGCCTCCCGGCCACCAGGTTGGAGGCTCCCGGCGTTCAGTGGAGCCTCCCGGCCGCCGAATGGAGCCTCCCGACCTTCAGTGGAGCCGTTTGACGCCTCTGCCCGGCGTGTCGCTGTCAGGCGGCTCCACCGGCTTCCACTGGAACGGGTGAGGTCGCGGGTCCATCCCCCGGGACGGCGGCGCTCCCCGGGGCCGGCGCCCGCCGCACCCGGTCGTCTCACGGAGCGAGCAGGGTTTTTCGCAACACAGTCGTGTTGTAAAGTCTCCGGCGTTAGGTAAGGCTCACCTCACCGGAGTCCCGAATGCTCGCGAACTTCCTCATCGGCCTGCGAGAAGGCCTCGAGGCCGCCCTCGTCGTCGGCATCCTCGTCGCCTATCTCGTGCGGCTGAACCGCCGCGAGCTGCTGCCCGCGCTGTGGACCGGCGTGACCGTGGCCGTCGGCGTCTCGCTCGGGTTCGGAGCGCTCCTGACGTTCGGGCCGCAGGGGCTCGGGTTCCAGACGCAGGAGGCGATCGGCGGCGGCCTGTCCATCGCGGCGGTGGGACTCGTCACCTGGATGATCTTCTGGATGGCGCGCACGGCGCGACACCTCAAGGGCGACCTGCAGCACGAGCTCGACGGCGCCGTCGTCGCCGGCCGCCGCGCCGTCCTCGTCGTCGCGCTCCTGGCCGTGGGCCGCGAGGGCCTCGAGACCGCGCTGTTCCTGTGGGCCGGCGCGCAGGCGACGGGCCGCGGCACCGCCGCTCCCCTGGTCGGCGCCGCGCTCGGCCTGGCGGTCGCCGTCACGCTCGGGTGGGCGCTCTACAAGGGATCGATCCGCCTCGACCTGCGCCGCTTCTTCGGCTGGACCGGGATGTTCCTGGTCCTCATCGCCGCCGGCGTGCTCGCCTACGGCGTCCACGACCTGCAGGAGGCCGGCGTGCTGCCCGGCCTGACGAGCCTCGCCTTCGACGTCTCCCATGCGGTGCCGCCGACGAGCTGGTACGGCACGCTCCTCAAGGGCGTCTTCAACTTCTCGCCGGAGACCACCTGGCTCCAGGCGATCGTGTGGGTGGCCTACGTCGTGCCCGTCATGACGTTCTTCGTCCGCGTGGCCTGGGCCCGGCCGCGGGCCGTCGCGCCCGCGCGGCAGCAGCCCAGCGCCGTCACCGCCGCCTGACCCGCCCCGCCATCACCGCCGCCTGACGCACCCCGGCCGGGCCGGCCGACGCGGCCGTACCGAGCGGCCGCGACGTGCCCGCGCGCCGCGCCACCCGCCCGTCCCGCCCTCCCTGAGGAGACCCATGCCCAGCGCCGCCCGCGCCGCCCTGTCCGCCGCCGGCCTCGTCCTCGTCGCCGCGCTCACCGGGTGCGTCTCGAACACCACGCCCGGCACGGCGGGTCCGACCAGGACGGCCGGGGCCAGCCGGACGGTCACGGTGACGTCCACCGCGGACGCCTGCACCCTCTCGACCGCCAGCGCGCCGTCCGGCACCCTGACATTCGCGGTGTCGAACACGGGCACCGACGTCACGGAGTTCTACCTCCTCTCGGGCGACGGCGGCCGGGTGGTCGCCGAGGTGGAGAACATCGGCCCGGGCCTCTCGCGAGAACTCGTGGTGCAGGTGCCGCCCGGCCGGTACCTGGCCACCTGCAAGCCCGGGATGACCGGGGACGGACTGCGCGAGACGTTCACCGTCACCGACGCGGGCGCGACCGCCGCTCCCACGGGCGCCGCCGCCGCAGCCCTGACGTCCGCCCGGACCACCGACGTCGCCGACGTCCGGGCCCAGGTGGCGGCGCTGCTGCCAGCGACGCAGGAGTCAGCCGCGGCGGTCACCGCGGGGGACGACGAGCGGGCGCGCGGCCGCTAGCCGTCGGCACGGGCGCACCACGAGCGCATCGAGCCCCTCGCCGAGTCGTTCGGCGACCTCGACGCCGGGCTCGACGCGCGGCGGGCCGACCTCACCGCCGGCCAGGCATGGACCGGGTGGCACCTGCTCGAGAAGGATCTCTGGCCGCCCGCGGCCGGCGCGAACGGCGGGGTGCCCTACCCGCCGCTGACGGCCGCCCAGCGCGCCGCGGCCGCCACCGACCTCGTCGCCACCACCCGCCGACTGGCCGACCTCGTCGACGCCCCCACGTTCACGGTCGAGGCCCGGCGGTACCTACCTGGTCGCGCGCCGCATCCGGATGCACATCGAGACGTGGGACCGCTCGTCGCGGGGCGAGCAGGAGGCGGTGGTCGGCCGGGACAAGGGCGGGGGCGCGCCCCGTTCTCCTGACCCGTCCACCACGCCGCTACCCTCGGCACATGACCGCGACGCCCGACCTCGACGACCCCGCCACCGACCCGTTCGCCGTCGCCGCAGCGGCCGCCCAGGTCATCGCCGCGCGCACCGGCGTCGCACGGCACGACGTGGCGCTCGTGCTCGGCTCGGGCTGGGGCGGCGCGGCCGACCTGCTCGGCGAGACCGTCGCCGAGCTGCCCGCCACCGACGTCCCCGGGTTCTCCGCGCCCGCGGTCGTCGGTCACACCGGGACGCTGCGCTCGGTGCGCTTCCAGTCGTCGGACGGCACCACGAGGCACGCGCTGGTGCTCGGCGCGCGCACGCACGTCTACGAGGGGCTCGGGGTTCGCCGCGTGGCGCACGGGGTCCGCACCGCAGCGGCCGCGGGCGCCGCCACGCTCGTCCTCACCAACGGCTGCGGCGGCATCGACCCCTCGTGGGGGCCCGGCACGCCGGTGCTCATCAGCGACCACATCAACCTCACGGGCGTCTCGCCGCTCGAGGGCGCGACGTTCGTCGACCTCACCGACCTGTACTCGTCGCGCCTGCGCGCGCTCGCGCGCGAGGTCGACGAGGCGCTGCCGGAGGGCGTGTACGTGCAGTTCCGCGGCCCGCAGTACGAGACGCCGGCCGAGGTGGAGATGGCGCGGCGCCTGGGCGGCCACCTGGTGGGCATGTCCACGGCCGTGGAGGCCATCGCCGCGCGCCAGGCCGGGCTGGAGATCCTCGGCGTCAGCCTCGTCACCAACCACGCGGCGGGTGTGACCGGCGAGAAGCTCTCGCACGCCGAGGTGCTCGCCGCGGGCGCGGCCGCCGGGCCACGCATCTCCGCGCTCCTCGCGCAGGTGATCCGCCGCCTCTGACGGCACGCGTCAGGCGGCGCCGGCCACCGCGTGGCGCTCGGCCACGGCCGGGACCTCGCCGAACGCGTCGCGCGTCACGGCGTGCAGCCCGAGCCGGCGACCCAGGGGCGCGGCCGCGTCGATGACGGTGCGCCACAGGACGACGAGTCGTGCGTGCAGGTCCGCGCGCTCCGCCAGCACCACCGACATCGTGTGGACGCCGGACAGGTACGGCTGGACGGTCGCGCCGAGGTCGGCCGGGTCGAGGCGATCGGTGATGTCGCCGGTGGCCTGCGCCCGCGCGAACAGGCCCGTGAGCTGCTCGATCCATGCCCGGTAGTGCTCCGCGACACCAGGGTCCACCGCGCCGAGCTCCATCGACAGGCGCGCGCCCGCGCGCATCACGGGCTCGCTCACCATCTCGTCGGCGATGGCGCGGGAGCTGTGGATCAGCGCCTCGAGCGGGCCGTGCCGCAGCAGCGCGTGGTCGAGCGCGGCCACCATGCGGCGGTCCTGCTCGTCGATGACGGCGCGCGCGAGGTCCTCCTTGTGGGGGAACAGGCTCTTGAGGGTGCGCAGGTCGGTGCCGGCGGCGGCGGCGATCTGGCCGAGCGACGCACCGGCGTAGCCGACGCGGTCGAACGCGCACGCGGCGGACACGACGATCGTCTCGCGCTGCACGGCGCCGAGCGGGCGCCGCGAGGGACGTGCTGCCATGGCCGTGGACCTTTCGGACGGGCGGGGCGTGATGTCGGCGACGCTAGCCGGTTTCGTCCGATTTGCCCCATATTGACCTGGGACTTCACCCACGGCCGTCCGGGTTGTCACTCGTCCGGCCCATCGGTCGTCGTCCCGCGCGCCGGCCGCACCGAGACCGTGCGGCCACCGCGGGTCCCACCCGGCCGCGGGGTCGCGCGCGCGGAGCCGGGCCGCACACCCGGCGCCCCACGAGCGAAGGTCGTCCGGATCGATAGGTTGACCCCCATGACTGGGAAGCACGCGTGGGATCCCGATGAGGTCAGGGCCTGGATCGCCGACGATCCGGATACCTCGACCGCCGACGAGCTGACGGCGCTCCTCGCCGCCGCGCAGGGTGGTGACGACGCCGCGCGGCGTGACCTCGTCGACCGGTTCGCCGGCCTGCTGCAGTTCGGCACCGCCGGGCTGCGCGGCGCGCTGGGCGGCGGCCCGAACCGGATGAACCGCGCCGTCGTCATCCGCGCCGCCGCGGGGCTCGGCGCGTACCTGCGGCAGGTGCTCGCGGACCAGGCGGCGCCGAAGGTCGTCGTCGGGTACGACGCGCGGCACCGCTCGGCGGACTTCGCGCACGACTCGGCGGCGGTGCTCGCGGCTGCCGGCCTGGACGTGCTCCTGCTGCCGCGCGCGCTGCCCACGCCGGTGCTCGCGTTCGCGGTGCGGCACCTGGACGCCGACGCCGGGATCATGGTGACCGCCTCCCACAACCCCGCCGCGGACAACGGCTACAAGGTGTACCTGGGCGGCCGCGCCGTGACGGGGCCCGGCCAGGGCGCCCAGATCGTGCCCCCGATGGACGCCGACATCGCCGCGGCGATCGCGGCCGTCCCGTCGGTGGCGGCGGCGCCCCGGGCCGACGAGGGCTGGACCGTGATCGACGAGGACGTCGTCGACGCCTACGTCGCGGCGGTCGCCGCGCTCGCGCCGCGGGACGACGCGGCCCGGGCCCGGGCCGCGGGGCTGCGCATCGTGCTGACCCCCATGCACGGCGTGGGGGCCGCCACCGCGACGCGCGTGCTGGCCGAGGCCGGCTTCACCGACGTCACGGTGGTGCCGCAGCAGGCCGAGCCGGACCCCGACTTCCCCACGGTGGCGTTCCCCAACCCGGAGGAGCCCGGCGCGCTCGACCTCGCGCTGGCGCTCGCCCGCGAGCGGGAGGCCGACCTGGTGGTGGCGCTCGACCCGGACGCCGACCGCTGCTCGGTCGCGGTGGTCGACCCCCACACCGGCGGCTGGCGCCAGCTGCACGGCGACGAGGTGGGCGCGCTGCTGGGCGCCGACGCCGCCACCCGGGCCGCGGAGGGCACGCTCGCGTGCTCGATCGTCTCGTCCCGGCTGCTGTCGCGCATCGCCGGGGCGGCCGGGCTGGGCTTCGCCTCGACGCTCACCGGCTTCAAGTGGATCTCGCGCACCGACGGGCTCGTCTTCGGCTACGAGGAGGCGCTCGGCTACTGCGTCGCGCCCGCGCTGGTGCGCGACAAGGACGGCATCTCCGCGTCGGTGCGCGTGGCGACTCTCGCGGCCACGCTCAAGGCGCAGGGGCGCGGGCTGGTCGACGAGCTGGACGCGATCGCCCGCCGGCACGGGCTGTACCTCACCGGCCAGGTCGCGGCGCGCTTCGACGACCCGGGCAAGATCGCCGCGGTGATCG
>JAJYTJ010000113.1 GCA_021793115.1 Actinomycetes bacterium | reverse complement strand
GCCACGGTTGCACCCTAGCCGCGGCAAGGGTCAGCAAAGGGGCTGATTCGCAGGCAGTGGCCGTGCCCTGCCCAGTCGAAGCCACGGATCCGGCTACTGCAACGACATGGATAGGCACTTCGGGGAATTCGGGTCAACTGTCGCCTGGCTTCGGGGGTGATGCCGCGGCCGACTCGTCGGAGCACTGAGGTGGCTGGGGTCCGGGGCCGGGTCGCGCGCCCGGCCCGGCGCGCCAGGATGGTCCTCGTCGGCGTCGACGTGGGGAGGCCGGGCGTGTTCACCTTCGCGACCGCAGGTCGGATCGTCGTCGGTGCCGGGGCGTCGGACCAGGTGCCGCAGCTGGCGGCCGGGCTCGGCCGGCGCGTGTTCGTGGTGCTCGGCGCGCACACCGACGCCGCCGCGCCCGGGCTGGCCGGGTTGCCCGACGACACCACGCTGTGGCGCTGGTCGGGCGAGCCGACCGTCGCCGGGGTCCGCGCGGGCGTGGCCGCGGCCCGCGCGGCGGCGCCCGACGTCGTCGTCGGCTGGGGCGGCGGGTCGGTCGTCGACCTCGCCAAGTCCGTCGCGATCCTGCTGCACGACGAGGCCGACGTGCTGGACCACCTCGAGGTCGTGGGGCGCGGCCTGCCGTTGCCGGCCACGTCGACGCCGGTCATCGCGGTGCCGACCACGGCCGGGACGGGTGCGGAGGTGACCGCCAACGCGCCGATCCTCTCGCCGGAGCACGGCGTCAAGGCCAGCCTGCGCTCGCCGGCGATGCTGCCGGCGGTGGCGGTGGTCGACCCGGCGCTCACGCTGACGTGCCCGCCCGGCGTGACGGCCTCGTCGGGCCTCGACGCCCTGACGCAGTGCCTCGAGCCGCTCGTCACGCCGCGGGCCACGCCGCTGAGCGACGCGCTGGCGCGCGAGGGCCTCGCCCGCGCCGGGCGCAGCCTGCACCAGGCGTACCGCCATGGCGACGACGTGGACGCGCGCACGGACATGAGCCTGGCGGCGCTGCTGTCCGGCATGGCGCTGGCGAACGCCAAGCTCGGCGCGGTGCACGGCCTGGCCGCGCCGCTCGGCGGGATGCTCGGCGCGCCGCACGGCGAGGTCTGCGCGGCCGTGCTGGCGGCCACCACCGAGGTCAACCTGCGGGCGCTGCGCGCGCGGGACCCGGGCTCGCCTGCGCTGGACCGCTACGGCGAGGCCGCGCGGCTGCTCACGGGCAACCCGGACGCCGAGGTGGACGACGTCGTGCGATGGCTCGCCGACACCGTGGCGTCGCTCGGCGTGCGGCCGCTCGCGGCGCTCGGCCTGCGGCCCGACGGGCACGCCGCGGTCGCGGACGCCGCGCTCGCGGCCAGCAGCATGGCGGGCAACCCCGTGCGCCTCACGCGCGACGAGGTGGTGGAGATCCTCGCGCGCTCGGCGTGAGCCGGCTACGGCCCGCGGCCTACGGCCGAGCGGCTTGCGACCGAGCGGCCTACGGCGCGGCGGCCCACGGCCGAGCTTGTTACGGCCGCGGCGGGTGCTGCTCGGGCGCGGGGTGCTGCCCGGGTGCCGGCGGCGGGCCGGGCGGTGGCGGCGGCAGCGCGGTCGTCGTCGGGCGCCGGGGCCAGACGAGCAGCACCGGGCACGGCGCGTGGTCCACGACGAACCGCGTCGTCGGGCCGAGGCTGTGCGGGCCCAGGCGCTCCAGGTCGCCGTCGCGCGCGAGCACGAGCAGCTCCGCGCCGGCCGCGGCCTCGACGAGCGCTCGCTCCGGGCGGCCCGCCAGGGTCCGGGACGTGCTGGGGCGGCCGAGTCGGTCGGCGGCGGACCGGAGCATCGCGATGGTGGCCGCCTCGCCCATCGCCGCGATGCGCAGGCCCGGGTCACGCCCGCCGCGCCCCCGGCCGAGCAGGCCCGCGAACGCGGCGTGGGCCGAGTCCTCGCCCTGTCCCGCCGCCACCGCGAGCAGCTCGACGTCCGACGTGGGGGACGCCCACTGCGCCGCGGCGTCCACGCACGCCGGCCACGTGCCCTCGGCCACCCAGACGAGTACCGCCATCGGCTCATCCTCCTCCGGTGAGGGCGAGCCCGGCCCACAGGGCGGACGTCGCCACGACGATCGAGGCGGGCACCGTCACGGCGCCCAGCAGGTGGTACTCCGCGAGGCCCGGCTCGGAGTCGTGCGCCCGCGCGATGCGCCGCCACAGCAGGGTGGCCAGCGAGCCGACGTACGTGAGGTTCGGGCCCACGTTGACGCCGATGAGCGCGGCGAGCATGGGGCCCGCGCCGTGGCCCGCGAGCAGCGGCAGCAGCAGGAGGATGGCCGGGAGGTTGTTGACGACGTTGGCGAGCAGCGCCGCCACGACCGCCACGAGCAGCAGCGCGCCGTACGACGAGCCGTGCGGCACGAGCGTGCCGACCGCGGTCGAGAGCCCGTTGTCGATGACGGCGCGCACCACCACGCCCAGGGCCAGGACGAACGCGAGGAACGGCACGTTGAGCGAGCGGCCGACGGTGCCCGCCGTGACCCGGCGGCGGGCCAGCGCGTGCCCCGCCAGCACCAGGGCGCCGGCCGCGGCCACCCACGCCGGGTCGACGCCCACGGCCGAGGCGACGACGAAGCCCACGAGCGTGGCGCCCACGACGAGGGCGGCGACGCCGGGCGCCGGGGCGGGGCGGCGGGCCGCCGTGCCCGGGGCGCTCACGCCGGTCACGTCGTCGTCGCCGGCCGTAGCCTCGGCGGGGCCGAGCCCGAGCGCCACGTCGACGCCGCTGGCGACCGCGAGGTCGGCGCGGAAGTACCGGCCCACCGCGACGCGCTCGAGCACGACGACGAGCAGCCACGGCAGCGCCATGAGCAGCGCGAACCGCGCGAAGCCGAGCCCGGTGGCCCGGAACGCGAGCAGGTTCGTGAGGTTGGACACGGGCAGCAGCAGCGACGCGGAGTTGGCCAGGTGGGCGGTCGCGTAGACGTGCGGGCGGGCACGCGCGCCGATGCGTGCCGCGGTGGCGAAGACCACCGGCGTGAGCAGCACCACGGTCGCGTCGAGGCTGAGCACGGCCGTGGTGACCGCCGCGATGCCGACGACCGCCGTGAGCAGGCGGCGCGGCGAGCCGCCCGACGTGCGGGCCATCCAGCCGCCCGCGGCGGCGAACAGCCCCTCGTCCTCGCACAGCTGGCCCAGCACGAGCACCGCCGCGAGGAACGCCACCACGGGCGCGAGCGACCGCAGCTCGGCCCACGCGTCCGGAGCGGGCAGCACGCGGGCCACGACGAGCGCGAGGGCCAGGGGCACGGCGACCGCGGCCTCGGGGACGCGGCGCGGCCGGGCGATCGCCACGGCGAGCACGACGACGAGGGCGACGAGCGCCACGACGAGCTGCACGCTCATGCGCACTCGCGTCGGCCGGTCGTCACCGGGCGATCCTCGCCCCTGGCACCCGCGCGGGCGAGCCGGGCGGCGCCCTGACCGGGCCGGACGCCGGCTGGACGCTGAAACCCCTTGCCAATCGGAGGATCCTCCGGTTAGGCTCGTCCACACAACCGGAGGCTCCTCCGCTCCGATCTCGCCAGTGCCGCTGCGCCCGCCCCGGCGCATGGACGGTCCCCGGCCCCGTCACAGCATCCTTCGAGCCTGGTCCGCCACGGTCGTCCCGACCCCACCGGTGGATCCGGCCCAGCACACCCTTGGAGGCGTCATGCCCACCACCTTCCACGGCCTCGCCTACGACGCGTTCGACGCCCAGCTCGCCGCCCACTTCTGGGCCGCCGCCCTGCGCCTGGACGTGGCGCCCGGCGCCACCGCCGAGTACGCCGAGCTCGTCGACGGCAGCGCCGTCGGCGCGCCGCGCCTCGTCTTCCGCCGGGTGCGCGACGGGCGCGTGCTGCGCACCCCGCTGCACCTGCAGCTCACCACCACGGACCTCGACGGCGAGTCCCGCCGCCTCGTCGGGCTCGGCGCCCGCCGCATGTATGGCGTGCTCGGCGACGGGCAGCGCTCGGTGACGCTCGCCGACCCGGAGGGCAACGCGTTCGACCTCGTCGCCGCCTGACGCCGGACCGGGGTCAGCCGAGCTGCCCGAGGCGCACGGACGTCTCCAGCAGCATCGCGTGCACGAATGCCTGCGGCAGGTTCCCCCGCAGCTGGCGCTGGCGCACGTCGACCTCCTCGGTGAGCAGGCCGGGGCTGCCGGCCGCCGAGCGGTTGCGCTCGAACCGGCGGAACGCCGCGGTGACGTCGGGGTGCTCGGCGGCCTCCCGCACGGCGCCCGCGGCCACCTCCGGCCGGTCGATGGGCGGGACGGGCCGCGGCCGACGAGGCGTCCGCGTGAGCGTCCAGGTGAACTGCGGTGTGTCGACCGCGCGCGGCTGGACCCTCGTGAGGGGGAAGCCGCTGCGCTCCGCGCGCAGCTCGCACCGCAGCGACTCGGTGAACCCCTGGACGGCGTGCTTGGGGCCGCAGTACGCGGCCCGCAACGGGATGTCGCGGTAGGCGAGCGCCGGGCCCACGGCAACGTCGGCGGGCCGCGGGCGCCTCGCGATCCGAACCGTGCCGACGCCGACAGGTCGGGCTAGCCTCGTCGTGAGGCCCAAGTGAGGTGAGCAACGATGCACGCATCAGTGGGAGACCGGCTCGTCGTCCACGGCCGGACCATCGACACCAAGGACCGCTCGGGCGAGGTCATCGAGACCCGCGGCCCGGACGGCGGGCCGCCCTTCCTCGTGCGGTTCGCGGACGGGCACGAGGGCCTCGTGTTCCCCGGCCCGGACGTCCAGGTGCTGCCCCGGCAGACGGCCGAGGCGTGAGCTGGTCGTGAGCGAGGGATGAGCCAGGCATGAGTCGGGCCGGGGCGGCGCCCCGGCGCTGCTCGGGAGTGGTCAGCGCGCGTGCGCCGCGCGGAACTCCTCGGCGATCTGCTGCGCCTGCGCGTGCACGATCTGCCGGTACGACTCGTAGAGGGTCGCGGTGCGGTGCGAGGCGGGGTCCACGCTCTGGGCACGCCACCAGGCATCGCGTGCGGCGTGCACATCGGCGTCCGACACGCGGACGTAGAGATCTCGCCGCCTGTCCTGGTCTTCTTGCGGGGTCCCCTGCATGACAGACATCGTCATCTGTCACACCCCCCTCCCGTCAGGAGATCCGGGCGATCTCACCCGGACAACCACTCGATCGGGCGACGCACGCTGTGTCCGCTTTCCTCCAGCTTTGTCCCGATTCGCCGCAGGACCGACATCCGTGGTCCTAGGACCTTCGGCCGGTCAGGGCAGGATGTGGCCCGCCGCGCGGTACAGCTCGTACCACTCGTAGCGGGTCAGCGTGACCTCGGACCCGGCGGCCGCGGCGGTGACGCGGGCCGGCGTCGTGGTGCCCAGCACCACCTGCCACCGGGCCGGGTGCCGCAGGATCCACGCGGTCGCGATGGCCTCCGCCGGCACGCCGTACTGCCCCGCGAGCCGCTCGATCGCCGCGTTGAGCTCCGGGTAGGCGTCCGAGCCGAGGAACGGGCCGTCGAAGAAGCCGGCCTGGAACGGCGACCACGCCTGCAGCGCGATGTCGTGCAGCCGGCAGTAGTCCACGGTGCCGTTGTCCCGGTCGACCGACTGGTCCAGCCCGTTCATGTTGATCGCGGTGCCCTGCGTGAACAGGTTGGCGTGCGTCACGGACAGCTGGACCTGGTTCGCGACGATCGGCTGCGTGACGGACCGCCGCAGCAGCTCCATCTGGCTCGGCTTCTGGTTCGAGACGCCGAAGTGGCGCACCTTGCCGGCGGCCTGCAGGTCGTCGAACGCCCGCGCAACCTCCTCCGGCTCCACCAGGGCGTCGGGCCGGTGCAGCAGCAGGATGTCGATGTAGTCGGTCCGCAGCGCCTTGAGCGAGCCGTCGACCGACTCGATGAGGTGCTCGTAGGAGAAGTCGAAGCTCAGCGGCTCGCGGACGATCCCGGCCTTGGTCTGGATCGTCACCTGCTCGCGGGCCGACGAGGTCAGCTTCATCGCGCCGCCGTAGCGGGCCTCGCACTCGTGCAGCGTGGGCCCGTAGACGTCGGCGAGGTCGACGAAGTCGATGCCCGCGTCCGCCGCGGTGCCGACGAGCGTGCGGATCTCGTCGTCCGACTTCTCCGCGATGCGCATGAGGCCGAGGACGACCTCGGGGACGACGAGGTCGGTGCCGGGCAGGGTGAACGTCTTCAACGTGGGTCTCTCCTGATCAGAGGGTGCTCAGAGCGCGGACAGGGCGGCCAGCTCGTCGTCGGACAGCGCCACGTCGACCGCGCCGACGCTGTCCGTGATCGACTCCGGCCGGGAGGCGCCGGGGATGGGGATGACCACGGGCGCGAGCGCCAGCTCCCAGGCAAGGACCACCCGCTGCGGGCTGACCCCGTGCTCCGCCGCGATCCGGGCCAGCTCGGGGAACGTCGAGCCGACACCGCCGGCGCGGCCGATGCCGCCGAGCGGGCTCCACGGGAGGAACGCGATCCCGAGCTCGGCGCAGTGCCGGAGGGTGTCGAGCGTCGACCGGTGGGTGGGGGAGAACTGGTTCTGCACCGACACCAGGCGCCCGCCGAGGATCTCGTTGGCCTCGTCGATCTGGGCCACGCTCGTGTTGGAGACGCCGGCCATCTGGATCAGGCCTTCGTCGAGCAGGTCACGGATGGCGCCGACCGAGTCGGCGAACGGCACGCGCGGGTCGGGGCGGTGGAACTGGTAGAGGCCGATGGCCTCGACGCCGAGGTCCTTGAGCGACTGCTTGGCCGCCTCCTTGAGGTAGGCCGGGTCCCCGTTCTGGGTCCAGCTGCCGTCGCCGGGGCGCAGGTGGCCGCCCTTGGTCGCGACGAGCACCTCGTCGGTGCTGCCGCCGTAGCTCTTGAGAGCCTTCGCGATGAGCCGCTCGTTGTGGCCCACCTCGCCGGCGTGCAGGTGGTAGGAGTTCGCGGTGTCGATGAGCGTCACGCCGGCGTCGAGCGCCGCGTGGATCGTCGCGATCGACCTGGCCTCGTCGGGCCGGCCCTCGATGGACATCGGCATGCCGCCGAGCCCGATCGCGCTGACCTGCCGGTTGCCCAGGGTTCGTTGCTGCACGGTGCACCTCACGTGTCGTCGTCCGCGCCCTCGTCGGGCGCCCCTGGGCAGGCTAGGCGCGGCCTAACATAGAAGTCCAACAACTAGCGGTCATCGCGCCCAGAAGCGGAGTCGATCAATGGACCTGCGGCAGATGGAGTACCTGGTCGCCCTGGCCGACGAGGAGCAGTTCACGCGTGCGGCGGCGCTCGCCGGGGTGTCGCAGTCCGGGCTGTCCGCGTCGATCCGCGCGCTTGAGGCCGAGCTCGGTGTCGCGCTCTTCACACGCACCACCCGCCGCGTCGAGCCGACCGATGCCGGCCTGGCCCTCCTGCCGCACGCCCGGGCGCTGCTCGAGCAGGCCGGCGCCGCGCGCGACGCCGTGGTCCGCGCCACGCACGCCCTGTCCGGGACGCTCGCCGTCGGCGCGGAGCAGTGCCTCGGCGTGCTCGACGTGCCCTCGCTCCTCGAGCGGTTCCACCGCCGCTATCCCCAGGTGTCCATCGACTTCACGCAGGCCGGCTCGTACGACCTGCTGGCGCGCGTGCGGTCGGGCGCCATGGACGTCGCCTTCGTCGCGACGAGCGAGCACCTCGGGAGCCTGACGCGCACCCCGATCGCCACGCGGCCGGTGGTGCTCCTCGCGCCCCCGGAGCACCGGCTGGCGGCCTCGTCGCGCGTGGACTGGGCCGACCTGGACGACGAGGACTTCGTCGACTTCGACCCCTCCTGGGCGGTGCGCTCGCTCAACGACCGTGCGGCGGCCGCGCACGGCGTGCACCGGCGCGTGCGGTGCACGGTCAACGACATCCACACGCTGCTCGACCTGCTGCACCGGGGCCTGGGCGTCGCGCTCGTGCCCGCCACCATCGCGGCCAAGCCGCAGGCGGTGGGCCTGGCCACGGTGCGGCTGCCCACGGGCTCGACGCCCCTGTGGGAGGTGTCGGCCGTGACCGGACCGGGGGCCTCGCCCGCGCCGCAGCTGCTCGGGCTGCTCGACGGCGCGGTGCCGGCCGCCGTGCCGCTCGAACCCGTGCCCGCCTGAGCCTGCGAGGACTGCGAGGCCTGCGAGGACTGCGAGGACTGCGAGGCCTTCGAGGACTGCGAGGATCGACGACGTGCGCGCGCTGGTGATCGACCGGTTCGGGGTCCCTCCGACGGTCCGCGAGGTGGTCGAGCCGCCTTGCCCGGACGACGGCGCGGTGGTGCGCGTGGCGGCGACCGGCGTGTGCCGCAGCGACTGGCACGCCTGGCAGGGGCACGACGACTCCGTCCGCCTGCCGCACGTGCCCGGGCACGAGCTCGCGGGCGAGGTGGTCGCCACCGGCCCGGACGTGCGCTCGTGGCGGCCCGGTGACCTGGTGACCGTGCCGTTCGTGTGCGCGTGCGGGCGGTGCGACGTGTGCCAGGCGGGCGAGCAGCAGGTGTGCCCCCACCAGGAACAGCCCGGGTTCACGCACTGGGGCTCGTTCGCCGAGCTGGTCGCGCTGCACCACGCGGACGCCAACCTCGTGCGGCTGCCGGACGGGATGTCGCCCGTGGTCGCCGCGTCCCTGGGGTGCCGGTTCGCCACGGCGTACCGCGCGCTGACGGTGCACGGCCGGGTCCGGGCGCACGACGAGGTCGCGGTGCACGGTGCCGGCGGCGTCGGACTGTCGGCGGTGCAGGTCGCGGCCGCGGCCGGCGCCCATGTGGTGGTGGTCGACCCGTCGGTGGGCGCCCGTGCGGAGGCCGCGTCGTTCGGCGCCGCGGTGACGATCGATCCTTCGGGGCTGGCGCCGGAGGCGGTCGCGGAGCTCGTCGTGCAGGCCACCGACGGTGGGGCGCACGTCTCGATCGACGCGTTCGGCTCGTCGGGCACCGCCGTGGCCTCCGTGCTGGGCCTGCGGCGGCGCGGACGGCACGTGCAGGCGGGGCTGCTCCTCGGCCCGCACGCGCGCGCCGGGATCCCGATGGACCGGGTGATCGCCTGGGAGCTGGAGGTCTACGGCTCGCACGGCATGGCCGCGCACGAGTACCCGGCCATGCTCGCGGACGTGGCGGCCGGGCGCCTGGACCCGGCCGCCCTGGTGGAGCGGGTGGTGGGGCTCGACGAGGCCGCCGACGCCCTGGCCGCGCTCGGGTCCGGGACTGCGGGGGCGGGCATCACCGTCGTCGTGCCGTGGGGTGTCGGAGGCCGCGGCTAGCGTCGCGGCATGGGCAAGGTGATCTTCGACGCGGCGACCAGCCTCAACGGGTGGATCGCGGACGAGCAGGGCTCGCTGGAGTGGCTGTTCGCGGTGCCGGGTGGCGAGTCACCGGACGAGGGGCTGTTCCCGTCCGGTGCCACCGTGCTCGTCGAGGGCTCGGCGACGTACGAGTGGGTGCTGGCGCACGAGGACCTGCTGGCGCACCCGGAGCGGTGGCGCGTCATCTACGGGGACAAGCCGACGTTCGTGTTCACGTCGCGCGCGCTGCCGGTGCCGGAGGGGGCGGACGTGCGGTTCGTCCGTGGCCCGGTCGCCGAGGCGTTGCCCGCGATCCGTGCCGCGGCCGGCGACGGGGACGTCTGGGTGGTCGGTGGCGGCGACCTCGCGGGCCAGCTCCTCGACGCGGGCGCGCTCGACGAGATCGCGCTGTCGGTCGCCCCGGTCGCGCTCACGGGTGGTGCGCCGCTGCTGCCGCGCACGGTCGGTGCCGATCGCCTGACCCTCGTCTCCGGGGCGGCGATGGGGCAGTTCGCGCGGCTCGTCTACGCGGTCGGGCGCCCCTGACCGACGCCGTGCCGGTCGGGCCGCGCGGCCTCCGGTCAGGTGGTTCGGGTCCGCTCCTCGACGAGGCGCCGGAGCGCCTCCAGGTCCGCCTCCACGAGCGCGACGTCCCGGTTGAGCTCGTCGTCCGACATCTCCAACTGCCGGACGGTGAAGACGACCTCGGCGCCGTGCGGATGGGACATGACCCGCATGGGGTTGGTGACCACGACCCCGGACGGGAGCGTGACGTCGTGGTCGAGCACACCGAGCTCGTTGCGCGGCACGAACCGCACGGTCACGGTGCCCATCGGGGACTCGACGACCAGCGCGTCGCCCCTGCGCGCCACGTCGCCGGAGGCCAGCCCCGCCGCCCAGCGGGGGAGGTTGTCGGGGTCGGACGCGATGTCGTAGACGGCGGCCGGCGAGGCGGCGATGACCCGGCTGACGTGGCGGCTGCGCATGGGGACAGTCTCGCGGCCGGGCACGCACCGCGTCCGGTCAGGACACCGGCAGGTGGCGCGCCCACCAGTCGAGGATCGCCTCGAAGCGCTGGCGCCGGTGCCACGGCCGGCCGGAGCGCGACAGCTCGTGCGTCTCGCCGGGGAAGACGAGCAGCTCGGTGTCGACGCCGGCCAGCTTGAGCTCGGTGTAGTACCGGAACGCCTGCGAGATGGGGCACCGCAGGTCGTCCTCGGAGTGGAGCACCAGCGTGGGCGTGCGCACACGGTCGGCCAGCAGCAACGGCGACTGGGCATCCATCCGTGCCGGGTCGGCCGTGTTGTAGGCGGGCGCGAAGAACCAGCCGATGTCGCTCGCGCCGACGAACGACCGCGGGTCCAGGTAGCCCCGCTCGACGATCGCCGCGGCGAACCGGTGCTCGTGCGCGATGAGCCACGCCGTGAGGTAGCCGCCGTAGGAGCCGCCCATCACCCCGACGCGTGCCGCGTCCAGGCCGGGGACGGTGGCCAGCGCGTGGTCGAGGAACGCCAGCACGTCGACGCTGTCGAGGTTCCCGAAGTCGCCCTGGATGGCCCGGCCGAACGCCTCGCCGTAGGTGTCCGAGCCGCGGGGGTTGCAGAGCACGACGGCGTAGCCGGCCGCGACGTAGACCTGGGCCTCGTCGAAGAACGCCGGGCCGTAGGCGGCGTACGGGCCGCCATGGATGGTGAGGAGCACCGGGTGCGGGCCCTCGCCCTCCGGCACGAGCACCCAGCCCTGCACCCGCTGGCCGTCGGGGCTCGTCGAGACCAGCTCGCGGGCCGGGACCGGCGTGGCCACCTCGCGCAGCGCGGCGGCGAAGTCGGTGAGCACGGTGGCCGACGAGCCCAGCGTCGCGACCTCGCCGGGGGAGACCGGCGTCGCCACGGCCGCGACGACCCGATCGCCGGCGGCCGCGATCGCGGTGACGGACGCCTCCTGCGGCGCCGGGACCCGCTCGAGACCACCCGGCGTGATGCGCACCGGGACGCCGGCGCCCCGGGTGTGGAGCACGCCGAGCACGCCGTGGTCGTCGGCCGCCAGCTGCGTCAGGTCGTCGTTCGCGGGATCGGTCAGCCGCACCACCGGGCCACCGGCCACCGGCACGCGGTAGGCGGCCGCGTTCTTGGCGACGAAGTCCGTGCCGTCGGGCCCGAGGTCCGCACCGAGGAAGTAGAGGTCGTCGCCGACGACGACCGGGGACGCGACGGTCAACGTGGTGCCGGTCGCGGCGGGGTCTGTCAGGAGCGTGACGTCGCCGGACGCCAGGTCGATCCGGTAGAGGTCGGACCGCCGGTCGAGGTCGCGGTGCTCGTGCCGCGCCGAGACCACGACGACCTGGTCGCCCGCGAGCACGGGCTCTGCGTGGTCGAAGTCCCCGCTCGTCAGCTGCCGGGCCTCCGGCACCAGCCGCGGCTCGTCGTCGACCGCCCCGGCGGCCTTCGCCGCGTCCTTCGTCGCCTTGGCCGCCCGCCCGACGGGCGCGACCGGCGGCTCACCGAACGGGTCCGGCAGGTCCACGACGAAGACGTGGACGCGCTGGTCGGCCGGGTAGCCGCGGCCGTTCGACTGGAACGTCAGCGTGGTGATGTGGCGCGGGTCCTCGGCCGGCGCGGGCACGCCGTCCACCGTGCCGTGGCGCCCCTCCTCGGGCACCGCCGACGTGAAGACCGCCCGCGCGGAGTCGTCCGTGAACGCGAAGTCCCTCACCCCGAGCTTGCGGTCCGTGACGACGAGCGGCTCGCCGCCGTCGGCAGGCACGATCGCGAGCTGGGACGCTCCGCCCGGCGCGGCGCGCAGGAAGCCGATGAGCCGCCCGTCCGGCGAGACCTTCGGCGCCGTGTCGCGGAAGCCACGGGTGATCCGCCGCGGCGCGTCGCCGTCGAGGGGCACCCGCCACAGCTGGCCGACGTACGCATCAGCGGCGAAGTCGGGGCGGGTCGCGGACACCACGGCCCACCCGTCCGGATCGGAA
>JAJYTJ010000112.1 GCA_021793115.1 Actinomycetes bacterium | reverse complement strand
CGGTGCAGCAGAACGCGGCGGTGCTGGACAGCGCGCATGTCGGTGACATCGAGGGCGCGCTGGGCACGATCCGGCTGGGCGAGGCGCCGTCCGGCGCCCGGGGGCGGCTGTCGCGGCGGCTGAAGATCCTGGCGGCGATCGTCGGGCCTGGGCTGATCGTGATGGTCGGGGACAACGATGCCGGCGCCTTCGGCACCTACACGCAGGCCGGTCAGAACTACGGCACCCGCCTCCTGTGGACGCTGCTGCTGCTGATCCCCGTGATCTACGTCAACCAGGAGATGGTGCTGCGCCTGGGCGCGGTCACCGGGGTCGGCCACGCCCGGCTGATCGTGGAGCGGTTCGGCAAGTTCTGGGGCGCGTTCTCCGTCATCGACCTGTTCGTGCTGAACGCGCTGACCATCGTCACGGAGTTCGTGGGCATCACGCTGGGCTTGGGCTACCTCGGGCTGCCGAAGGTTCCGGGGGTGATCCTGGCGGTCGTGCTGGTGCTGGCCGCTGTGTCCGGTGGTTCGTTCCGCCGTTTCGAGCGGGTCTGCCTGGCCCTGGTGGCCGGCTCGTTCGCCCTGGTCCCGATCGTGTTCATGGTGCACCCGGCGATCGGGCAGGTCGCACGCAACTTCGTCGTGCCGGGCCTGCCGGGTGGGGCCTCGCAGCTGTCGACGGTGATGTTGCTGGTCATCGCGATCGTGGGGACGACGGTGGCGCCGTGGCAGCTGTTCTTCCAGCAGTCGTATGTGATCGACAAGCGGATCACCCCGGCGTACATGCGCTACGAGAAGGTCGACCTGTGGCTCGGGATCGTCATCGTCGTGGTCGGGGCAGCGGCGATGATGGCCTTCAGCGCGGCCGCGTTCGCCGGCCGGAGCGGCGCCGGGCAGTTCACCGACGCGGCGGGCATCGCCTCCGGGTTGGCCGCCGCCGGCGGCAAGGTCGCCGGCATCCTGTTCGCGGTGGCCCTGATCGACGCCTCGATCATCGGCGCGGCGGCGGTGGGCCTGTCGACCTCCTACGCGGTCGGCGACGTGCTGGGCACGAACCACTCGCTGCACCGCAAGCCGACCGAGGCCAAGGCGTTCTACGCGATCTTCGGCCTGCTGCTGGCCGGGTCGGCGGCGATCGTGCTCATCCCGGGCAGCCCGCTGGGTCTGCTGACCGAGGGCGTGCAGACCCTGGCTGGGGTCCTGCTGCCGTCAGCGACGGTGTTCCTGCTGCTGCTGTGCAACGACAAGGCCGTCCTGGGGCCGTGGGTCAACAAGACCGCCACCAACGTGTTCACCACGTTCGTCATCGCGGTGCTCGTGCTGCTGTCGATCATCCTGACCGCCTCGGTGGTGTTCCCGCAGATGAGCGGGCAGGCGATGGTCCTCATCCTGGCCGGTGGCACCGCGGCGACCGTCGCGGGCGGGATCGCCGTGGTGATCTGGCGGGCGGTGCGCCGCCGCCGCGGCCTGATCACCCCGCCGCAGGCGGTGGACCTGCAGGCCAAGGCCACCTGGCGGATGCCGCCGCTGGCGCTGCTGACGCGTCCGGAGCTGTCGCTGGCGCGCCGCGCCGGGCTGGCCATGATGTGGCTGTACCTGGTCATGGTGTGCGGCTTGGTCGTCGTGCGCGTCGCGCAGATCGCCACCGGCGGCTGAGCCCAAGCACGAGGGGCGGGAGGAACCGATGAGCGCCGACGGGATCGGGGACGGCCTGGACCTGTCCGGCCTGCTGCGACGCGCCGTGGTCGAACCCACCGGACGCACCGTGGGCCGGGTCCGGGACGTCGTCGTGCGCCTGCGGGGCCAGGACTACCCGCCGATCGCTGGCCTGGTCACCGACCTGGGCGGGCGACCGGTGTTCCTCCCGATCGAGCAGGTCTCCTCCTGGGCCGACGCCCACGTCGCCGTACGCACCGCCCACCTGGACGTCCGCAGCTTCGAACGTCGAGGCGGTGAGGTGCTGCTGCGGGCCGACGTGCTCGGCCACCGCCTCGTCGACATCGCCCACGCCCGCCTTGTGCGCGCCTACGACGTGCACCTTGCCCCCCGCGGCAGCGAGCTCGTCGTCGCCGGACTGCGCACCACCCGATCTGCGCACCGACGCAGCGGGGACGCCTCGTTCCACGACTGGCGCTCCTTCGAGGCCCTCATCGGGCACGAACCCACCGTCCTGGTGCGGTCCACCTTCGGTCGGCTGCGGTCGCTGCGAGCTGCCGAGCTGGCCGACATCCTGCAGGACGCCTCCGACCGGGAGCAGGCCGAGATCCTGGCCGTCGTGCACCAGGACCCCGAGCTGGAAGCCGACGTCTACGAGGAACTCGACGAACAGCGCGGCACGCTGCTGGCGGCCCGACCCGACAGCGAGATCGCCGACGTCCTGTCCCGGATGCGGACCGACGACGCCGCCGACGCCCTCATGGACCTGCCCCAACCACGCCGCGCCACGGTCATCGCCCAACTGCCACCCCACCTACGCGCCGCCCTGACCGACCTGCTCAGCTACAACCAGGCCACCGCAGGAGGCCTGATGGGCCTGGAGTACCTGGCGATCCCCGAACAGGTCACCGCCGGAGAGGCCCTGGCGATCGCGCGCGCCGCCCGCAACGCCACCCTCGAAACCTCCGTCACCCTGCACCTGCTCGACCACACCGGCGCGCTGACCGGCACCGTCCCACTGCTCCGCATCGTGCAGGCCGACCCCACCACACCCCTGCTCGACCTGGCCGACCACGACCCCGTCCGCGTCACCCCCGACACCGACCTGGCCGACCTAGCCGTCCTCATGGCCGACCACAACCTGCCCACCCTGCCCGTCGTCGGCCCTGACGGGCACCTGCTCGGCGTCGTCACCATCGACGACGTGCTGCCCGCCACCATCCCCGCCGCCTGGCGGCTACGCGACCCCGACACCCGCCCCGAAGCCGAGCCCAGGCCCCTGACATCCAGGCCGTCATGACCCCCACCCTCCAGCACCCCGAGGCCCACCAGCCCAGCCAGGAACGGCCACAAGCCCTCTGGGCCCCCGATGCCCTGCGCGGCTTCCCAGCCGACGAGCTCGCCGCCCTCGGCCACACCCCGACAGACGCCACCTACGCCGCATGGATCCACGCCCGACGAGGCCACGGCACCGACTGGCTGGCACGCCACCTGCACGTACCCCCCGACGTGGCCGACCTCCTCGTACGCGCCAGCCATCAAAGGCAAGCCGTCAAGGCCACCGACACCCCAGCACCAGCGGCGCCCGACGTGATCGCGCCCTAGGGCGTGCAGCAGTGGGCCCGCTGAGAGCGGGATCGCGGTGGAGAGTGCCGTGATCACGGCAGGCCCCCTTCGGTGTCGACAACGGTGGGCGGTGGCAGCAGGTTCAGGCGGGTCAGCACCGCCCTGACGGGCGGCGCGGCGAGCAGCCCCACGAGCACCGGCGCGGCGCTCAGCGCGTACAGCACGGCAGCCAGCACATCGGTCGGGTAGTGCAGGCCCAGGTAGACGCGGGACGCGGCGGTGAGCAGAACCACAGCGGCGCCCACCGGGATACCCCACCGCCGCCGTGGCGGTCGCAGCGCGATGATCAGGCACAGCACCACCACGGTGGCGACGACGGTGTGACCGCTGGGGTAGGAGTAGCTGTGGTCCACCGCTGGAGGGTTCGCCAGCGCACTCACGTCGGGTCGTGGACGGCCGACGAGCAGCTTGATGGCGACCGCCCCAGCGAGATTCGCACCGCCGACGAGGAAGATGAGGACCCCGTACCGCACGCCCCGGCGCCGCGCGGCCAGCCATCCCGCAAGTGCCAACCAGACCAGACCGGTCCCCGGCGACAGCACCGCCGCCAGCGTGGTGGCCACGGCGCCCGCGGCAGCGACGTGGTGCGCGGACATCCAGATGACGACGGGCAACTCGTGCTGAGACCAGTCCGTGTGTGTGGCCACCGAGCCGAATGCGAGCACGATGAGGACGCCGACCACGCCTGCCGCGACTGCGGGAGCGCCGGCGGTCGGGGTGGATGCGACTACACCGGCGCCCGGGGCTGGGCGGGGCGCTGCGGGTGCTGAGTTGGGCACGTGCCGATTCCTTCTCGCGGTGAGACCGGACAATCGTGGTCGCGCCGCCGCAAGAAACCTTCAAGACGACGACGAGGCCCGCCTTGGGACGAAGCAGAGGCGTAAGCCTTCTCAGTCATGGCCGGCCGCTCTCTGGCGCGCTGCGCATCGTCGCACGCAGGCTGCAACTGGCTCGGTCATTCATCGGGCAACTCGGCGAGGACGCCGTCAGCAGCGCCGGTCAGGCGGCGGGCGGGGTGGACGCTCACGGTGCCAGCGCCGAGAGCGGCGCGACGGCGACGCCGTCGTCGCGGGTGTAGCCGTAGCGGTCGGCGGTGATGACGACGAGTGCTGCGGGTTCGCCGGTGCGTGCCGTGTCGATCTTCTCCACGAACCTGTGGAGGTTCGCGGCCGCCTCGTCCTCGTGCTCGCCAGAGAGCTTGACCTCGAAGGCTGCCCACCTTCCGTCGGGGAGCTCGACGATCGCGTCGACCTCGAGGCCGTACTCGTCGCGCACGTGACGCACGCGCCCGCCGTGCGCTTGGGCGTAGACGCGCAGATCGCGCACGACCAGTGACTCGAAGAGCAACCCGAGTGTGTTGAGGTCACGTGAGAGCCGTGCTGGCGTGGCGCCGAGGGCTGCGACGGCAAGCGAGGGATCGACGAAGTGTCGTTTCGGGCTGACCTGGAGTCGGGCACGGGACCGCAGCTCGGGTGCCCAGGCGTCCTGGTCCTCGATGACGAGCACACGTGCCAGGGCGTCGAGGTACTCGCTCGCCGTCTCGGGCTTCATCGGTCGCTCGTCGGTGCCGACGTCTTTGGCGAGCTTGGAGGCCTTCACCGGTGAGGCACTCAACCGCGCGACGGATCGCAGGAGGCGTCGGACGCGCTCGGGGTCCCGGCGCACGCCAGTGACCTGAGGCAGGTCGACGCGAGTGAGGTCGTCGAGATAGGACCGTGTCGCCGCCATCGCGCGGGCGACCGGTTGGCCTCGGAGTCCGGGCCAACCACCGACACAGATGGTCTCCACCAGGCCGGCGAAGTCCAGTGCAGCCTGGCTCGATGGCACGCGCTCGCCGGACATGAGTGATGCGAGCGATACCTGCCGGGACGACTGACCGAGCTCTGACAGGGTCATCGGCCGCATCCGGACCCGGATGACTCGGCCGGCGCCTGAGTGCCGGGTGACGTCGTCGGCCGGGGTCGCGGAACCCGTGAGGATGAACTGCCCGGGCGCCTGACGCGTGTCGACCTGGTGGCGCATGAGGTTCCACGTCGCGGGAGCCAGTTGCCACTCGTCGATCAGGCGCGGCGTGGGGCCGTCGAGGATCTGGTCAGGGGCGAGCCGCACGAGCGTCGCCGGGTCCGGCAGCGAATCCAGGCGGACGTTGCTCGCGCAGTGTTGGAGGCCGGTTGCAGTCTTGCCGCACGCGCGCGGGCCTTCGATGAGGACGGCGCCGAGGGTCGCCAAGGCAGCATCGACTTCGGCGTCGACCACACGGGGTATGTAGTCCGCCATGGCCGCCTCCGATCCGAACTAGGGGGAAGAACCCCGGACTCTTAGGGTGATGAATACCGGACTCCTGGAGGGGAACTTACCGCACGACTAGACACCGCGAGTCGGCGAAGGTCAGGTGTGTCCGCGGGCTCGAGCTGCCGACCGGCTCGGGACGGACCATGACACTGTCGGAGGCCGCGGCCGAGCTCACCCGGCGCGTGACGTCCGTCCTGCTGCCCGGCGCCGACGGCCCGCGTTCCGTGCTCGGTGACGCGGTCCACCGTTGCGCGACGGCGTCGCCTGGCAGCGCGACGTGCTGTTCCACGAGTGCTTCCACGGCGACACCGGCCAGGGCCTCGGTGCCCCGCATCAGACGGGGCGGACCACGCTAGTCGCCGACCTGCTGCCGCACCGCGACGCGTCGATCGACGAACGCTGACGCACTGTGCCGGGCGCTACCCAGCCGACGGGCGCCCGGTGGCTCAGCCCGGTTCGGCCATTTCGCCGACGTCGAAGATCAGTTTGACCGCGTGCCCGATGTGAACAGGCACCGCGATGGCAGCCCGGCGTCGACCACCAGCTCGGCATCGACCGCTTCGACGGCTTCGACCGTGACCAGCCCCCCGGCCGCCCGGTCGAGCGCGAGCCACTCGGCGGGACTTCGGTCAGCGGCGAGGGCTCGGAGATGGCGAGCGTGACTCCGTCGTCACAGCATGGATGCGAGGTCGGAGCCGACCGTCGGGTACGCGGAAGTCGCTGATCTCAGCTGGCGGGTGGTCAGGCCGAGTCGCATGGCCAGCCCCAGGGTGTTGACCAGTTCGGCGTACCCGGGGCCGAGCAGGTGGGCGCCGACGATTCGGTCCGACGACCGGTCGATGAGGATCTTGACGGCGGCGGTGGTCTCCCCGACCCGGTAGCTGGAGTACCAGCCGCTCGTGTCGGAGTAGCGGACGTCGACGTGCAGGCCCTGGTCGCGGGCCTCCTGCTCGAGCAGGCCGACGCGGGCCAGCTCGGGGATGGTGAACACCGCGGTCGGGACACCGGTGTAGTCGGGGACCACCGTGCCGGCTTTGAGCATGTTGGAGGCGGCGACCTTGCCTTCGGTCACGGCGACGGGGGTCAGGGGCATCCCGGCGGTGTCGGCACTGTCCCCGGCCGCGTACACCACGGGATTCGTGGTGCTCTGCAGGTAGCCGGCCACGGTCACCCCGCGGGCCGTCCAGGCCACGTCGGCCGCCTCCAGGGCGAGCCGCCCCAGGTCCGGTTGTCGGCCCGCACCGTGCACCACCAGGTCGGCGTCGATCGTCTGGGTGTGGCCGGCGTGGTCGACGAGCACGCGGAACGACGCTCCGTGGCGTTCCACCGCGGTGACGGCCGCTGAGGTGTGCACCTGTATGCCGGCGGTGGTCCCCCGGGCGACAAGGAGCTGGACGAGGTCAGGGTCGAAGGCCCTCAGCGGGCGCTCTCCGCGGTCGACGATGATCATCGAGCTGCCGGCGCGGGCGGCGATGTGGGCCAGCTCGAAGGAGACGAACCCGCCCCCGACGAACACGATCCGCGCCGGAAGCTCGTCCAGGTCGAGGAACTGCGTGCTGTCGATCAGGAGGTCCGCCCCGGGGAACTGCAGCGGGCGGGGGGTCGCCCCGGTCGCGATGAGGATGTGCCGTGCGCGGTGTTCTTCCCCGTTGATCTGCACCCGGTCGGCGCCGGTGAAGCGGGCCTGCCCGTGCCAGGTGGCCGCCCCGGCGCGAGCCAGCCCTGCCTCCATGCCGGCCGGCACCGGGTCGGTGAAGCCGCGCTTGTGCCGCATCAAGTCGGCCCAGCTGATCGCGATGCCGGCCGGGTCGATCCCCTTGCCCTCCATGAGCCGGGCCGCGTCGATGATCTCGGCGCCGCGGCGCAGGATCTTCTTCGGGTCGCATCCGCGCAGCGCGCAGGTGCCGCCGTAGGGCAGTGCGTCGACGATCGCGACGTCCCAGCCCTGCGCCGCGCACTTGGTCGCCGCGGTGACGCCGGCCATGCCGGCACCGATGACGATCAGGTCGTGCTCCGTGCTCATCGTGCACGTCCTTTCAGAGGCCGGGGGAGGGCGGCGCCAGGCCGCCTGTGAGGCGACGCAGCAGTCAGGCCCGCGCGACCAGCTCGCGCAGCTGGTCGAGACTCGGTGCGCCGGCCGGGCCATCGGGTGTGGTGTAGAGGCGGCAGGTCAGGCCCACCGCGGCACCGGGCGCCGCGAACGGGTCGACGCCGTCGACCAGGATGCTCGGCGACCCGTGGAAGGCGAGCGCTTCGGCCTCCTCGGGCGTCTGGACGAGGCGCCGGCTCACACGGATGTCCTGGCGTTCCGAGGCGAGCTGCGCCAGTCGCTCCTCCGCGATCTTCCAGTTGGGGCAGCCGTCGAAGTACAGCAGCGTGATCTCCATGGCGCCGACGCTAAACCTTGATCCCTACTACAAGGTCAAGCGGTATCGTCGCGCAATGCTGATCGGGGAGCTGGGACAAGCGGTCGACCTGCCGAGCGAGACCATCCGCTTCTACGAACGCCGCGGTCTGCTGCCGCCGCCCACCCGCGGCGGGAACGGGTACCGCACCTACGACGAGGCCGCCGTCGACCGGGTGCAGTTCATCCGAACCGCGCAAGCGGCGGGCCTCTCGCTCGTCGAGATCCGCGGCGTTGTCGACCTCAGGGACCAGGGCCAGGCACCGTGCTCCCACGTCGCACAGCTCATCGACGACAAGCTCGCCGAGGTCCAGCGCCGGCTCCACGAGCTGGAAGCACTGCAGGAAGAGCTCGAGCAGCTGAGCGAGCGCGCCCGGCGGCTCGACCCGGCCGACTGCACCGACGCGGACATCTGCCACATCCTCGCCCAGCACCGTTGAAGCCTCTCCTCGCGCGGTGCCGGCTCGTGGGTCCCGCCGCACGGTGACGCCTCACCCGTGGCGAGGGCCTCGCTGGAAGCTTGTGTGCTGTGGCCGATGGTGCAACCAGGCGATCGAATCCTCGCGGGTGCAGCTCAGTCGTCCGTGCCACGCCGTGGGTGAAACGGCAGGGCCTTGGCGCGGAGTTCGATGGAGTCGGCCCGGTCGAGGGCGTGCGCGATCTCGTCGTGGTGCCCAGCGATGAGTGCGAGAGGTCCCGGTTGCGACGTTGCCGCGACCTCGGCCTGTGACAGCTCTCCGCGTGGAAGGACACGGGCACGGTGGCGGATGGGTAGACGAGGTCGCGGGAGGTGTCCGCCACCGAGTGTGGCTGGCAAAATATGGACGATTCCGGTAGTCTTTTGACGTGGCTACCAGGGTGATGGCGCGGGACGAGTTGTGGGAGATCGCCACGCTGCAGCACGGCTATGTCACGGCGCGGCAGGCGCTGGCCGAGGGGATCGACCGCGAGACCGTCGACAAGCTCGTCCAGCGGGGCACTTTGCAGCGTGCCGCCTTCGGTGTCTACCGCTTCCCCAAGTACCCGTACACCGACACGGCTCGGTACATGCTCGCCGTGCTGTGGACCCGGGCACCGGAGGCGGCCCTGAGCCACGAGACGGCGCTCGACGTCTATGCGATCAGCGACCTCATCGCGGACAGGATCCACGTGACCGTCGCCAAGCGCCGTCGCCTGCGACGCGTCGGGGGCGAACGCTACGAGGTCCACTACCAGGATCTAGACGCCGGGCAGATCGGCTGGTGGGAGCAGGTGCCGACCGTGACCGCAGCGACGGCCATCGCCCAGTGCATCGAGTACGGCACCCCGACCTACCTGCTGCGGCAGGCGCTGCAGCGCGGGCGCGACCAGGGGCGCATCACCAGCGTTGAGCGCGAGGACCTGGCGGCGCGGCTGGCGGCGCGCGATGAGTGAGCCGTCCGCCTCCCGTGTCGCCGCGATGCTGCGCACGCTGAGGGTGAAGGACAAGGCCCCGAACTCCAAGAGCGTGCTCGACGCCTGGATCGCCCAGGCCGCAAGCAGGCTCGGAACCGACGCCGACGCCGGCCGGCTCGGCTGGCTGATCGCCTCGTCTGTCGCGGTCGCTGCCCTGCAGCGAGCGGTCGACGAGGGCGGGCGGCAGCTGTTCCTGCTGAAGGGCGGCACGTTGCTGCAGCATCGCCTCGACGTGCCCGCCAGGACGACCAGCGACGTCGACGGCCTGGTCCGCGGGGACGTCCAACGGTTCCTGGCCGTGCTCGACCGGGTGCTGGCCGAGGCGTGGGGTCCGTTCACGCTGCGGCGTGGGCCGGTCGAGACCATCGAGGTGCCGACTCGTGTGCTCAAGCCGCGTCGCTTCGACGTCTACCTGGAGCTGCGAGGGGTCACCTGGCGGCGCATCCAGTTCGAGCTCTCCCCGGACGAGGCCGGCATCGGTGAGGAGTCCGAGGCCATCGAGCCGCCACCGCTGGGTGGGTTCGGCCTGCCCGACCCGGACGTCCTGGTCGGCATCGCCCTGCGTCACCAGATCGCCCAGAAGCTGCACGCCGTCAGCGACCCGCACGATCCGCCGGACTCGGTCAACGACCGCGCGCGCGACGTCGTCGACCTGCTCCTGCTGCGCGACCTCGCGGCCGCCACCGGCACACCGACGAACGCCGACATCGCCGCGGCCGCGCACGCAGTGTTCGGCGCCCGCGCCGACGAGGCCGTGCGACTCGGCCGCCGACCGCGGCACTGGTCGCCGACCGTCCTCGCCAACCCGCACTGGGCCGCCGACTACCAGCGCGCCGCGAGATCCGCATCCTTCCCGCTACCCCTCGACGAGGCAGTCGCCCGGCTCAACGCCTGGATCGAGGAGCTCGCCGCGCCGTGAGACTCGAGCTCATCCCGCTCGCGGACGCGGTCCTGCCGCTGATCCGCTCGACGAGCCGCGATTTGTGGAGGTACTCCACTGCGAACGATCAGGGATATCGCATGCACCAGGGCGTCGAGCTCCTCGAGCGTGCGGTCGCCGACCCTGCTGCGCTCGTGGCGCAGGGCATCCAGGCGCCGACACCACAGCAGGTCTACACGGTGGTGCACAAAGCACTCGCGAGCTCGATACGGGTGATCGCTCGCGCCGACGACTCCTCGGGGATCATCGGCGACGCCTGCCAGCGGCTGATCGACCTGCACCCTCGCGCAGCCGCGCAGGCCGGGGTGTCGCGGGCGAAGCTGGCGGACTGGGTCTACGAGTTCCACTTCGACGACGAGGTCGACTACTTCGTCCTCGACCCGGTCGCCTATGCGCCGGCCCTCGGGGACGAGGGACTGAGGCGACTACGCGGCCGGATCGACGCCCTGCGCGCCCAGATCGCGCCCGCCGACCCAGACGACCGCTTCCCTCGGTCCGACCATCGCCAGTTCGTCGTCCAGTGGTTCGACAAGCGCTTCGCCGTGCTCGACTGGGACGTCCAGGCGATCATCCGCACCCACCTCAAGGACGGTCGCGTGGCCGCCTGGCACGAGGACGTTGCCGAAGCGTTGGAGGAGATCGGCGAGATCGACCTGGCTATCGCCTGGGCCGAGCGGGCGTCCATGTTCGACCGCGGCCACCAGTCGCAGCGTGCCGCCGAGCGCTGGTGGCGGCTGCTCGGCGTGCATCGCCCCCTCGATCTCCCCGCGGCCGCGCGGACCATCCTGGAACGGTGGCCGAGCGCTGGCAGCGGCGCACGACTCGTCGCCGTCGCCGGTGACGGCATGCTCGACGACGTGCAGACCACGCTCGAGTCCCGGCCCGCGGAGCTCGTGCGCTTCCAGCTCGACACGATGCGCAACCCCGCTCTGGCGTGGGGGACCGCGCACCGGCTTGCACTGTCCGACGACGGGCTGTGGGCCGATCTGGCCAGGGCGTACCTGCCGTTCGACCCCGTCGCCGCGATCGAGGTGCAGGTCCGCCTGGTGGCGATATCGCTGCAGGTGGCGGACACCCGCCGGTACCGTCCCGCCGCCCGTGAGCTGGTGAACATCAGGAGGTCCGCCATCGCCGCCGAGGGGACGGCGGCTCTCGCCGTCGTCGACGGCGCGATCTCGGACCTGCGTGAGAGGTACCGGCGGCGCCCGAGCCTCATCGACGCACTCGACCGTGCCAAGCTGCCCTGATCAGCCCTACCCATCGAACAGTCCGACGCGATCTCCCCTGGCGGTAGCGAGGAAGTTCGTTCCAGCAGGCACGGGCAGCCAGCGGTGCTGTGCATCGCGCATGGGGTTCGGGTGGACAAGAAGTGGCCACAAACTCCGCACGAGGAGGCCCCAGCCCGGTCGAGACAACCGGGCAGATCCCGATACCGTGGAGTTGTCACGCCGAGCGGATCTCGGTCGTGGCCCCGGCCGGAGCGGAGAAGGTCCGAGAAGACGCTCGTTGACTCGGTAAGCGGCGAGACGAGCGATCCCGTCGTCGCGCTGCAGGGGGTCGAGGGTTCGAGTCCCTTCAGCTCCACCATTTGTGGCTTACTAGAAACGCCGCCCTGCAAGAGGGCGGTGAGGCATGAAGCCCAAGATCCGGCGGTTGCAGAGGGTCGGTCCAACTGGACCGGCCCTCCTTCCTTGTCGGCGTGGTTGGCTGCGTAGGCGCGCTGGTAGGCGGTCAGGGCGGCGTCGGTGGGGTTCGGGCGCCCGATGGCGTCGAGGGCGGCCTGCCCCGCGTAGAGGGCGTCGTAGGGCTCGTTGACCTCGACGCCGGCGTTGGTCAGCGATCGACCGCCGAAGTACGAGCGTGCGGCGAAGGGGTCGCTGATCGACCCGGTCGAACCTGTGATCCGCGGGTTGTGGCCTCGTGTCCGACGATGCCGGCGACGGTGATCGCCCAGCGGATCGGGTGGGCGCATTCGTTTCAGCGCGCAGTCGACGGGCCCGCTCGAGAGGCGCCGTGAACCGCCTCGTCCTACTGGAGAGGGCGCGATGCGCCTGCTGGTTGACGTCGTCCTCACGTGCCTGCGTTCGTCGGTCGCGCTCAGGGGTGTCAAGGGCCATTGGTTTCTGCCCGGAGGCGGTCGTGGGACGTGCCCGGTGGCGGTCACGAGATGTGCCCGGTGATGGCCCTGGGATCTGCCCAGTGCTGACCATCACCGGCGCGGGTTCTCAGCT
>JAJYTJ010000002.1 GCA_021793115.1 Actinomycetes bacterium | reverse complement strand
CGTCGGCGACGACGACCCAGGACTGCGATGCGTGCGATGCGTTCATGGGCTGCTCCACTTCCTCGCGCGAGGCCTACAGGACGCCGGCCGAGCGCAGCGCGCCCACCAGCTGCGATGCCGCCGCCGCGGGATCGGCTCCGTCGAACAGGACGGCCTGCCGGTCGCCGCCGGACGGCTTGGCCGTCCCGAGCGTCGCCAACGAGACGGCCGGCGCCGGCACGTCCAGGCCGGCCAGCGGGAGCACCTCGACGGGCTTCTTGGCCGCCGCCAGGATGTCCTTCATCCCCGCGACCCGCGGCACCACCGCGTCCGCCGTGGCGGCCAGCACCACGGGCGTGCGCACCGAGAGCACCGCGACCCCGGCCGGGGTGTCGCGCTCGACGACGAGGCCGTCGGCGGCCGGGCTCACCGCGGTGACGCGGCCCAGCCCGAGCCAGCCCAGCTGGGCCGCGGTCGTCAGCGGCACCTGGCCCTCCGCGACGTCGACCGACGAGTCGCCCGCGAGCACGAGGTCCACGTCGCCGACAACCCGCACCGCGGCGGCGAGCACCGCGGCCAGCCGCGTGCTGTCGGCGCCCGCGAGCGCGTCGTCGGCCACGAGGACGAGACGGTCCAGCCCACGCGAGAGCGCGGCCTTGCGCGCCAGCGGGGTGTCGATCGCGGCGGCGCCGACGGTCAGGCCGACGACCTCGCCGCCGGTCTCGTCGGCCAGCCGCCGGGCGAGCTCGAACGCGACCGGGTCGTACTCGCTGACGGCCGGCTTGCCGCGCGACGCGTCGACCGTGCCGTCGGCGCGGACCTGCAGGTCCTGGGGGTTCGGCGCCCACTTGTAGGCGACGACGATCTTCATCGGGGTTCCTCCTCGTCCTGGTCCGCTGCTCAGCTGTGGTCCTTGACGATCTGACGGCCCGCGATGTGCACCATGATCTCGTCGGTGCCGCCGCCGAACCGGTGACCGCGCAGGTCGCGCCAGAGCCGCGAGATGCGGGCGCCGACCGTGACGCCCACGCCCCCGAAGATCTGCAGGGCGTCGTCGGCGACCTCGAACCCGGACATCGCGCAGTACCGCTTGCACAGGGCGCCCTGGCTCTTCAGCGGCAGCCCGCGGTCGAGCATCCAGGCCGTCTTGTAGACGAAGTTGCGCATGTTCTCGAGCTTGATCGCCATGTCGGTCAGCTTGAGCTGGGTGAGCTGGAAGCTGCCGATGGGCTGGCCGAACTGCACGCGCTGCGCGGCGTAGGCCGCGGCGTCGTCGAACGCGCACTGCGCCTGGCCGAGGCACGTCGCGGCGATGACGAGCCGCTCCATCTCGAAGTTGCGCATGAGCTGCTTGAAGCCGTTGCCCTTGACGCCGACGAGGCAGTCCTGCTCGGGCAGCGTGACGTCGTCGAGGAAGATCTCGCAGCTGTCCTGCGTGTACCAGAGGATCTTCTCCAGGCGGTTGGTGGTCACGCCCGGGGCGTCCATCGGCACGAGGTACATGGAGATCGCCTTGCGCGGGTCCTCCGCGTCGGGGTTCTTCGCCATGACGAGCAGGTACTTGCTCTGCAGCGCGGCCGTGATGAGCGTCTTGGTGCCGTTGAAGGTCACCAGGCCGTCGTGGTGCACGGCCGAGGTGGTCATCGCGGAGTTGTCCGAGCCCGCGCCGGGCTCGGTGAAGCCGAGCGCGAACGGCACGCGGCCGTTGGCCAGCAGGCCGAGGATCTCCTGCTTCTGGCCCTCCGAGCCGAACTCGAGGATGTCCATCGCCTGCAGCAGCTCCAGGCCGAAGCCGTTGTTCAGCCCCTGCCGGCAGACGCGCTCGGCGAGCAGCACGAGCGTGACCGCGTCGCACGGCGTGCCGCCGTACTCCTCCGGGAACCCGAGCGACATGAAGCCCGCCTCGTGCAGCGCCTTGCGGAAGCTCGTCGCCGACTCGTGGTGCAGGTCGAGCTCGGCGATGTACGACTCGGGGCACTCGCGCTCGAGCAGCTCGTCGAGGCTGGACAGGAGCAGCTCCTGCTCGTCGGTCAGCGTGAAGTCCATCGTGGTGTGCCTTTCCG
Source organism: Actinomycetes bacterium (assembly GCA_021793115.1). The sequence continues at coordinate 53,809 of JAJYTJ010000002.1, read as the reverse complement.
GGAGGTGGCCGACGTCGTCGTCCGGCGGCGCCCGCCGGCGCCCGCTGCCCATCGTCGGGCCACGCCCCGCGACGTCTCTCAGGACGATCGTCCCTAGTTACGGACGTCACAAGTCCGGAATTCTTCTGGTCGGGCCCGCACCGGCCCATGCGACGAAGGAGACGCCCGTGGCACAGGTCATCACGCCCCAGCAGGCCGCCGCGCTGATCAAGGACGGCTCCACCGTGGCGCTGTCCGGCTTCGGCCTGGCGTGCGTCAACGAGGAGACGCTCATCGCCGTCGAGCAGCGGTTCCTCGCGGAGGCGGCCCCGCGCGACCTCACCGTGGTCCACGCGTCCGCGGTGGGCAACCGCCGCGACAAGGGCATGAGCCACTGGGGCCACCGGGGCCTCATCAAGCGCTGGATCGGCGGCATCGCGATCGCCTCCCCCGGCCTGGCCAAGCTCATCCAGGAGGACGGCTGCCAGGCCTACAACCTGCCGCAGGGCGTCATCACGCAGCTCTACCGCGAGATCGCCGCCAAGCGGCCCGGCGTCATCACCAAGGTGGGGCTCGGCACGTTCGTCGACCCGCGGGTCGAGGGCGCCCGCATGTCGCCCTCCTCGACCGACGACGTGGTGCAGGTCATCGAGCTCGCCGGCGAGGAGTGGCTGTTCTACCCGTCGTTCCCGGTCGACGTCGCGCTCATCCGCGGCACGGTGGCCGACGAGCACGGCAACCTCACGCTCGAGCACGAGGGCCTCAAGCTCGAGGTGCTGCCGATCGCGCAGGCGGCCCGCAACAGCGGCGGCATCGTCATCGCGCAGGTGGAGTCGATCGCAGCCGCCGGCTCGCTCGACCCGAACCTCGTCAAGGTGCCGGGCATCCTCGTCGACTACCTCGTCGTCTCGCAGCCGGAGAACCACTTCCAGACCGAGAACACGCACTACAACCCGTCGTTCTCGGGCCAGCTGCGCGTGCCGCTGGAGGCCATCACCCCCATCCCCCTCTCCGAGCGCAAGGTCATCGCGCGACGCAGCGCGATGGAGCTGCGCCCGGGAGCGGTGCTCAACCTCGGCGTCGGCATCCCGTGCGACGTCGGCACCGTCGCCGCCGAGGAGGGCATCAGCGACCAGATCATGCTCACCACGGAGGCCGGCGCCATCGGCGGCGTCCCGGCGGGCCTGAAGGACTTCGGGCACGCGTACAACCCCGAGGCCCTGGTCGACATGCACTCGCAGTTCGACTTCTACGACGGCGGCGGCCTCGACTGCGCCGTGCTGGGCCTGGCCCAGGCGGACCGGCACGGGAACGTCAACGTCTCGAAGTTCAACGGGCGGGTGGCCGGCTGCGGCGGGTTCATCGACATCTGCCAGTCGGCCAAGACCCTGATCTTCGCCGGCACGTTCACCGCGGGGGGCCTCGAGGTCGAGGTCGCCGGCGGCGAGGTGAAGGTCGTCACGGAAGGCAAGGCGCGCAAGTTCCTGCGCGACGTCGAGCAGATCACCTTCTCGGGGACGTACGCGGCACAGCGGGGGCAGCGCGTGCTCTACGTCACCGAGCGCGCCGTGCTGCAGCTCGTCGACGGCGTCATGACCGTCATCGAGGTTGCCCCGGGCATCGACCTCCAGCGCGACGTCCTCGACCGGATGGACTTCACGCCCGCGGTCTCGCCCACCCTGAGCCCCATGCCGGCGGGCCTGTTCCGCGAGGTCTGGGGAGAGCTGACCACCCTGTCCACCCCCGAGCGCCCGGCACCCGCCGTCGCTCTGTCCTGAAAGACATCGTGATGCAGACCATCAATCGTTGGCGGGTCCTCGCCGGATCCGTGCTCGTCCTGCTGTGCACCGGCGCGATCTACGCCTTCTCGGTGTTCGCCGGGCCGCTCACCACCGCACACGGCTGGACCATGGGTCAGGTGATGCTCGCCTTCACCATCAACGGCGCCATCGCGCCCATCCCCATGATCGCCGGCGGCTACATCATCGACCGCGGCGGCGCGCGCCTCGCGATCTTCGCCGGCTCGCTGCTGTTCGCGCTCGGGTTCATCCTCACCGGCACGGCGAGCAGCACCACCCAGCTCTACCTCTACTACGGGCTCATCGCCGGCCTCGGCCAGGGCTTCGCGTACTCCGGGTGCCTCAACAACACCATCAAGCTGTTCCCGGACCGGCGCGGCCTGGCGGCGGGCCTCATCACCATGGGCATGGGCGCCGGCTCGGTCGTCGCCGCGCCCGTGGCGCAGGCCATCATCAAGTCGTCGGGCGTCGGCGCGGCATTCGTCCGCATGGGCATCGCCTACGCCGTCGTCGTGGTGCTCGGCGCGCTGCTCATCCAGCCCGCCCCGAACGGCTACGCCCCGGCCGGCTGGACCCCGCCGACCGGCGCCGCCGCCCCCGTGAACCACACCTGGACGCAGATGCTGCGCAAGCCGGCGTTCTACCTCATCTTCGTCATGCTCGGCGCGGGCGCCTTCTCGGGCCTGCTCATCGCGTCGCAGCTGTCCCCGATCGCCCAGACCAAGATGTTCGGCATCAGCGCCGCGACCGCCGCGGTGCTCGTCTCGATCTACTCGATCTGCAACGCGGCGGGGCGCTTCGCGTGGGGCGCGGTCTCCGACCGGCTCGGCTACACGACGGCGGTCGTGTTCATCTACGCCGTCGTCGCCGTGGCCATGGTGGTGCTCCTCACGCTGCACACGACGGTCGGCTTCGTCCTCGGCATCGTGCTCCTCGGCCTGTGCTTCGGCGGCGTCATGGGCGTGTTCCCGGCGCTGACCATGAAGACCTTCGGCCCCCGGTTCCAGGGCATCAACTACGGCATCATGTTCAGCGCGTACTCGATCGCCGCGTACTTCGGCCCGAAGATCGGCGCGTCGATGGGTGGTGGCGCCAAGGGTGACTACACCAACCCGTTCATCGTCTCGATCGTCGTCGCCGGCGTCGGCATCGCGCTCGCCCTGGTGCTGGGCCGCGTGCTCGGCGCCAAGACGCCGGCCGCGTCCCGGCCCGCCGCCCAGGTGGGCGCCACCTCCTGAGCACACCGCTGGTGGGGCGCCCCGGCCCGTCCGGGCACCCCACCAGCGGCCTCGCCCGTGGTCCCCGTGATCCCCATGATCCCCATGAGCCCCGACATGTCCCCGGCCACGGCGTTCGCGCGCCGCGCCCTGCTGCACCCCGGCGACAGCGCGGTGCGCGACGACGCCGACGCGGTGCTCGATGCCGGCACGGTGTGGCACCTGGCCACCGCGCTCGCGACGACGCTGCGCGAGCACGGGACCCGGCCCGGCGACCGGGTCTGCTGGTCCGGGCGCAACGACCCCGGCCTCCTGGTGACGCTCCTGGCCACCCACCTCGCCGGCGCCGTGTTCGTCCCCCTCAACTTCCGCGCCACCGGGCCCGAGCTGGCCGCCGCGCTCGCGCTCGTCGAGCCCCGCGCCGTGGTGGTGCACCCCGAGACCGCCCCCGTGGGCCCCGGGCTCTCGGGGTTCGCGTCGGCCTGGCTCGAGTGGCCGGCCGCGGCGCAGCGGCCCGCGGACGACGAGCCCGTCGTCGCGCCGGACCCCGACGACCTGGCCGTCCTCATGTTCACGTCCGGCTCGTCCGGCCGGCCGAAGGCCGTCATGCTCAGCCACGCCAACCTGTGGTGGAGCGCGCGCAACCTCGAGGTCTGCCTCGACCTGCGGCCCGACGACGTCACGCTCACCGTCGCCCCGATGTTCCACATCGGCGGCCTCAACGCGTTCACCCTGGGCACGCTGCGCCGCGGCGGCACGGTGGTGGTGCGGCGCGCCTTCGACGCCGGGCGCACGCTCGACGACCTGGCGCACGGCGGCGTCACGAGCGTCTTCGGGGTGCCCGCGATGTACGCGGCGGTCGCCCGCTGCCCCGGCTTCGAGGCGGCCGACCTCTCGGGCGTGCGGGCCGCGATCGTCGGCGGGGCGAGCGTGCCGGCGCAGCTGGTCGACGCCTACGCGCGGCGCGGGCTGCACCTCTACCCGTCCTGGGGCATGACCGAGGCCGCCCCCTCGGGCACGCTGCTGCGCCGGCCCCGGCCCGGCGCGGCGCAGTGCTCGGTCGGCACGCCCCTGCCGTACCTGCGGCTGCGGCTCGTCGACCCCGACACGGGCGACGTGGTCACCGAGCCCGGGCGCCGCGGCGAGATCACCGTCTCGGGGCCGCAGGTGACGCGCGGCTACTGGCGAGACTCCGCCGCCACGTCGGCCGCGATCGTCGACGGGTGGCTGCACACCGGCGACCTCGCGGTGCGGGACGCCGACGGCGGCCTGGCGGTGGTCGGCCGCACCAGCGAGGTGATCAACACCGGCGGCGAGAAGGTGGTCCCGGGGGACGTCGAGGCGGCCCTCGCCGACCTCGACGTCCGCGACCTGCTCGTCGTCGGCGTCCCGGACACGACGTGGGGCGACGTCGTCGTCGCCGTGCTCGAGTGCGACCCGGGGAACGCCCCGACGCTGGAGGAGGTGCGCCGCGTGGCCGGCACCCGCCTGGCGCGCTACAAGCTGCCCAAGGCCGTCGTCGCCCTGGCCGAGCTCCCGCGCACCGCGAGCGGGAAGGTGGACCGCTGCGCGGTCCGGTCGCTCGCCGCGGTGCGCCTCGCCCAGGATCGGTGCCCCACGTCGTAGCCGGCGATCGCCGGGAGTTCTTCGTCGAACCTGAGGCATCCGGCCGGGGAAACCTCGGAACTCACCCGGCAGCCTGAGGTGGTGGCCGGCGAGGGACCTGCCCGGGTGAGCCGGGCGGCCGCCGCCACCGGAAGGAGCGCACGGCGATGATGGGCTGGTACGGGGGCGCGGGCATGGGCTGGGGCGCCTGGATCGGGATGGGGTTGTTCTGGCTCGTCCTGCTCGGCGTGATCCTCTACGCGGTGGTGCGGCTGCTGCCGTCCGGCCGCGCGGGCGGCCGGGACCGCGACCCGGAGTCCCCGGAGGAGATCCTCGACCGGCGGTTCGCGCGCGGCGAGGTGGACATCGAGACGTACCAGGCGCAGCGCGAGGCGCTGCGGCGGGCGCGGGGCGACAAGTGACCGCCGCGCGACGAGGCTGGTGGGTGGCGCTGGTCACCGCCGCGCTGCTGCTCGTCGCGAGCGTCACCGTGGTGGCGGCGCACGTGGCGCGCGCGAGCGGGCCCGGCGTGACGGCCGGCGGCGGCTTCGGCTTCGGGAGGACCGTCGGCGGGCCGGGCATGAGGGGCGGGGCCTACGGGCCGGCCACGACGGGCGGCGGCACCGACCCCGGCGACGGTGGCGGCTACGGCTCCGGCCCCGCCGGCATGATGGGCCGCGGGAACGCCCCGGCCGGCATGATGGGCGGCTTCGGCCTGGCCGGCGACGGCCAGCCGGTGACGACGTTCGCGGCCGCACGCGCACGGGCCCAGGCCTTCGCGGACCAGCTGGCGGCGGGCCTGCACGCCGGTGAGGTGATGCAGTTCTCCAACGGCTACTACAGCGAGCTCATGACCGCCGACGGCCAGGGCGCCACCGAGGTGCTCATCGACCAGGGCACGGGCGCCGTCTCGATCGAGCAGGGCCCGGCCCTCATGTGGAACACCCGCTACGGCATGCACCCGACCGACGCCGCCCCCGCGACGATGAGCGCCGCGCAGGCGGTCAAGGACGCGCAGGCCTGGCTCGACGCGCAGCACACCGGGCTCACCGCGGGTGAGGTCACGGCCTTCCCCGGGTACGACACGCTGCACACCCTGCGGGACGGCAGGATCGTCGGGATGATGTCGATCAACGCGTCCACCGGCGCGGCCTGGTACCACACCTGGCACGGCACCTTCCTCGGCATGGACGCTGGATGACCGCAGACCCACCCGACCGCACGGCGCGACGTGCGACCCGACAACGCCTGGGCCTCGGCCTGGGCGGTCGGCTGTTCATGGCGGTCGCACTCGTCGTGGTGACGGGCGCGGGCACGCTGCTGGCCGTCTCGCTCCTGGTGGCGCCCGCGGTGTTCACCGACCACCTGCGCCAGGCGGGGGCGCCGAACCTCTCGCCGGAGGTGACCACCCACGTCGAGCGCGCGTTCACGCAGGCGACGCTCGTCTCGCTGGGCACCGGGACCCTCATCGCGGTGGTCGCGGCGAGCCTGGTCACCTGGCTCGTCGCCCGGCGCATCGCCACACCCGTCACCGACCTCGCCCTGGCCACGCAACGGCTCGCCAACGGCGTCTACGACGAGGCCGCGGCGGACCCGTCGCTCGGCCCGGAGTTCACCGCGCTCGCGGCCTCGGTCAACCGGCTCGGGGCACGGCTGTCAGCCTCGGAGGCCACGCGCCGGCGGCTGCTGGCCGACCTCGGGCACCAGCTGCGCACCCCGGTCGCCTCGCTCCAGGCCACCATCGAAGCGATCGGCGACCGGGTGCTCCCCCTCGACGACCAGACCCTGACGACCCTGACCGACCAGGTGACCCAGCTGCACCGCCTGGTCGCCGACATCGAGTCGGTCTCCCGCGCCGAGGAGCGCCAGCTCGCCCTCGACCCACGACCCACCGCACTCGCCGACCTGGCACGACGCGCCGCCGCGGTGCTCCTCCCCCGCTACCAGGCGGCCGACGTGGACCTCGAGGTCCGCCAGGAAGGCACGGCCCAGGCCGCCGTCGACGCCGACCGCATCGTCGAAGCCCTGCTCAACCTCCTGGACAACGCGCTGCGCCACACCCCCGCCGGTGGCCACGTCGTCGTCCGGTCGCACGGCCCGACCCCGGACGCGGAGCACCCCGGCCGGACCCTGGTCCAGCTGGTCGTCGCCGACGACGGCGAGGGTTTCTCCCCCGAGCTGGCGCCGTTGCTCGTGCAACGCTTCTACCGCGCCCCGAGCACCGCGCCGGCCAACCCCGACGCCAACCCCGGCCCCGGCCGCCGCGGCTCCGGCATCGGCCTGACCATCGCCCACGCCATCGTCGACGCCCACCACGGCACCCTGCACGCCCACTCCGACGGCCCCGGCCACGGCGCCACCTTCACCATCACCCTGCCCGCCGCGCCACGCCGCCACCGCTGACCGCTACCCCGCGCCCATCCGGTAACCGACCCCGCGCACGGTGAGCACGTAGCGGGGCGCCGCCGGGTCGTCGCCCAGCTTGCGGCGCACGTTGCCCACGTGGATGTCGACCAGGTGCTCGTCGCCGACCCACGACGAGCCCCACACCTCCTCGACCAGCTGCCGGCGGGTGAACGCCCGCCGCGGCTGGGCGCTCAGCACGTCGAGTACGTCGAACTCGGTCCTCGTCAGGTGAACCTCCTCGCCGTCGACCGCCACCTCGCGGGACACCGGGTCGAGCGTGAGAGCGCCGAACCGCCGCGCGTCCGCCGCCGGCTCCGCCGCCACCGGCGGGACGACGACGGGCGCGGGCTCCGGCGCCGGCAGCGCGAGGCGCGGGCGGCGCAGCATGGTGCGGATCCGCGCGATGAGCTCGCGCGGGCTGAAGGGCTTGGTGACGTAGTCGTCCGCGCCCACCGACAGCCCGACGAGCGTGTCCACCTCGTCGGCCCGGGCGGTGAGCATCACGACGTAGGCGTCGGAGAACGTGCGGAGCGCCCGGCACACCTCGATGCCGTCGATGCCCGGCAGGCCGACATCGAGCACCACGACGTCGGGCGCCGCGGAGCGCGCCAGCCGCAGCGCCTCCTCGCCCGTGGCCGCCGACGTCACCTCGAAGCCGTCGCGCTCCAGGTAGCCGACCACCGCCCGCACCAGGCTCGGCTCGTCGTCCACCACCAGCGCCCGGAACCGGCGCGGCGCCTCCACCGTCATCACAGCCTCCGCCCCACCCGCCGCATCGTAGGGTCCGGATCGCCGCGCCGGCTCGTCCGGCGCGGTCGCGGGCGGGGATACTCACCAGCGGCGCAGGGCCCGTCCGGCTCGGGCCGACGACGACGAACGGAGACCTCGCTGCCGCACTGGCTGCATCCCGTCCTCGGCATCGCCGGCGCGCTGGCGCTGGCCTGGGCCGCGCTCGTCGTCGCCCTCGCGCTGCAGGCCGGGCGCGCCGGGCGGCGCGCCGACTGGCGCCAGGTGGCCCGGCTCGTCCCCGACGTCGTGCGCCTGGTGCGCCGGCTGGCGGCGGACCCCACGCTGCCGCGCCCCGTGCGCTGGTGGCTGTGGGCGCTCCTGGCCTACCTCGTCTCGCCGGTCGACCTCGTGCCGGACGTCATCCCCGTGGTCGGGTACGCCGACGACGCGATCGTCGTGGCCGTCGCCCTGCGGTTCGTCGTGCGGCACGCGGGGCGCGGCGCGCTCGACCGGCACTGGCCCGGCTCGCCCGAGGGTCTCGACGCGCTGCTCGGGCTCGTGGGGCTGGGCCGGGCATGACGACGAGCGACCGGTCCGGCCTGCGCCATCCCGGCGTGCAGGCGGCGCTGGCGTCCGCGGTCCTGTTCGGCGTGAGCACGCCGTTCGCCAAGGTGCTGCTGGGCGACGTCAGCCCCTGGCTGCTGGCGGGTCTGCTCTACTGCGGGTCCGGCCTGGGCCTGTGGGCGTACCGCTGGGTGCGCCGGCCGGCCCGCGTGGTGCTGCGGCGGGGCGAGCTCGCGCCGCTGGTCGGCGCCGTCGCGGTCGGCGGCGTCCTCGCGCCGGTGCTGCTCCTGGCCGGCCTGTCGCGCATGCCCGCGTCCGGCGCCTCGCTGCTGCTCAACGCGGAGGGCGTGTTCACCGCGCTCCTGGCCTGGGTGGTGTTCCGGGAGCACGTCGACCGGCGCATCGTCGTCGGGATGCTCGCCATCGTCGCCGGCGCGGCCGTGCTGTCCGTGCCCTCGGGCGTGCGGCTGGGCACACCCCTGCCGGCGCTCGCGGTGCTCGGCGCGTGCCTGTGCTGGGGCCTCGACAACAACCTCACCCGGAAGGTGGCGCTCACCGACGCCACGTGGCTCGCGGCCGTCAAGGGCGCGGTGGCGGGCCCGGTCAACCTCACGCTCGCGCTGCTCCTCGGTGCGCGGCTGCCCGGCGCCGCGACCGTCGCGGGCGCCATGGCGCTGGGCCTCGTGGCCTACGGCCTGAGCCTGGTGCTGTTCATCTGGGCGCTCGGCGCGGTCGGTACCGCGCGCACGGGCGCCTACTTCGCGGTGGCGCCGTTCGTCGGCGCCCTCGTGGCGATCGCGCTCGGGGAGGCGGTGACGTGGCCGCTCGTCGTCGCCGGCGCGCTCATGGGCCTGGGCGTCTGGCTGCACCTGACGGAGCGTCACGAGCACGAGCACACGCACGAGGCGCTCGAGCACACCCACTGGCACACGCACGACGAGCACCACCGCCACGAGCACGCGCAGCCCGTGCCGCCCGGCACGTGGCACAGCCACCCGCACGTGCACGAGCCGATGACGCACTCGCACCCGCACTACCCGGACGCGCACCACCGCCACACGCACTGAGCCCCGCCCGGGCGGGCCACGTCCCGGCGAGCCGCGCGACCGGCCCACCGGGACGGGGCGCCGGGGTCAGGCGGTCAGCCCGTAGGGCAGCTCGGGGTGGGCCGCCGCGATCTCGAGCAGGCGGTTGTACTTGGCGACGCGCTCGCCGCGCGCCGGCGCACCCGTCTTGAGCTGGCCGGTGCCCGTGGCCACGGCCAGGTCCGCGATGAAGGTGTCGCTGGTCTCGCCCGAGCGGTGCGAGATCATCTGCGTGTAGCCGGCCTGGCGGCAGATCTCCTGGGCCCGCAGCGTCTCGGTGATGGAGCCGATCTGGTTGACCTTGATGAGCGCCGAGGTGCCGACCTTGCGGCCGATGGCCTCGGTGATGATCGCCGGGTTGGTGACGAAGATGTCGTCGCCGACGAGCTGGAGCCGGTCGCCGAGCCGCGCGGTGAGCCGCTGCCAGCCGTCCCAGTCGCCCTCGGCCAGCCCGTCCTCGAGCGACCACACCGGGAAGTCCGTGGCGATGGCCTCGTAGCGGGCGATCATGTCGTCGCTGCTCAGCGTCTCCCCGGCGACGTGGTACGCGCCGTCGCGGTAGAACTCGCTCGCGGCGGGGTCCAGGGCGATGGCCACACCGGCCCGCCCGGTGGCGTACCCCGCGTCGGTGATCGCCTGGACGATGAGCGTCAGCACGTCCTCCGGCCGGGCGATGTTCGGCGCGAACCCGCCCTCGTCGCCCAGGCCCGTGGCCTCGCCCTTCGCCTGGAGCAGCGCGCGCAGCCGCGCGTACACGGCCGCACCCGCGCGCAGTGCGTCCGGGAACGTCGGCGCGCCCACCGGCGCCACCATGAACTCCTGGAAGTCCAGGTCGTTGGGCGCGTGCACGCCGCCGTTGAGCACGTTGAAGTGCGGCACGGGCAGGCGGGGCGAGACCCCGGCCGGCTGCAGCGACTGCCACAGCGGCGTGGTCGCGGCGAAGGCCCGGGCGACGGCCATGGACGTGCCGACGATGGCGTTGGCGCCGAGGCGCGCCTTCGTCGGCGTGCCGTCCAGGGCGATGAGGGCGTCGTCCACCTCGGCGAGCGACGACCAGGACCGGGCCGTGAGCAGCTCGGCGATCTCGCCGTTGACGTGGCCGACCGCCTGCGTGACGCCCTTGCCGGCGAAGCGCGCCTTGTCGCCGTCGCGCAGCTCGACCGCCTCGCGGGTGCCGGTGGAGGCCCCCGAGGGGACGCCGGCCACGTACGTCACGCCGTCGTCGGCGACCAGCGTCACCTGGACCGTCGGGTTGCCGCGGGAGTCCAGGATCTCCAGGCCCGAGACCTGGGAGAACGCCACCGTCGATCGCGTCATCGTTGTTCCTTCCCTCGTCGTGCACCGTGTGAGCGGGACGGACCGGGGGCGGGGCCGGGACGACGTCACGGTCCGCACCCACCGGGTGCCCCAGGGACCGTTGGCGGCCGCACCGCGGGGGTGAGGTCGCGGTTATGGCGAGCCCCACCGCCGTGACACGGCTGACGCTACTCGCGCCACCCGGGCACCGGAGCGGCCAAGGGTCCCGCCCTCTCCTGGCGCTCTGTACCTACTAGTAGGTACGCTCGCGGCATGACCACGGCCCGCGAGCGCCTGACGGAGGCGATGGCCGCGCTCCTGTGGGAGCGCGGGTACGCCGCGACGAGCCCGAACGAGGTGCTCGCCCGGGCCGGCGTGGGGCAGGGCAGCATGTACCACCACTTCGCCGGCAAGCACGAGCTCGCGGTCGAGGCGTTCCGCCCGGCCATCGAGGCGCTGCTCGTCGAGTCGCGCACGCTGCAGGGCGAGGGCAGCCCGGTCGAGCGCATCGAGGCCTACCTGTCCCGCCCCCGCCCCGGCACCAAGGGCTGCCGCGTGGGCCGCATGACGCAGGACCCGCAGGTGGTGGCCGATCCCGAGCTCCTCGGGCTCGTGGCGGGCGCGTTCGACACCGTCGCCGAGCGGGGGGCCGGGGCCATCGCCGACGCGATCGCCGCGGGCGAGCTGCCGGCCGCGCTCGTGCCCGCCGACCTCGCGCTGACGCTGTCCGCCGTGATCCAGGGCGGCTACGTGCTGGCCCGCGCGCACGGCTCGCAGGACCCCATGGACGCGGCCGTCCGCGGGATCGTCGCCCTCATCGAGGCCGCCCGCGCGGCGGCCGCAGCGCCGGCGCACCCCGGCGTCCCGCAGCCCCGCACCACCCCACCGATCGAGGAGAGCTCATGACCGTCCGGGCAGGCATCAACGGGTGAGGGCCCATCGGCCGCAAAGTGCTGCGTGCGGCGCTCGCGAGCAAGGCGGACATCGAGCTCGGCGGCCGCGCCATCCGGGTGCTCGCGCAGCGCGACCCGGGCCTCATCCCGGGGGGCGAGGTGGGCGCCGACGTCGTCATCGAGTCCACCGGCCGGTTCACCGACGCCGACAGCGCCCGGCTGCACCTGGCCGGCGGGCTTCTCCCACCGGCTCGTCGAGCTCGCCGAGCTCGTGGGGCGCGCGCGGTGGGTCGCGGCCGCGGGCGCACGGCCCCGCTCGTCGTGCGCCCCGTGGCGGCGTCCCGCACCCTGGGGCCATGAGCTTCTCCACACCCGCCGGCACCCACGGGTCGCGGCAGCCGCGCGGACCGGTGCTGCGCCTCGTCAACCGGATGACCGTCGGCCGGGTCCGCCGCGGCCAGGGCCGGTCAGCGGGCATGAACGTCCTGGTGCTGCGGACGCTCGGCCGCGCGAGCGGGCAGCGGCGCGAGGTGCCCGTGGCCTGGTTCCCCGGCCCGGACGCCTCGTGGCTCGTCGTCGCCTCCGCCGCCGGCGCCGCGAAGCACCCGGCGTGGTACCTCAACCTGGCCGCGCACCCGGACGAGGTGGAGATCGACGTCCAGGGGCGCACCGTCGCGGTCACGGCGACCGAGCTGCACGGCGCCGAGCGCGACGAGGCGTGGGCCCAGGTCGTCGCGGCCGCGCCCCGGTTCGCGTCCTACCAGGAGCACACCGACCGACAGATCCCGGTGATCCGCCTGGTCGGGCGGGGCTGAGGCGCCCGCCGCCCGTCAGGCGGGCTGCACGTCCCGGCGGGCGAACCTGTCCAGCCCGGCCCACGCGAGCGCCACGGCGACGAGGGTCATGACGACGAGCGGCGGCCACGACATGGGCTCGACCGGCTGGTACGGCGTCGCGGCCAGGGGCAGCGCGGAGAGGAACCAGTGCGGCAGCCGGAACACCTCGCCGAACATGGTGAGGAACCACATCGCCGCCATGACGCCCCACGCGAGCGGGACGGCCAGCCTCGGCACGTAACCCCAGAGCAGCACGGCGAGAGCGACGACCACCATGACGGCCGGCCAGTACGCCAGCGCGGCCAGCGCCAGGCGCCCGCCCTGCGAGGCGTCGTGGACGGACGAGCCGTACACCGCGCCGAGCAGGCCGCCGCCGAGCGCGAGCAGCACCGCCGACCACACCGCGGGGATCACCAGGCGCTGCAGCGCCCAGCGCCACCGGGACAGCGCTCCCGCCAGCTGCGGCTCGATGGTGCCGGCGGCCTCGTCGGTCCGCAGCGACACCGTGGTCTGCAGCGCGAACACCAGCGTGAGCAGCGCCATCATGCTCACCAGCAGTGCGAGCAGCGCCCGCACGCCCGTGCCGCGCAGCAGGTCCTGGGCGCCGGACCCCGCGTCACCGATCAGCGTGGTCATGGCGTCCACGATCGAGCCCATGAGTGCGCCGGCAAGGACCACCGCCACGGTCCAGCCGATGATCGGGTTGCGCTGCAGCCGCAGCGCGAGCCCGAGCGGGGACGCCCAGCGGGCCGGCGCGTCGGCGTTGCCGGCACGCTCGGGCACCAGGCCGGCCCCGACGCCGCGCCGCGCCTCGAGCAGGCCGGCGACCCACAGCAGCACCGCCGTCAGGGCGAGCATGGCCGCGAACGGCCACCACCGGTCGGCGGCGTACGGCTCCATCCGCTGGCCCCACCCGATGGGCGACGCCCACGTCAGCGCGCCACTGCCCAGGTCGCCCACCATCCGCAGCACGTAGAGCGCGATGATCACGCCGGCGCCCAGCGAGTTGGCGCCGCGCGAGGTGGCGGAGACCTGGCCGGCGACCGCGCCGACGCCGAGCCCGACGAGCCCGATGCCCGCGATCGAGGCCCCCAGGACGAGCGATCCGCTGACGCCGGTGCCGGCCGGGTCGAGGTTCCCGCCGATCGAGACCATCGCGACGAGGACGCCGACCGCGACGCACAGCACGCCGTTGACCAGCCAGGACGCGAGCGAGTACGCGTGCACGCCGAGCACCCGCGAGCGCAGCAGCTCGGTGCGACCCAGCTCCTCGTCGGCCCGCCCGCTGCGGGTGACGAGGAACACCACCCCGATGGCCAGCGCGAGCACCACGGTCATCCAGCCCTTGGTCCACACCGCGCCGCCCATGGTGCTCGCGGCCGGCGACAGGCCGGTCAGCGCCCGGATCCCCGGGGTGTCGGACAGGCGCGCGAAGTCGTCGAGCGACGCCTGGGTGGAGAAGAGGCTGCGGTAGTAGCCGACGATGTACTGGTACATCCCCACGAGCACGACGAACCAGACGGCGAGCCGCACGCGATTGCGCCGCAGGACGAGCCGCACCATGGCGGCCAGCCCGGCGTACCCCTGCGCCGGGGGGCGGCGCACGGCGGTGACCGGCCGTGCCGCGGTCGCGACGCTCACTTGGTCGCCCCCGCACCCAGCGCCGCCAGCTCGTCGCCGTAGTGCCGCAGGAACAGCTCCTCGAGCGACGGCGGGTTGGCGACGATCGAGCGCGGCCGGCGGGCGGCGACCGCGGCGAGCACGGTGGGCAGCTCGGCCTCGTCGACCGCGAACGTGACGTGTCCGTCGGCGGTCGCGACGTCGTGCACCCCCGCCAGGGTGGCCAGCCCGTCGGCACCGTCGTCGAGCGCCACCGTGACCTGCGTGCGCGTGAGGTGGCGCAGCTGCGCCATGGTCCCCGTCTCCACGGTGACGCCCTCGCGGACGATCGCCACCTGGTCGGCCAGCTTCTCCACCTCGGCGAAGATGTGGCTGGACAGCAGCACGGAGCGGCCCTCCGCCTTGACCTCGCGGATGGACTCGGTGAACGCGGCCTCCATGAGCGGGTCGAGCCCGCTCGTCGGCTCGTCGAGCAGCAGCAGCGGCGCGCGCGAGGCGAGCGCCGCGACGAGCGCCACCTTCTGGCGGTTGCCCTTGGAGTAGGTGCGCGCCTTCTTCGTGGGGTCGAGCTCGAACCGCTCGAGCATCGCCCGCTTGCGACCGAGGTCCAGCGGGCCGGACAGCCGGCACAGGATGTCGATCGCCTCGCCGCCGGTGAGGTTGGGCCAGAGCGTGACGTCGCCGGGCACGTAGGCGATGTCGCGGTGCAGGCGCACCGCGTCGGACCACGGGTCGCCACCGAGGACGGTCGCGCGGCCCGCGTCGGCCCGCAGCAGGCCGAGCAGGATGCGGATCGTCGTCGTCTTGCCCGAGCCGTTGGGGCCCAGGAAGCCGGTCACCTGGCCGGCGGGGACGTGCAGGTCGAGGCCGCGCAGCGCGTGGACCGTGCCGAAGGACTTCGTCAGGCCTTCGACGTCGACAGCCATCTCGTTCGTGGACATGCGGACTTCCTGGTGAAGGGCAGGGATGGGTTGCGGCGGCGGGGCCGTCACGCGGTCTGGGAGGAGGGTGCACCCTGCTCGTCCGGCGGCTGCCAGAGGTAGCGCACATAGTCGTCGAGCGTGCCGCGGTCGGCGAGGAAGCCCTCGGTGAACAGCTCGAGGGTCGGCAGGATCTGGTCCTGGCCGCGCGCCGCGACGGAGGCGACGAACTCCTCGGGCGTCAGGCCGGGCGACGTGACGAACTGCACCAGGAGGGCCCCCATGGTCAGGTACGTCATGTACCGCAGGCGGGCCTCCTCGTCGCGTGACGGCCGCACCAGCCCCACCTCGACGCTGCGGGCCATGACGCCGCGGGCGTTGTCGATGAGGCGGTCCAGGAACATCCGCGCCGGCTCACCACCGGCGTGGATCGCCCGCAGCATGTAGACCATGAGGTCGGCGGCGATGCCGGGCGCTGCGAGGTACTTCAGCAGGTGCTCGGACGGCATGTCGATCGCGTCGGTCTTCACCGCCGTGTACTGGCGCAGCACCTCGGAGTCGCACTCGGCGCGCAGCGCCTCCTTGGAGCCGAAATGGTGCGTGATGAGCCCCGGCGAGACCCCGGCGCGGCGCGCGATGGTGCGGAACGAGGCGTCGAAGCCCTCCTCCGCGAAGCACGCGATCGCCGCGTCGCGGATCCGGGCGCGGGCGGTGAGGTCGCTCGCCGGCCGCTCGTCCGGGCTCGCTGCTATACGCACGACCAGCAGGCTATACACGCGACTAGCCGGAGCGCAAGGCGGCTCGTTCGGCGTCGGCAAGCGCCGGCGCAGCGGTGCGACGCCCACGGCGAGGAGCCACGCCGACCAGGCGCCGGACGCGACGGGTGGCGCCACGAGCAGCCGGCGGGGCCAGGCCCGATCAGGCTCGGATCGGCGGCAGGATGGCGCCGTGGCGGACGACCTGCAGGCCCTCGCGGCGCGCGCGGCCGCGCTCACGGTGCGCGACGACGAGGCGGCCGAGCGCGCGGTGCTCGGCATCACGGGGCCGCCCGGCGCCGGCAAGTCGACGCTCGGCGAGCGGCTCGCCGCCGCGGTCGCCGCGCTCGGCGTCGCCGTGGTGCGCGTGCCGATGGACGGCTTCCACCT
Source organism: Actinomycetes bacterium (assembly GCA_021793115.1). The sequence continues at coordinate 37,715 of JAJYTJ010000002.1, read as the reverse complement.
GGCGGACGCCGAGCTCGTCCGGCTCGGCCGGCGACAGCGCAAGGGCGCGATCGACACGTTCGACGTCGACGGCTACGCCGCGCTGCTGCGCCGCGCGCGGACCGTGCGGGCGCGGACCGTCTACGCGCCCGACTTCGACCGCAGCCTCCACCAACCCGTGGCGGGTGCCATCCCGGTGGAGCCGCACGCCCGGCTGGTCATCACCGAGGGCAACTACCTGCTGGCGCCCGACCCGGCGTGGCGCGCGGTGCGCGGGCTGCTCGACGAGGTCTGGTACTGCGACCTGCCGCCCGACGAGCGCGTGCGCCGGCTCGTCGCGCGCCACGAGCGGTTCGGCAAGGCACCGCAGGCCGCGCGCGCCTGGGTAGCGTCGGTCGACGAGCCGAACGCCGCCGCGGTCGCGTCCTGGCGCGGCGCCGCGGACCTCGTCGTCGACCTCCTCGCGCTCGAACTCGAGCCCGGCCGCGACTGAGGCGGGACCCGGCGCGGCCCGCCCGGCCGCGCGACGGTCAGGCGTGCGACGTCAGGCGTCCAGGTGGTCGCGCCACGAGTGCGCGGGCGCGTAGCCGAAGAGGTCGCGCGCGGCACCGATCGCCAGCAGGGTCTCGTGGCCCTCGAGGGGGCGCGTGAGCGGCACGTCCGGGAACACCCGCGCCATGAGCTCGGCCGACGGGACGTCCATGATCGTGTCGGCCGCGGCGATCACCACGTTGTGGGAACCGGTGGTCGGCGCCTCGAGCGCCTGCCGACAGGCGGCGGCGACGTCGCGCACGTCGACGTAGCCCCAGAGGTTCCACGCCCGCGAGCGCACGTCCTGCCAGTACGACGGCACACGCGCGTAGTCCTCGGGCCGGTGGATGTTGGACAGGCGCAGCCCGACGAACGGGATGCCCGACCAGTCGGCCACGTGCCGGGCGGTCTCCTCGCCGAGCACCTTGGACAGCGCGTAGGTGGAGCGCGGCACCGGGAAGTGCGCCTCGTCGACCGGCGCGTAGCGGGGCGGGGTCTCGGGGGCGAAGCTCAGGCCCAGCGTGGTCTCGCTCGACGCCCACACCACCTTGCGCAGGCCGAGCCGGGCGGCGGCGAGGAACACGTTGGAGTTCGCGGCCGTGTTGCGGTTGAGCGTCTGTGGACCGGTCGCGTGCCCGGGTGCCGGGATGTTGCCGAGGTGGACCACCGCGTCGCTGCCGGCGAGCGCCTCGAGGGCCTCGCCGTAGTCGGACAGGTCGGCCCGCAGCAGATCCACGCCGAGCGTGGTCGACTCCCCCGTGGTGCCCGCCAGGTCCGTGGCCACGACCTCGTAGCCGTGCTCCAGCAGGTCCGCGACGACCCCGCGGCCGGCCTTGCCCCATGCTCCTGTCACCGTGATGCGCATGGGTCCATCCTGCCGCCCCGGCATGGTCGGCCGCGCGCTCGGGCACCTGCTGGATCGCTGACCTGTGGCGGCGGCCGTGGTGTCGGTATGGTGGTGCATTGACACCATGATGGTGTCATAGTGACGCCATGGAACTCACCCGGTACGTCGACGACCTCCAGCACCGGCTCGCCACGGCGGCCGGGGCGGGCGGCGACGACGCCCGCCGGCTCGCCGAGCGGCTGGCCGCGCCGCTCGACGCGGCGGTCCGCCTGGTGCTGCTGGACGCCCTGTCCTTCGCCGCCGGCGAGATCTCCGCGGAGCTCGCGCCCGGCTCGGTCGACCTGCGGCTGCGCGGCGGCGAGCCCGAGTTCGTCGTCGCCCTGCCCGAGCCCGAGGCCGGCGGGCGGGACGACCTGGCCGCCACCCCGGCGCTGCCGGCGCCACCGGCCACGGTCGAGGGCGACGACGGCGCCACCACCCGCACCACCCTGCGCCTGCCGGACCAGCTCAAGGCGCAGGTCGAGGTCGCCGCGGCCCGTGACGGCCTCTCCGTCAACACGTGGCTCGTGCGAGCGGTCGCCGCCGCGCTCGAGCAGATCCCCGCCGCACCCACCGCCGTCCCCCGACGCGGCGGCACCCGGGTCACCGGCTGGGTGCGCTGAGCACCCGCCGCCCCCCCACCACCACAGCCTCACCACCACCTCCCTGGAGCCGTCATGCCCACATTCCCCGCCCCCGCACCGATCACCGCGGTGCTGGACCAGGTCGCCGGCGCCGTCCACGTCGTGGCGAGCGACCGTGACGACGCCGTCGTCACCGTGCTGCCCGCCAACCCCGGCAAGGCGGCCGACGCCCACCAGGCGCAGGAGACGAGCGTCGACTTCGCGAACGGCATCCTCACCGTCGGCAACGACCGCTCGCTGCGGAACGTGGTCATGGGCCCCAAGGGCGCCGTCACCGTGACCATCGAGCTGCCCACCGGCTCGTCCCTCAGCGGCAAGGTCGCGTTCGGCTCGCTCGACACCGAGGGCGCCCTCGGCGCCGTGGACGTCACGCTCGCGGCCGGCAACGCCCGCATCGGGGACGTGGACCGCCTCACCCTGAGCGCCAGCGCCGGCTCGATCGTCGTCGGCCGCGTGGCCGGAACGGCCGACCTGCGCGCGAGCGCCGGGTCGGTCCGCGTCCGGGAGATCGCCGGCGACGCGACCATCCGCGCCGCCAACGGGCACACCACCGTGTCGGCCGTCACCGGCTCGCTCACGGTCCAGGGCGCCCACGGCGAGGTCGTCGTCGGGCGCGTGGCCGGCCGGCTCGTCGCCAAGGCGGCCAGCGGCAGCCTGCGCGTCGAGAGCCTGGAGTCCGGGCGCGTCGACCTCACCACGTCGTACGGCTCGGTCGAGGTGGGCGTGCCCCTGGGGACCGCCGCGCTTCTCGACGTCTCGTCGAAGAGCGGCGCCGTCCGCAACCGGCTCCAGCCCACGGGCGGGCCGGTCGCCGACGAGGCCACCGCCGAGATCCACGCCAGCACGGGCTACGGCGACGTCGTCGTGCGCCGGCCCGAGCCCTTCGTCGCCTAGGAGGATCCGATGACCGCCGCGATCTCGATCCACCACCTCACCAAGTCCTTCGGCGACAACGCCGTGCTGCGCGGCGTCGACCTCGAGGTGGAACCCGGCCAGATCGTCGCGCTGCTCGGCTCCAACGGCGCCGGCAAGACGACGACGATCAACGTCTGCGCGACGCTGCTGCGGCCAGACGGCGGCAGCGTGTCGGTCGCGGGCCACGACGTCGTCACCCAGGCCGCCGCGGTGCGCCGGTCGATATCGCTGACGGGGCAGTTCGCCGCCGTGGACGGGGTGCTGACCGGCCGCGAGAACGTCGAGCTCGTCGCGACCCTGCGGCGCGTCCCGGACCCGGCGGCGGTGGCCACCGGCCTGCTCGCCCGGTTCGGGCTCACCGAGGCCGCGGACCGGCGGGTCGGCACCTACTCCGGGGGCATGACCCGCCGCCTGGACATCGCCATGAGCCTGGTCGGGGCGCCGGCCGTCGTCGTCCTCGACGAGCCGACCACCGGGCTGGACCCCGAGGCCCGCCTCGAGGTGTGGCGCACCGTCAAGGAGCTCGCCGACGGCGGGACGACGATCCTGCTCACCACCCAGATGCTCGACGAGGCCGAGGCGCTCGCGGACCGCATCGCGATCCTGCACGGCGGCGTGATCATCGCCGACGGCACGCTCGCCGAGCTCAAGGCGATGTTCCCGCCCGCGACGGTCGAGTACGTCGAGAAGCAGCCCACCCTCGAGGAGATCTTCCTCGCCATCACCGGCACGAAGGAGGCGAGCTGACCATGGTGCACGACACCACGGCCCTCACCGGGCGCCTCATGAAGGCGATCGTCCGCAGCCCGGACACCATCATCACCGTCGCCGTCATGCCCATCGCGTACCTGCTGCTGTTCCGCTACGTGTTCGGCGGGGCCATCCAGACGGGCGGCGGCAACTACACCAACTACCTGCTGCCGGGCATCCTGCTCATCGCGGTCGCCTCGTCCGTGGCGTACACGGCGGTGCGGCTGTTCAGCGACACCCAGACGGGCATCACGGCGCGGTTCACGACGATGCCGATCGCACGCTCCTCGGTGCTGTGGTCGCACGTGCTGACCTCGCTGGTGTCCAACACGGTCACCACGGTCGTCATCGTCGGCGTCTCGTTCGCCACGGGCTTCCGGCCGCGCGCGGGGTTCCTCGGCTGGCTCGCGGTCGTCGGGATCCTCACGCTGTTCACGCTCGCGCTGACGTGGATCGCCGTCATCCCCGGCCTCACCGCCACGTCCGTCGACGGCGCGGGCGCGTTCGCCTACCCGCTGATCTTCCTGCCGTTCCTCAGCTCGGCGTTCGTGCCGACCTCGACGATGCCCGGACCGGTCCGGTGGTTCGCCGAGAACCAGCCGGTGACCTCGGTGGTCCAGACGTTGCGCGCCCTCATGGAGGGGCAGGCGGCGGGTGGTGACATCTGGGTCGCGCTGGCGTGGATGGTCGGGATCGGCATCATCGCGTACGTCGTCGCGGTGCGGGCGTACACCACCGTGCGGTGACGAGCGACGGCGTGAGGGGCGCGGCTGCGTCCCTCACGCCGTCGCGCCGAGGTCCCGATGCTTCCCGACGGACACCCTGGGACGGCGTCCCCGCGCTTGCAGCGGACGGCCCGGGCCGGGCGCGACGCCGTCCACGCCTCGCCGCGGAGCGCCCCCTCGTCAGCGCTCCGTCGCGTCGCCGCCCGCCGTCGCTCGCAGCGCCTCGCTCTGGGCGAACGCCCCCCGGCGGTCTGGACGCGCGCGCGGCGTGAGGGTATGATCGAACACGTGTTCGCATCCGTCGTCGCCGAGCGCCTCACCGCGATGCCCGACGCCCCAGCCGAGGACGCCCCGTGGGCGGCCAGCGTCGAGAGCGAGCCCGCGCCGCTGAGCGAGGACGAGCTGCTGGACCTGGCGTGCGCACCGTGGGCCTCGCTGGCCGAGATGGGGACCGCGCTGCCCGGCGGCGACCTCGCCTCCGTGCTCGAGATCGCCGACCCGGCCGCGCTCGACGACACGGTGCTGGTGGAGGCAGTTGCGGCGGCCGAGAAGCTCGCCGCGTGGGCGCACCAGCGAGCGTGCCTCCTGGCGGCCGAGCTGTCGCGCCGCGCGTCCATGAACCCCGACTGGGACCTGCCCCTGCCGTCCCGGACGTGCGTGGCGGGCGACGAGCTGGCGATGCGGCTCGGCTGGTCCAAGCGGGCGGCGAACAGGCTGGTGCGCGACGGGCGCGCGCTGGAGGCGGAGCTGCTGCCGGTGGCCGAGGCGGTCAGCGCCGGCCTCGTGGACACCCCCAAGCTGCACGTGCTGACGGACCGACTGGCCGGCCGCGCGTACCAGCTGACGTGGCCCGTGCTCGACCAGGTGCTCCCCCGCGCCGCGCTGCGGACGCCGACGCAGCTGGCCGCAGACGTCGACCGGGCCTTGCTGACCCTCGAGCCTGAGGACGCCGCGGTCCGCCTGCCGAGGGCGCTCGCATCCCGGCACGTGTGCCACCCGCGCCGCCTCCCGGACGGCATGGCCGGCATCTGGGCCGTGCTGCCGGCCGTCGACGCGGCACGGGTCGACGGCACGCTCGACTCGACCGCCCGAACCGCTCGCGCCGCCGGTGACCCGCGGACGCTGGACCAGCTGCGCGCCGACACGCTCACGGCCCTCGCCGCGGGCGACGCCCTCCTTGCGGGCGCGGCCAACGAGCGCGAGGCGTCCGAGCGCGTCGACGGCGAAGGGGCCCCGTCGCGACGGAGGGCACCACGCATCCGCGTCCCGAAGGTCCGCATCGACGTGACCGTGGCCCTGTCGACGCTGCTGGGGATGGACGAGAAGCCTGCCGAGCTGGCCGGGCTGGGACCCGTCCCCGCCGAGCAGGCCCGTGCCCTCGCGATGGGTGGCACGTGGCGGCGGATCGTCACCGACCCCCTGAGTGGCGCGGTGCTCGACGTGGGACGCGACCGGTACCGACCACCCGCCGCGCTCGTGGCGCACGTCACCGCGCGGGACGGGTGCTGCGCCAGTCCCGGCTGCAGCGTGCCCGCGGACCGGTGCGACCTCGACCACACCACCGAGTTCCATGGCACCCCGGCCAACGGCTCCTCGCTGCCCGGCACCACCTCGGCGGACAACCTGGGGCCACTGTCCGAGCGCTGCCACCGCCTGAAGACCGACGGTGGCTTCACGCTGCGACAGGTGGAGGCCGGGGTATTCGAGTGGCGCACGCCCGCCGGCCTGCGCTACCGCGTCACCCCCGGTGACCACGGCCGCACCGAGCTGCTCAACCCGCCCCGCCGCGGCGGCGGGGGCTACCCCGACGAGCCACCGTTCTGAGGCCACGACGGGTTGTCCCGACGGGCCGTGGCTCTACGGTCCGATCGGCCAGGCCGAAGGGCCACCGCGCCACGTTCCGACCGGCTGGCCCGAGGGGCCGGCGCTGTGGCGCGGCACCCGAGCCCGACCGGCCACCGCTCGGCGGCTGCGATCGGCTACGCCGGCGAGCGACGCGCCCGGCGCACCGCCGCGTGCCCGTCAGCCCGGCCGCCGGGCACGTCCAGGTCGACGAGCCGCAACCGCACGCGCGCGGCGCTGCCAAGGGCCAGCCCCTCGGCCTCGCGCACGGCGCGCTTGACCGGCAGCACGTAGGCACGGCGCGCCCCGTCCGGGAACACCGAGGTGCGCCACACGGTGTCCCCCACCGCCACCTCGACGCGCAGCGAGCCGAAGCCGCGCGCGTACGGCTCGCCGAGCTCGAGCAGCTCGTCGGACAGCGCCTCCGGCAGGCTGACGAAGGTCCAGACGTCGTTGGCGCGGGCCTCCCAGCGCCAGAGCGGGGCGTCGAACTCGAACCACGGCACCGGCCCATCCTGCACCGGCCCATCCTGCCCGGCGCCGGGCCGGGCAGGCGCCGGGAGGCCGGGAAGGCGCCTGGGCCAGCGCCGTCAGCGCGCCAGGGCGTCCAGCGCGAGGTTGAGCTCGACGACGTTGACGGTGGGCTCGCCGAGGAACCCCCAGGGGCTTCCCTGCGTGTGCGCGGCGACGAGCGCCCGCACCTCGTCGACCGGAAGGTGCCGCGCGGCCGCGACGCGGTCCACCTGGATCGCCGCGTACGCCGGGCTGATGTCCGGGTCGAGGCCCGAGCCCGAGGCGGTGACCGCGTCGGGCGGCACCTGGGACGGGCTCACGCCGTCGAACGCCGCGACCTGCGCCTTGCGGGCCGTGACGGCCGCGATGAGGTCGGGGTTCTCCGGTCCCCAGTTCGAGCCCGACGAGGCGGTGGCGTCGTACCCCTTGCCCGCCGCCGACGGCCGGGACTGGAAGTACTGCGGCAGCGGGGTCCCGTCGGCCCCGGTGAACGACTGGCCGATGAGGGCGGACCCGACGACGGTGCCGTCGGGCCCGGTCACCACCGAGCCCCGGGCCTGCGCGGGCAGCAGGAGCTGCCCGATACCGGTGACGAGCAGCGTGTATCCCACGCCCACGACGAGCGTGAACACCACCATCGCCCGGACGGCGACGCCGTACATACGCCCGCTCGCGCCCGCCGAGGATCCGCTCATGGCACCTGCTCCCGTCGCTCTCAGAATCCGGGGATGAGGCGCACGACGAGGTCGACGAGCCAGATCCCGACGAAGGGCGCGACGATGCCGCCGGCGCCGTAGACCAGCAGGTTCCGGGCGAGCGTCTGGGAGACGCCGACCGGCCGGTACCGCACCCCGCGCAGCGCCAGCGGGATGAGCAGCACGATGATCACCGCGTTGAAGATGACGGCCGACAGCACCGCCGACGCGGGCGAGTGCAGGTGCATGACGTTGAGCGCGCCGAGCCCGGGGTACACCCCCATGAACATCGCCGGGATGATCGCGAAGTACTTGGCGACGTCGTTGGCGATCGAGAACGTGGTCAGCGCGCCGCGCGTGATGAGCAGCTGCTTGCCGATCTCGACGATGCTCACGAGCTTGGCGGGGTCGGAGTCGAGGTCGACCATGTTGCCGGCCTCCTTGGCGGCCGACGTGCCGGTGTTCATCGCGACGCCGACGTCCGCCTGGGCCAGCGCGGGGGCGTCGTTGGTGCCGTCGCCGGTCATCGCGACGAGCCGGCCGCCCTCCTGCTCGCGACGGATGAGCGCGAGCTTGTCCTCCGGCGTCGCCTCCGCGAGGTAGTCGTCGACGCCCGCCTCCTGCGCGATCGCCGCGGCGGTCAGCGGGTTGTCGCCCGTGATCATCACGGTGCGGATCCCCATGGCGCGCATCTGCGCGAACCGCTGCGCGATGCCCTCCTTGACGACGTCCTTCAGCTGCACCACGCCGAGGACCCGGCCCGGCCGGCCGGGTTCGGCCAGGGCGACGACGAGCGGCGTGCCGCCGGAGCGGGCGACCGGCTCGACCAGCCCCTCCAGGTCGGCGGCGAGGTCGTCAGGCAGTGCCGCCCCCTGCTCGGCCAGCCAGGCGGCGATCGCGCTGCCGGCCCCCTTGCGGATCAGCGTGCCGTCGGGCAGGTCGAGGCCGGACATCCGGGTCTGCGCGGAGAACGGCACGAACGTGCCCGCGGCGGGGGCCGAGGCCCCGTCCCCGGTCGCCACTCCCTGGCGGCGGGCGAGGTCGACGATCGACGTGCCCTCGGGGGTCGGGTCGGCCAGCGAGGACAGGGCGGCCGCCCGCGCCAGCTCCTGCGGCTCCACGCCCCTCAGGGGCAGGAACTCCGTCGCCTGCCGGTTGCCGTACGTGATGGTGCCGGTCTTGTCGAGCAACAGCGTGGACACGTCGCCGGCCGCCTCGACCGCGCGCCCCGACATCGCCAGGACGTTGTGCTGCACGAGCCGGTCCATGCCCGCGATGCCGATGGCCGACAGCAGCGCCCCGATCGTCGTCGGGATGAGGCAGACGAGCAGCGCCACCAGCACGGTGATGCTCACGGGCTTCGCCGCGTAGCCCGCGATCGGGTTCAGGGCCAGGCAGACGACGACGAAGATGATCGTCAGCGCGGCCAGCAGGATGGACAGCGCGATCTCGTTCGGCGTCCGCTGCCGCTGCGCGCCCTCGACCAGGGCGATCATCCGGTCGACGAACGTCTCGCCGGGCTTCGACGTGATGCGCACGACGATCCGGTCGGACAGCACCCGCGTCCCGCCGGTGACGGCACTGCGGTCGCCGCCCGACTCGCGGATCACCGGGGCGGACTCCCCCGTGATCGCCGACTCGTCCACCGACGCGATGCCCGCGACGATGTCCCCGTCGCCGGGGATGGTCTCGCCGGCGGACACGACGACGACGTCGCCGAGCGCCAGGTCCGGGGAGTGCACGTCCTGCATGGCTGCCCTCGCCGCGTCGGGGTCGCCCGACTCGTCGTACTGCACCACGCGGTGGGCGACCGTGCTCGTGCGGGTCTTGCGCAGGCTGTCGGCCTGCGCACGCCCCCGGCTCTCGGCCACCGCCTCGGCGAGGTTGGCGAAGAGCACGGTGAGCCAGAGCCAGACGGCGATCGCCCACGTGAACGACGACGGCACCGGGGTGCCGCCGGACGAGCCGGGGCCGCCGAGGAACGGCTCGGCGACCGCCAGAGCGGTGGTGAGCACGGCGCCGACCCAGACGACGAACATCACCGGGTTGCGCCACTGCTCGCGCGGGTCGAGCTTGCGCAGCGCGCCGGGCGTGGACGCGCGGACCTGCGACCAGGAGAACGCCCCGCCGGCGACCCGCGCGGGCCGGCGCTCGGCCGCGGGCCGCGCGGGTGCGGTGGTGAGGGTGGGCATGGTCAGACGAGTCCTTCCGCCAGGGGGCCCAGCGCGAGCACGGGGAAGAAGGTCAGGGCCGCCACCACGACGACGACGCCGACGACGAGGCCGACGAACAGCGGCCGGTGCGTCGGCAGGGTCCCGGCCGTCGCCGGGGCCCTGTCCTGAGCGGCGAGCGAGCCGGCGAGGGCCAGCACCAGCACGATCGGCACGAACCGGCCGAGGAGCATGGTCACGCCCAGCGCGGTGGTCAGCCACGGTGTGCCGGCGTTCAGCCCGGCGAACGCGGACCCGTTGTTGTTCGCGGCCGACGTGAAGGCGTACACCACCTCCGTGAGGCCGTGGACGCCCGGGTTGAGGATCGAGGTCCCCACCACGCTCGCGCGCACCGGGGGGATCGCGAAGCTCAGCGCCGTTCCGACGAGCACGAGCGCCGGCGTCACGATGATGTAGAGGCTGGCCAGCTTGATCTCGCGGGCGCCGAGCTTCTTGCCCAGGTACTCGGGCGTGCGCCCCACCATGAGGCCGCCGAGGAACACCGCGACGATCGCGACGATGAGCATGCCGTAGAGACCCGACCCCGCACCGCCGGGCGCGACCTCGCCCGTCATCATGTTGAGCAGCGGCATCATGCCGCCGAGCGCGGTGAACGAGTCGAGCATCCCGTTGACGGCGCCCGTGGACGTCAGGGTCGTGGTCGTCGCGAACAGCGACGTCCACACCACGCCGAAGCGCTGCTCCTTGCCCTCCATCGCCCCGCCGGCGAGCTGGGGCGCCGTCCCGGCACCGTGCAGCTCGAAGGCGGTCAGGGCGACGAACGAGGCGATGAAGATCACGCCCATCGCGGCCGCGATGGCGTACCCCTGCCGCCGGTCGCCCACCATGCGACCGAACGTGCGCGGCAGCGAGAACGGGATGAGCAGCATCAGCACGATCTCCACGAGGTTCGTCCCCGCGCCCGGGTTCTCGAACGGGTGGGCGGAGTTGGCGTTGAAGAACCCGCCGCCGTTGGTGCCCAGCTCCTTGATCGCCTCCTGCGAGGCCACCGGCCCGCCCGGCAGCGTCTGCGTGCCGCCGGCGACGGTGGTGACGGTGTGGACGGGGTCGAAGTTCTGGATCACGCCGCCCGCGAGCAGCACCACCGCGGCGACGAGCGCGAGGGGCAGGAGGATGCGGAACGTGCCCCGCACCAGGTCCACCCAGAAGTTGCCGATGGTGGGCGACGTCCGGCGGGCGAAGCCGCGCACCAGGGCCACCGCCACGGCCATGCCGACGGCCGCGGAGACGAAGTTCTGCACCACGAGACCGGCGAGCTGCACCGTGTAGCCGAGCGTCTGCTCCGGCGTGTACGACTGCCAGTTGGTGTTGGTCACGAACGAGACCGCCGTGTTGAACGAGATCTGCGGCGACACGTTCGGCAGCGCGAGCGAGTACGGCAGCCATGCCTGCACGCGTTGGAGCAGGTAGAGGAGCAGCACCCCGACGAGCGAGAACGCCAGGAGCGAGCGCGCGTAGGAGCGCCACGACTGCTCGCCGCGGCGGTCGACGCCGAGGACCCGGTACAGCCCGCGCTCGAACCGGAGGTCCTTCGGGCTGGTGTAGACCCACGCCATGTAGTCGCCGAGCGGCCGGTGGGCCGCGGCGAGGACGATCGCGACCGTGAGCAGCGCGAGGGCCGCCTGGAACCACGGCGCCATCAGAAGCGCTCGGGCTTGACGAGGGCGTACACGAGGTAGACCAGCGCGGCCAGCCCGAGGACGGCGGCCGCCACGGTGAAGACGATCACAGCTTCTCGACCGCCTTCGCGACGAGCCCGACCACCACGAACAGGACGATGACGCCCAGCACGTAGACGACGTCCAGCACGAGGAACTCCGTTTCGCACGCGGTGTGCACGCGGGCGGACCCATCGGGACCGCGCGCCGAGGACCGGCGCCTTCTCACACTCAACCACCGCCGGCGGCGCCCGGCCGGCTCCCTGACGGAACGCATACACCCCACGGCTCCAACGCTGACGGTCCCCTGACGGCCCGCGGCGGGCCGTCAAGATCCCGTCAGGGCGCGTACGTGATGCGTCAGGACGCCGCGACGACGGCCCGCGGTGCGGGAGAGTCGGCGCGTGAGGCGCCCGCACGCCTCGTGCCGCACCCCCCGGGCGAGAGGATGGCCGCATGAACGCCGGTGACCGCGACCGCGGGCGCCTCATCGTCTACTTCGGGGCGGCGCCCGGCGTCGGCAAGACCTACGCCATGCTCGACGAGGCCCACCGCCGCGCGGCGCGCGGCACGGACGTCGTCGTCGGGCTGCTGGAGACCCACGGCCGGCCGGCGACGGCGGCCCTCGCGGAGGGCCTCGAGCTCGTGCCGCGCCGCACCGTCGCGTACCGCGGCGTCGGCCTGACCGAGCTCGACGTGCCGGCCGTGGTGGCGCGCGCACCGCAGGTGGTGCTGGTGGACGAGCTGGCGCACACCAACGCCCCGGGCAGCGGGCACCCCAAGCGCTGGCAGGACGTCGAGGACCTGCTCGTGGCCGGCATCGACGTCATCACCACCGTCAACGTGCAGCACCTGGAGTCGCTCGTCGACGCCGTCGAGGCCATCACCGGCGTGCGCCAGCGCGAGACGGTGCCGGACGCCGTGGTGCGCTCCGCGGACCAGATCCAGCTCGTCGACCTGTCGCCGCAGGCGCTGCGCCGCCGCCTGGCGCACGGCAACGTCTACCAGGCCGAGCAGATCGACGCGTCGCTCTCGTCGTACTTCCGCGTGGGGAACCTCACCGCGCTGCGCGAGCTGGCGCTGCTGTGGCTGGCCGACCGCGTGGACGACGCGCTCACTGCGTACCGGCAGGAGCACGCCATCGGCGCCCCCTGGCCGGCCCGCGAGCGCATCGTCGTCGCCGTCACCGGCGGCCCGGAGACCGACACCCTGCTGCGCCGCGGGGCGCGCCTGGCCCAGCGCTCCCCCGGCTCGGAGCTGCTCGCGGTGCACGTCCTGGTCACCGACGGCCTGCCGGGCGCGCCGCCACAGGCGCTCGCCGCGCACCGCCAGCTCGTCGAGTCCCTGGGCGGCACGTTCCACACGGTGGTGGGCGAGCACGTGGCCGGCGCCGTGGTCGACTTCGCCACGGGCGTCAACGCGACGATGATCGTCGTGGGCGTCACCCGCCGGTCGCGCTGGCGCCAGGCGCTGGCGGAGTCCACGGACGTCGAGATCGCCCGCCTCGCGGGCTCGATCGACGTGCACCTGGTCACGCACCAGCTCGCGCGCGGTGGGATGCCCCGGCTCAGCCGCTCGTCGGCGCTCTCGCGCCCGCGGCAGGTCGCGGGATGGGTCGCCGCGATCGCCCTGCCGGCGGCGCTGACGGCGGCCCTGCTGCCGGCGCGCACGCACCTGGGGCTGGCCACCGACCTCATGGTGTTCCTCACCGGGACGGTCGCGGTGGCCCTGCTGGGCGGCCTCTGGCCCGCCGTGGCCATGGCGGTCATCGGCTTCCTCGCGCTCAACTGGTTCTTCACCGAGCCGGTCCGGCGCTTCACCATCGCCCAGCCGGAGAACGCGTTCGCGCTCGCCGTCTTCGTGCTCGTCGCGGTGGCCGTCGCCAGCGTGGTCGACCTGGCGGCGCGCCGTTCCGCCGAGGCGTTCCGCAGCCGGGCCGAGGCGTCCGCGCTCGCCTCGGTCTCCCGCTCCGTGCTCTCGGGCGAGAACACCGCGGAGGCCGTCGTCGAGCGGGTGCGGGAGACGTTCGGCCAGGGCGCCGTCGCGCTGCTGGAGCGTGGCGAGGGCACCACGTGGACCGCGGTCGCGGTCGCGGGCGACGAGCCTCCGGCCTCGCCGGGCGACGCCACCACGGTCGCGGACGTGGACGACCGTCGCGCGCTGGCCCTCTCCGGCCGTCCCCTGCCCGCGGGCGACCGCCGCGCGCTCGACGCATTCGCCTCGCAGGCCGGCGTGGTCATGGAGCAGCGCCGGCTGCGGGCCCAGGCCGAGCAGGCGCGGGTGCTCGAGCAGGCCGACGCCGCGCGGACCGCGCTGCTCGCCGCGGTGTCGCACGACCTGCGCACGCCGCTGGCCACCATCCGCACGGCGGTCGACGCCCTCACGGCGCCCGGCCTGGCCCTGGCGGAGGACGACCGCACCGACCTGGTGCTCACGCTCGCGGCTGCCACCACCCGGCTCGAGCGGCTCATCGACAACCTCCTGGACATGTCCCGCCTCCAGGCGGGCGGGCTGCACCCGGCCCTGCGGGCCGCGAGCCTGGAGGAGGTGGTGCCGGGCGTCGTCGAGCCGTACGGGCGCAGCGTGCGGCTCGAGGTCCCCGAGGACCTGCCGCTGGTGCACACCGACCCGGGCCTGCTCGAGCGCGTGCTCGACAACGTCACCTCGAACGCGGTGCGGCACTCCCCGGCCGGCGAGCGGGTGCTGGTGCTGGCGTCCGCGAGCGACCACGACGTCGAGGTCCGCGTCGTCGACCGCGGTCCCGGCGTGAGCGAGGCGGACCGGGCGGCGATCTTCGAGCCCTTCCGGCGGCTGTCCGACAGCCACCCGGAGGGCGTCGGGCTGGGGCTCGCGGTGGCCGACGGCCTGGCCCGCGCGGTGGGTGCCGAGCTCTCCGCCGAGGACACGCCCGGCGGGGGCCTCACCATGGTGCTGCGCATCCCGCGCGAGGAGGTGGCGGCGTGACGCAGTCGCGCGTGCTCGTCGTCGACGACGAGGCGGGCCTGGCCCGGGCGCTGGCGATCACGCTGCGCGCCGTGGGCTGGGACGTGCGCGTGAGCACCGACGGCCGGTCCGCGCTGCGCGAGGCCGCCGCGTGGCACCCGGACGTGGTGCTGCTCGACCTGGGCCTGCCGGACATGAGCGGCCTCGAGGTCATCACCGGCCTGCGCGGCTGGACGCGGGTCCCGATCGTCGTGCTGTCCGCGCGGCAGCACGGCGAGGACAAGGTGGACGCCCTGGACGCGGGCGCGGACGACTACGTCACCAAGCCGTTCGGCATGGACGAGCTGCTCGCGCGGCTGCGCGCGGCCGTGCGGCGCGCCCAGCCGGTCGACGAGGCCAGCGACACGGTCGTCGTCGCCGGCGACCTCGAGATCGACCTCGCCCGGCGCCTGGTGCTGCGCGGCGGCGCCGAGGTGCGCCTCACGCCCACCGAGTGGGCCATGCTCGAGGTGCTCGTGCGCAACGCCGGCCGGCTCGTGCCACGCGTGCAGCTGCTGCAGGCCGTGTGGGGCCCGGGCTACGCCGAGGAGACCAACTACCTGCGGGTCTACAGCGCCCAGCTGCGCCGCAAGCTCGAGGTCGACCCGGCCAACCCCCGGCACGTCATCACGCACCCGGGTGCGGGCTACCACTTCGAGCCGTAGGCGGCGGGCCACCGGCCTGGCGGCCGTCGCGCCGCGGGACCACCCTGGGGCGGTGCGCGGATTCGCCGACGCCCGGCGCCTGGTGCAGCTGGCGGCGCTCGCGCTCGCCGTGGCGGCCGCCGCGTTCCTCCTGGGCTTCCCCGCCTACAGCGGGGGTGGGTTGGCCGGTGCGACGTCGACCGCCAGCCTCGTCGACGTCAACGGACGATGGGTGCTCTGGCTGCTCGCGGCGCCTGTGCTCCTCGTCGCGACCCACGCGCTGTGGCCGCACCGCGGCCGGACGGCCGCGATCGTCGCCTGCACCGTCCCGCTCTGGCTCCTGTGCCTCGCCGGCATGCTGACCATCGGACTCTTCTTCCTGCCGGCCGTCCTGGTCAGCGGCGTGGCGCTGCTCGTCCCGGCGCGCCCCCTGCGGCGACCGCGGGTCGCGTCGCAGCCGGGCTGAGGGACGGGACATGCGCTCGATCGCGTCGTCGACCGCGGCCTGGCCAGCCTCGGCCGTGTGTGGGCGTGGACGGACGGCTCCGGCGAGACCCGCCTCGTGCACGTGCTGCACGTGCGGCCCGAGGTCGCAACCGTGAGCACCGGCCACCCCAAAGTCGTCGGCGCGCCCGGCGAGCGGTTCGACGTGCCGCTGCCGGTCGACTCCGCGACGTTCCGGCTGGCCTGGCGTCGCGCGGCGGGACGTCGGCGCCCGGGGGCAGACTGGTGACCGGCCACGAGGGTCGTCTTCGAAGGAGCGCACGATGGAGTACATCCAGCTCGGGACCAGCGGACTGCGGGTGTCGGCGATCGTCCTGGGGTGCATGAGCTACGGCGACCCAGGACGCGGGTCGCACGCCTGGAGCCTGCCGGAGGACAAGAGCCGGCCGTTCCTGCGGCGGGCGCTCGAGTCGGGCATCACCACGTTCGACACCGCGGACGTCTACTCCGACGGGACGAGCGAGGAGATCGTCGGGCGCGCGCTGAAGGACCTGGCCCAGCGCGAGGAGGTGGTCATCGCCACCAAGGTCCACGGCCGCATGTACGGCGGACCGCACGGCGCCGGCCTGTCACGGGCGCACATCATGCACGCCATCGACTCCAGCCTGCGCCGGCTGGGCACCGACTACGTCGACCTCTACCAGATCCACCGCTTCGACCCGACCGTGCCGGTCGAGGAGACCATGGAGGCGCTGCACGACGTGGTGAAGGCCGGCAAGGCGCGCTACCTGGGCGCCTCGTCGATGTTCGCGTGGCAGTTCGCGAAGATGCAGTACACGGCGGACCTGGCCGGCTGGACCCGGTTCGTCTCGATGCAGGACCAGTACAACCTCCTCATGCGCGAGGAGGAGCGCGAGATGCACCCCTTCTGCCTCGACCAGGGCGTCGGCGTCCTCCCGTGGAGCCCGCTGGCGCGCGGCCGCGTCACGCGGCCGTGGGGCACGACGACCATGCGGACCCAGGCCGACGAGTTCGGCGCCACGCTCTACCACCAGCAGGAGGCCGCCGACCGCGCGATCGTCGACGCCGTGGCCACGATCGCCGCCGCCCGCGGCGTGCCGATGGCGCAGGTGGCCCTCGCGTGGGTGCGCCAGCAGCCGGCGGTCACCGCGCCGATCGTCGGCGCGACGAAGCCCGAGCACCTCGACGACGCGATCGCCTCCCTGGAGATCACGCTCACCGCCGACGAGCTCGCGGCCCTCGCCACGCCCTACGTGCCGCAGCACCCCGAGGGGTTCTAGCCGGAACCGGTCCGGGTCGGCGTCCACGCAGCCGGCGCGCACCTCAGGAGCCGAAGAGCGGACGCAGCGCGGCCTCGGCCTCCGCACGCAGGTACACCGGGACGACGTCGCGCGGAGCCGACCGGTCGACCACCTGGCCACCGCGGTGCCGCGACCCGTCCCAGGCGTCGACCCAGTCCCCCGCCGGCAGGTACGTCGACCAGTGCGACACCCCCGGCTCGGTCACCGGGCTCACCAGCACGTCGTCGCCGAGCTGAAACTCGTGCGGACGGGCCCACACGGCCTCGTCGTGGGGGTGGTCGACGAACAGCCCACGCATGAGCGGTCGCGACGTGCGGACCGACTCAGCCGCCTGGGCCGCGAGGTACGGCAGCAGCCGCGTGCGCAGGTGGGCGTACCGGCGGAAGGCGTCGACCACCGTCGGGTCACCGGCCGCCTCGGCCACGTTCCACGGGGTCCTGTCCCGCAGCGGTGGGCGGTGGTGGTGGAACTCGGAGTGGTACTGCATCACCGGCATGAACGTGGACGCGGCCACCGCCCGCGCGTACAGTTCCGGGTCCGGGACCGGTCCCGAGAACCCCGCGATGTCCCAGCCCCAGTAGACGATGCCGCAGGCCGCCGCCGAGATGCCGGCGTTGAGGGACGAGCGGAACGCCTCCCACGTGGAGTCCTCGTCGCCGGCCCAGAACACGCCGTGGGCCTGCGACCCGGTGAACCCGGCGCGCGAGAAGGTCACGGGAGCCTTGCCGGCCGAGCGGAGCAGGTCGCCGAAGGCCCGCGCGTAGTGCACCGGGTTGAGGTTGTTGCCCTCGTCGCCGCGGCGTCCGTCGGCGTACCGCAGGTCGTCGCCCCAGGCGTGCTCGCCGCCGTCGGTCTTGAACCCGTCGATGCCCAGCTCGTCGACCAGGTACCGGCGGTAGGCCGTCCAGGCCTCGCGGCCGGCCGCGGTCGAGAGGTCCGGCATGAGCGCCCGGGGGAACCACCAGCCGCGGTTGAGGTACGCCGTCCCGTCCGCCTCGCGGACCACGTGGCCCGACGTCACGAGGGCCTCGCCCTCGGCGAGGACCTGGCGCGTCTCGTCGGGCTGCCAGTCCTGGTCGTCGCGGGCGATCGTGCCCGCGGTCTTGAGCAGCGGGATCTGCCAGAGCACCACCTTGGTGCCGCGGGCGTGCATGTCGTCGACCCACGCCCTCGGGTCCGGCCACGCCCCGTCCCCGGGGAAGGTGAAGTCCCCCAGGTGGTGCGGCGACCCGTCGTCGTGCACCTCGTACCGCGCGTCCCGGAAGATCGTGATGCCGAGCTCGTCGCTCCACGCCTCGACGACGACGACGCCGACGGGGATGTCGAGCTCGCGGTGGGTGTCCATCCGCGCGGTCGCGATCGCCTGCGTGTTCCACTCGTTGCCGGACGCCCACAGCTCGTGGACCCAGCCCGGCAGCTCCTGCGGGTGCCCGACGTCGTCGAGGAAGCCCCGCAGCACGTCGGTGACCGACCCGTCCCAGGTGTCCACCTCGAGCCGCCCGTCCGGGCCGACGGCGGCCTCCACCACGAGCCGGCCGGCGTCCGAGGCGCCGACGTCGAACCAGCTGCGCCGTGACGAGCGCACGTGGAAGCCCCAGCCGTCGCCGCCGACGACATGGGCGAAGGGCATCGGCAGGTACGTGCGGCCGAACCGGCCCTGTGACTTGTACTGCTCGAAGACGACGACGTCGGGCGTCCGCCCCCGCTGGTCCAGGGAGTCGAAGCGCTCGCCGAAGCCGACGACGTGCTCGTGCGGCTCGAGGCGGAACGCGAGGCGCGCGCGGCGCACGCCCTCGGCGTCGCGCCACCACGCCACGGACCCCGGCACCACCCGCGGGTGGCGCTCGGCGGGCAGGCCGTCGACCAGGAGCGTGCCGCCGTCGCCGGCCCACGCGCCCGCGCTGACGTCGTGCCAGGGTCCCGTCAACACCCGCCCGTCGCGCATGGTGGCGACGAACCGGTAGCGGCCGCGCTCCCCCGCCGGCAGCGCCGGGAGGGTGGCGCGCCAGGTCCCGGACGCCCGCGCCTGCGCCGCCTGCGCCTCGGCGAGGTGGCCCTCGCCACCCGCGAGCGCGGCGGCGTCCGCCCCGGTGACCGCGCCCGGCTCCATCGGGACCGTGGCGAGCCCGCCGTCCGGGCCGGCGAGCTCGCAGGTGATCGCCTCGACGTCGGGCGAGGCGACGACGCCCACCGCGAACGGCTCCCCCGCCTGCGGCAGCACCGGGACGCGCTGGTCGGGTGAGGCGGCGTACGGGTGCCCGTCGCCGGAGGGCCGGTGGCGCACCGGCTCGTCGTGCTGGGTCATGGTGTCCTCTCGAGGATTCAGGGCTGGCCGAGCGCGTCCCACAGGCGCAGGTACTCGCCGTGGCTCCAGAGCAGGGGTGTGGCGACGGTGCCCCAGCGGTCGGTCCAGCGCGGCAGGGCGTCGGGGACGATGAGCCGGTCGGACACCTGCTCCGGCAGCAGGCCCTCGTGGGTCGCGGTCGACACGATCCAGTCGAGGTCCGCCCGCGCGCCGGCCTCGTCGCCTATCGCCAGCCGCGCCATGCCGTGGAACGCCGTGAGCAGCGGCCACCGGCCGCCGCCGTAGAACACGTCGTCGGCGAAGCGGTGCACGCCGAGGTCGTCAGCCAGTGTGCCCTCGATCGCCGCCACGGTGGCCGCAGCGACCGGGTCGTCGGGCGCCAGCCAGCCGAGCGGCGCGACGAGCGCGGCGAGCGAGCCGTCGACGTCGCTGCGACCGAGCCACTTGGTGAGGTGGCCGTCGACGGTGCCCTCGGACCGCACGAGCGCGCGGATGTCCGAGGCGGCCGCGCGGGCGTCCTCCGCCCGCGCGTCGTCGACGAGGCCGGCGGCGACCACCGCCTCCAGGCCGGCGCCGATGCAGCCGAGCGTCGAGACGTGCACGCGTTCGGCGTGCTCCTCCCACCAGTCGAAGCAGGGCCGGTGCCACGAGGTCACGAGGTAGTCGACCGTCAGGCGCACCGCCGGCAGGTACGGATCAGCGGGCAGGTGGTGGCGGCGCAGGTGCGCGACGAGGGCCCAGAGCCACGTCCCGTACCCGTCGAGCTGGAAGTCCCACCACGGGTCGAGGCCGAGGCCGCCGTCGAACGTGAAGCGAGCGGGCAGCATCTCCTCGTCGGCGAGCGGGGCGCCCGAGCGGGCCGCCTCGACCGCGGCCGTCATGCGGTCCGCGTACCGGGAGATGGTGGCGGCGCACCATCCGAAGAAGCGGGTCGCCGACTCGGGCGCGCCGGCCGCGGACACGCCGTCCGCGATGAACGAGCCGTCGCGGAACCAGCAGTAGCCGCGGTAGGCGACGAAGTCGGGGCTCGCCGGGTACGCGCCGTTCGGCAGCTGGAGGTCGGTCACGACCTGCAGCGACGCCTCCGCGACGCGCGCCACCGATGCGATGGTCACGTGTGGGTACCTTCCGTCGTTCCGACAGGGGTGGCGCCGACCAGCGCCGGCGCCACCCCCACGGGCGCTGCTCGGCTCAGCCGAGCAGCGCGTTCACCTCGGCCTCGGCCTGGCTCAGGGCATCCTGAACCGACAGCCTTCCCGCAGCTGCCTCGGTGAGCTTCTCGGTGACTGCGTCCTGCATCTGGTTCTGGTTGGCACCGATGGACGGGGCGAGCACCGTCTTGTCGAGCGAGTCGAAGACCGCCTGGCGGTTCGTCGGGTCGCCCTTCGTGAGGTACGCACCGAGCAGGCTCTCGTCCGCGACCGTCGGCAGCTCCCAGCCCGCCGCAAGGCGCGTGTCGACCATCGTCTTGGACGACGTCAGGTACTCCGCGAACTTCTGCGCGGCCTCCTGGTGCTTCGAGGTCGCGGTGACGGCGACGGCGTTCGAGAACAGCGCGCTCGCCTTCTGGGTGTCACCGGGCTCGACCGCGATGTCCCACGTGAACGAGACGTCGGCGTTGGCGCCGAACATCCAGATGCCGGTGTGCCACATCGCGAGCTTGCCGTCGTGGAACAGCTTGCTGTCGAAGTCCGGCGTGCCCGCGCCCTGCGCGGCGGTCGGCATCACGGTGCCGTTCTTGCCGACGAGCCACTGCGCTGCAGCGATGCCCTGCGGGGAGTTGAACGCCGCCTTCTTGCCGTCGCTCGACAGGAACGAGCCGCCGGTCTGCGCGACCGCCTTGTAGAACTCGTTGTACGAGATCGGCTGGTAGTCGCCGAAGACGCCCGCGGCCGGGTCGGTGAGCTTCTTCGCCGCGGCCTGCTCGTCGGCCCACGTCCAGCTCGACGTCGGGTACGCGACGCCGGCCTTGTCGAAGAGGTCCTTGTTGTAGAAGAGAACGACGGTCGAGAAGGAGCTCGGCAGGCCGTACTGCTTGCCGTCGCGCTGGTAGGCCGCCAGGAGGGACGGCTTGTAGAGCGAGGCGTCCACGCCCTTGAGCTCGGCGAGAGCGCCGCTGTCCGCCAGGGCGCCGTACGTCGCGGACTCCACGTCGACGACGTCCGCCGCCGTCCCGGCAGCGACGTCCGTCTGCAGCGCGGTGTAGTAGTCGGCGTACGGCAGCGTCTTGACGTTCACCGTGATGCCGGGGTTCGCCGCCTCGAACGCGGTGACGATCTTCGCGAGGTTGGCCTCGTTGCCGCCGTTGGAGATGAAGTTCGAGTACGTGATGGTGACGGGCTGGGCCGCGGCCGCGCTACCGGCGGGGCCGGAGGTCGCCGACGCCCCGGAACCGCCGCTCGAGCAGGCGGCGAGGACGAGGGCGCCGACGGCCGCGAGGGCTACGGCGCCGATGCGAGTGCGAGACATGTCTGGTCTCCCTTGACGAGAACGGATGGGCACGTGCTGCGGGGTCACTTGAGGCCGGAACCGGCCACGGACTGGATGACGTACTTCTGCGCGAAGACGTAGACGGCGAGCATCGGCAGGATCGTCACGACCGACCCGGCCATGACGACGTCCCACCGCGTCGTGTACTGGCCCTGGAGGGCGGCCAGCGCGAGCGGCAGCGTCTTCAGCTGCGGGGACCGCAGGATCACCAGCGGCCAGAGGAACGCGTTCCAGCTGTTCATGAAGGCGAAGACGCCGAGCGTCGCGACCGCCGGGGTCACCAGCGGCATGACCACCTGGCCGAAGATCCGCGGGTGCCCCGCGCCGTCGAGACGTGCCGCCTCGTCGAGCTCGCGCGGCACCGTGCCCATCGCCTGGCGCAGCAGGAAGACGCCGAACGCGCTGGCCATCCCGGGCAGGATCACGCCGAGGTAGGAGTCGATGAGGCCCAGCGACTTCATCTCGACGAAGAGCGGGACGAGCAGGACCTGCATCGGCACCATCATCGTGGCGAGGTAGACGCCGAAGACGACCCCGCGGCCGCGGAACGGCAGCCGGCTGAACACGTAGGCGGCGAGCGCGCTCGTGAGGATCTGCAGCGCGACGGTGCCCACGGCGATGATCGCCGAGTTGAGCACGACCCGGGCGAACGACGTGCGCCGGAACAGCTCGAGGTAGGCGCCGAACGAGGCGTGCTGCGGGACGAGCGACGGCGTGGAGTCCAGCCCAGCACCGGTGGAGATCGAGGTGACGACCGTCCACACGAACGGGAAGAGCATGACGAGCGCGCCGAGGACGACGACCGTCCACAGCACCCAGCGGCCCGCGCCCGTGCGGCTACGCATCGTGCACCCACCGGCGCTGGCCCCACGTCTGGAGCAGGGTGATGAGGAGGATGACGACGAAGAGCAGCCACGACAGTGCGGCGGCCGTCCCGGCCTGCGAGTACCGGAACGTCAGGTCGTAGACCTGCTGGACCACGACCTGGGAGGCACCCGCCGGCCCGCCGCCGGTCATCGCGTACACCTGGTCGAACACCTGGAAGCCGTTGATGAGCGAGATGACGACGACGAAGAAGATCTGCGGCGACAGCAGCGGCAGGGTGATCGACAGCAGCCGCCGCCACGCGCCGGCGCCGTCGATGAGCGCCGCCTCCTTGACGTCCTCCGGGATCGACTGCAACCCGGCCAGCAGGATGACCATGACGAAGCCCAGGTCCTTCCAGGCGGAGGCCAGGATGATCGAGGGCATCGCCCAGCGGGGGTCCGTCCACCACCCGGGTCCCTGGATGCCCACCAGCGCGAGGACGTGGTTGACCACTCCCACCGCCGGGTTGAGCAACCAGCGCCACACCAGGGCGACGACGATCCAGCTCGTCACCACCGGGAGGAAGTAGATCCCGCGCAGCAACGACCGGCCCTTGAGCTTCGCGTTGAGCGCCAGCGCCAGCGCGAGGCCGCCGACGAAGACGAGCGGGATCTCGCCGACGACGTAGAACAGGGTGTGGCCGAACGCCGCGCGGGTCTTCGGGTCGGCGAGGAGCTTGGTGTAGTTGCCGAAGCCCACCCACTGCATCGCGGAGATGAGGTTCCATCGGTGCAGGCTGATCCAGGCGGCCTGGATCATCGGGTAGAGGACGAACGCCGCGAGCGGGACCGCGCTCGGCGCGAGGAAGGCGACGATCGTCAGCCCGTTCCGCCAGCCGCGGCGGCGACGCCGCATCGTCGTCGGCGGCGCCGCGACCCGACCGTCGAGCGAGGTGAGCACCGTCATGGCCGGCCCCCGGCCAGGCTCTGGTCGACGAGGCGCTGCCGCACGAGACGACCCTGCTCGCCCGAGCGACCGTCGGTGTCGAAGGGCGTGGCGAGCACGAGGCTCGCCGCACCCTGCGCCCACCGGTCGTCCTGCCAGCTCTCGATGCTGATGCCGATCCCCCGCAGCTGCGGGAGCAGACCGGCCCGGAAGGCGGGCTCGAAGCCGGGCGCCCAGTGCCGCCAGGCGGCCAGCCCCTCCCCGAGGAAGATGACGATCTCCGGGTCGAGCACGTTGACCACGCCCGCGAGCGTCCGCCCCAGCATCTCGCCGGCCTCCCGGAAGACGGCGCGGGCCGCCGCGTCGCCCCCGTCGGCCAGGGTCCGCAGGCGGTCGATGCCGCCGGCGGTGAGCAGGCCGCGGTCGCGGGCGGTGGCGACGAGCGCCTGCTCGCCGATGAGCGCCTCGAGACAGCCGGCGTTGCCGCACTGGCACTGCGGGCCCCCCGGGACCACCGGGATGTGTCCCACCTGGCCGGCGGCCCCCGAGGCGCCGCGGACGACCGCGCCGTCGGCGACGAGGCCGCCTCCGATGCCGGTGCCGAGCGTGACCACGAGGAACGAGTCGTGGTGGCGGCCCTCGCCGTAGAGCCGCTCGGCCATGGTCAGCGCGTTGACGTTGTTCTCGACGAGCACGGGCAGCCCGTGGTCCCGCCGGAGGGTCTGCCCGACCGGGTACTGCTGCCAGCGCAGCTGCGAGGAGTCGACGACGCCCTGCGACGCGACGTCCACGTTGCCGGGGAGCCCCACGCCGACCCCGAGCAGCGGCCGGGTGCTGCCGGCCAGGAACCCGCCGACGATGCGGGAGAGCCGGTCGAGGGCGTCGGGCGCGAACGCGTCGAACTGCTCGGTCGCCGAGCGGACCACGGAGCCGTCGATCTGCACCTCGACGAGGGCCACGTGGTCGGCCACGACCTTGACGCCGATCGCGTTGCCGGCCGACGACGTGAGCCCCAGCAGACGAGCGGGGCGCCCCCCCGCGGAGGGCACCACGTCGAGCTCCTCGAGCAGGTTGTCGGCGATGAGCTGCCGGGTGAGCTGCGTGACGAGGGCGGCCGACACCTTGAGGCTGCGCGCGAGCTCGGCCCGGGACACCGGACCCTGCGCACCGATGAGCGCCAGGACCGCGGTCCGCGTGACATCGGCACCCCAGGCCGGACGCTGCATGACTGAACCCCTTTGTTTAGGTCTTTAGGAACCATAGTACAAAGGAGCGGCGCCGCCAAGCCACCGCTGCGCCGCTGGTGCGCCCGGCGGGGACGAGCGAGGCGCCGAGGGCCCTGGCCTGCGTCGATGCCGGAGCCCGCGCGAGCTCGGGCGAGTGGGACGCCCGAGGCACTAGCCGCGCGACTCGCGGATGAGCTGCTCGAGCGGCAGGATCGCGGCGCCGATACGGTCTGCGAGCGCGTCCATCCGCCGGATGCCGACCCAGCCACCGACGACGATGCGCTCGGGGTTGGTGAGGTTGACCAGGTTCGCCAGGGCGCGGCCGAGGGCGGCGATCGCGTCGTCGGGGTACTCGAACATGCCGCCGCGCTCCGCCCATGGTCTTGACCGCTCCGCTGGCCGCGCCGTGCGCCCACTCCTACCGCTGCATCCGTCCGGGCCCGCGACGAAGAAGTTCCCAGGGCCGCGAAGTTCGCCACCGGCGGCGAGGGCTACACCCGCGAGGAGGGCGCGCTGAACGGCATCGAGGCCGTCAAGCGTGACGCCGGGGAGGCGACGGTCGACGACCAGACCGCCTCCTGACCCGCGGACGACGAGGGCCGCCACCTCGTCGTCCGCACGTGTTCGCCGTCCGTTCGTCGCGCCACGCGGGCCGCCGGCGGCACCGCGCCGTACGATCCGCGCGTGGCTGACGACCCCCTCCCCGCCGCGCGCGTCGACGACGACGCCCCGGCTGCCGACCGTACGCTCGGCCGGCAGCGGCTCCTGCGCAAGCCCGTCGTCGCCTGGGCCGCGTGGGACTGGGGCTCGGCCGCGTTCAACTCGGTCGTCACCACGTTCGTCTTCACCGTCTGGCTGACGTCGAAGACGTTCGTGGAGCCGGGGCAGGACGTCAAGGCGACCGTCGCGCTGCACAGCGAGTGGCTCGGCACCGCGATGACCATCTCCGGCATCTGCGTCGCGCTCCTGGCCCCCGCGCTCGGCGCGCTCGCCGACGCCTCCGGGCGCCGCAAGCCGTGGCTGGCGTGGAACACCCTGGTGACGGTGCTCGCGATGGCCGGCATGGTGCTCGTCCGGCCGACGCCGGGCCACCTGGCGGGCGCCGTGGTGCTGGGGGTGACGCTGCTGGCGGTCGGCACGGTGTTCTACGAGCTCGCGTCCGTCGCCTACAACGCGCTGCTGCTCCGCATCACCACGCCCGGCAACCTCGGCCGGGTCAGCGGGCTCGGCTGGGGGTCCGGCTACGTCGGCGGCATCGTGCTGCTGCTCGTCCTGTTCGTCGGCTTCATCAGCCCGGACGTCGGCTGGTTCGGCGTGACGAGCACGGACGGGTGGAACATCCGGGCGGCCATCGCGCTGGCCACGCTCTGGATGGCCGTGTTCGCGGTCCCGGTGCTCGTCGCGGTCAAGGAGCACCCCGAGCGCGATCCGCAGGCGATCACGCCGCTGCGCGCGTACGCCAAGCTCGGCCGGGACGTCGCGCGGCTCTGGCGCACGCGCCGCTCGATGCTCGGCTACCTCGTCGCCAGCGCGGTGTACCGGGACGGCCTCACCGGCGTGTTCACGTTCGGGGCGGTGCTCGCGGCCGGGACCTTCGGGTTCACCTCGTCGCAGGTCATCGTCTTCGCCATCGCGGCGAACGTCGTCGCCGGCGCCTTCACCATCGCCGCCGGCTGGCTCGACGACCGGTTCGGGCCGCGCCGCGTCATCACCGCCTCGCTCGTGGTGCTCGTGCTGTCCGCCGGCGCCCTCTTCGTGCTGCACGCCCGCGGCACAACCGTCTTCTGGGTCGCCGCGCTCGTGCTGTCGGCGTGCGTGGGCCCGGCGCAGTCCGCCAGCCGCGGGCTCCTCGCGCGGATGTCCGACGAGGGCCGGGAGGCGGAGTCGTTCGGGCTGTACGCCACCACGGGCCGCGTCGCGACCTTCCTCGCGCCGGCGGCGTGGACCCTGGCGATCCGGTGGGGCGGCGCCCAGTACTGGGGCATCCTCGGCATCGTCGCCGTGCTGTTCGTCGGGCTCGTGCTGTTCGCCCTCGTCCGTTTCCCCGCCGGGCGGCGGGTCGACGGCCGCCACGACGTCGTCGCGGCGGCCGCGCCCGAACTGGTGTAGGCCTGTCCCGTGCGCACCGACCCCGACGCGGGCCTGACCTGGGCCGACGACGAGCACCTGCCGGGCTTCGTGGTCGCGCGCGCACCCGCGTCACCGGTCGTCGCCGGGCAGCCCGCGGCGTCCGTGGCGGCGGGCCGCTCCGACCCGGCGTACGCGCTGGTGCGCCGGCGGGAGGCCCTGCGCCGGCCGCGCGGCGTCGTGGTGCACCTGCACGGCTACAACGACTACTTCTTCCAGACGCACCTCGCCGACGCGGTCGAGGCCGCCGGGTGGGCGTTCCTCGCGCTGGACGCCCGACGCGCGGGGCGCGCGTGGCGCCTGGGCGAGGTGCCGCACTACCAGGACGACCTGCGTGAGCAGGGCACCGACCTCACGTCCGCCGTCGCGACCGCCCGGCGCCTGCACCCCGGTGCGCCGGTCGTCGTCCACGCCCACTCGACGGGCGGGCTCGTCGCGGCGCTGTGGGCGCACGCGCACCGCGAGCGCGGCGGCATCGAGGGACTGGTGCTCGACAGCCCCTTCCTCGGCGCGGGCTCGGTCTTCGTGCCGATGGTCGGCGACGAGGTGCTGCGCGCGCTGGCCCGGCTGCGGCCCCTGACGCCGCTGTCGAGCCGCCCGTCCGTGTACGCGACGCACCTGCTCGCGGTCCATGGCGGCCGCTGGGACTTCGACACCCGCCTCAAGCGGCCGGAGGGCGTGCCGGCCCGGGCCGGGTGGCTGTCCGCGGTGCGCCAGGGGCAGGCGCGCGTCGCCCGCGGCCTGGACATCGCCTGCCCGGTGCTCGTCGCGCACTCCGACTCGTCCGGGCCGGACCGCGACGACAACCCCGACCTCGACCGGCAGGACATCGTGCTCGACGTGCGGACGCTGGCTCGGCTCGCGCCCGGGCTCGGCCCCGACGTGGACGTGCGCGTCGTCGCCGGCGGCGTCCACGACCTGACGCTCTCGGCCGACGAGCCCCGCGCCGCCTACCTCGCGGCCGTCGTCGAGCTCCTGGCCCGGGTCGCGCCGTGACCGGCTACCTGGACCCGCCCTTCGCGGCGCTCGCCCACCGCGGCTTCTCGCGCGACGGCCTGGAGAACTCGATGGCGGCGTTCGCCGCGGCCGTCGACCTGGGCTTCCGGTACGTCGAGACCGACGCGCACGCCACCGCCGACGGCGTGGCCGTCGCGCTGCACGACGCCACGCTGGACCGCACCACCGACGGGCACGGGCGGGTGCGCGACCTGCCGTGGCGCGAGGTGCGCCGCGCCCGCATCGGCGGCGTGGAGCCCGTGCCGCTGCTGGAGGACCTGCTCGGCTCGTTCCCCGGGCTGCGCGTCAACATCGACGTCAAGGAGCCGGCGGGGATCTTCCCCGTCGCCGAGGCCATCGAGCGCACCCGCGCGCACGACCGCGTGCTCGTCGCGTCGTTCTCGGCCGCCCGCCGCCGCGAGACGCTGCGGCGCCTCACGCGGCCGGTGGTCAGCTCGGCCGCGACCGGCGAGATCGCGCGGTTCGTCCTCGGCGCCCGCGCCGGCCGGCCGGCGGGCTGGCTGGCGCGCCGCGTGGACTGCCTCCAGGTGCCGGCGCGCGGCGCCGGCCTCACCGTGGTGGACCATCGCACGCTCGGCACCGCCCGCGCCGCGGGCCTGCGGGTCCACGTGTGGACCGTGAACGACACCGACGAGATGCGCCGGCTGCTGGACCTGGGCGTGGACGGGCTCATCTCCGACCGCGCTGACCTGCTGCGCGCCGTCCTCGAGGAACGGGGGATGTGGTCATGAGGGTCGTCGCTCACCGGGGGAACTCGGCCGTGGCGCCGCAGAACACGCTGGCCGCGTTCGAGGCCGCGTGGCGCGCGGGGGCGGACTGCGTCGAGATGGACGTGCAGCTCACGGCGGACGGTCGGGTGGTGGTCATCCACGACGACACGGTCGACGCGACCACCGACGGCACCGGGGCGGTGTCGTCGTACACCCTCGCCGAGATCCGGTCGCTCGACGCGGGGGCCTGGTTCTCGCCCGCCTACGCGGGCCAGCGCGTGCCGACGTTCGACGAGGTCGTCGCGTTCCTGCGCCGCCGGGACATCGACCTGCTCCTCGAGCTCAAGGACGCCTGGTCGGTGGACGACGTCGCGCTGTGCACCGAGCCGCTCCTCGCCGCCGGCCTGGGCCCGCGGGTCGTCGTGCAGAGCTTCGAGGTGAGCACCGTGGCCGCGCTGCGCGACGCGGCGCCCCAGCTGCGGCGGGGCCTGCTGCTCGAGGCGGTCCCCGCGGGCCTGGACGACCTGGCCGACGAGCTCGGCGTCGTCACCGTCAACCCGGACGGCGCGCTGCTGCTGGCCGACCCGGCGTTCGTCGCCCGGCGCCACGCCGCCGGGCACGAGGTCGCCGTGTGGACGCTCGATGAGCCGTGGGAGTGGCAGACCGCCGAGCGCCAGGGCGTCGACGCCGTCATCACGGACTGCCCCGACCGCCTGCGCGGCTGGCTCGTCGGCCGCGAGCCCTGACGGTCAGGGCGTCGCGGTCGGCGTGGGGCTCGGCGCGCCGAGGCGGTTCTCGGCCGAGAGCGCGTCCTGGACCGCCTGGTCGAGGCGGTTCTGGGCCGCGCCGTAGGCCGCGAAGTCCCCGTTCTTGAGCGCCTGGTCGCTGTCCTTCATCGCCTGGCTGGCACGCTGCAGGGCGTCGGCGAGCTCCGTCCGCGGGTCGCCGGTGGCCGGCGGCGTCGTGGTCGTCGGCGTCGGCGTCGCGGTCGGCCCGGTGGTGGGCGTCGCCCCGGGGACACCGCCCGCGGCCTTCTGCGTCTCCCCCTGCGTGCCGGCGTCGCCGGCCGTCGCCCCGGAGCTGCCGCCGAACACCTGGTTCAGCGCCTCGTCGAGCGTCCCGGCGAACCCGACCTGGTCGCCGAACGCCACCAGCACGCGCTGCAGCAACGGGTACGTCGCGCCCGAGGACGCCTGGATGTAGACGGGCTGCACGTAGAGCAGGCCGCCGCCCACCGGCAGCGTCAGCAGGTTGCCGCGTCGCACGGTCGAGCCGTGCTGGTCGAGGATCGCCAGCTCGTCCTGCGCCGTGGTGTCCGCCTGGAAGTTGCTCACCGCCTGGTTGGGCCCGGGCACGGTGGAGTCGCGCGGCAGCGTGAGCAGCCGCAGCTTGCCGTAGTCGGCCGCCGGTTTTCCGGCGACGTCACCCGCCTCCGAGTCGACCGCGAGGTACCCCGTGAGCACGTTGCGCGCGGTCGAGCCGATGGGGATGTACGTCGACATGAGCGAGAACTGGGCCTGCGACTGGTCGGGCATCTTGAGCGTCAGGTAGTACGGCGGCTGCTTGACGGTCGTGTTGTTCTGCACCGGGTCCACCGGGGTGTCCCAGAAGTCGTTCCCGGTGAAGAACTGCGACGCGTCGGTCACGTGGTACTTGCCCAGCAGCGTGCGCTGCACCTTGAAGAGGTCCTCGGGGTAGCGCATGTGGCTCATGAGCGCGCTGGAGATGTCCGACATCGGCTTGATCGCGGTCGGGAACACGCCCTCCCACGCCTTGAGCACGGGGTCGCTCGGGTCCCACGCGTACAGGTCCACGTGGCCGTCGTAGGCGTCCACGGTCGCCTTGACCGAGTTGCGGATGTAGTTGACGGTCTTGGAGCCGAGCGGCTGGATCGCCGTCGACGTGGCGGTGAGCGAGTCCGTCGTCGCGTCCACGAGCGACTCGCTCGCGGAGTAGGGGTACTGGTCGCTCGTCGTGTAGCCGTCGATGATCCACTTCACCCGGCCGTCGATCACGGCCGGGTACACGCGCCCGTCGAGCTCGAGGTACGGGGCCACCTTCTGCACGCGCGTGCGCGGGTCGCGGTCGTAGAGGATCTGCGACTCCGGCGTCACGGAGCTGGAGAAGAGGATCTGCTCGTCGCCGAACTTCAGCGTGTACAGCAGCTTGTTCCACGCGCTGCCGATGCTGGGGCCGGCCGACACCTGCTGCGTCGGGAACCGCGTCACCTGGGAGCCGGTGCCGGTGGTGTCGTCGGGGTAGTCGAACTCCTGACCGGTGGACCCCGCCGGGCCGCCGACGATCGAGTAGCTCGGCGACTCCTGGCCGAAGTAGATGCGCGGCTCGTAGGCGCCCATGGCGCCTGTGGTCGGGATGCCGCTCTCCCAGAACGCCGGCGCGCCGCGCGCACCGCGCGTGTTGCCGTAGGCGGCGACGACGCCGTAGCCGTGCGTGTAGATGATGTGCTCGTTGACCCAGTTCTTCTGGCTGTCGGCGAGCCCGTCGAGGTTGAGCTCGCGCACGGCGAGCACCGTGTCCCGGCTCTGGCCGTTGACCGTGTAGCGATCCACCGACAGGGTGTCGGGGAAGTCGTAGAAGCCGCGGATCTGCTGCAGCTGCCGGAACGAGGGCGCCACGATCTGCGGGTCCAGGAGCCGGATGGACGCCGTGGTGTCGGCGTCCTGGCGCAGCTGGCCCGCGGTCGCCGTGGTGACGGCGGGGTACGCCGTGACGTCGATGTTCGTCAGGCCGTACGCCTGCCGCGTCGCGTCGATGTTGCGCTGGATGTACGTCGCTTCCTTCGCCTGCTGGTTGGGCTGCACCTGGAAGCGCTGCACGATCGCCGGGTAGATGCCACCGACGACGACGGCCGAGACGATCATCAGGCCGACGCCGATCGCCGGCAGCCGCCAGTTGGCGACGAACACGTTGACGACGAAGGCCACCGCGACCACCAGGGCGGCCACCGCGAGGATCGCCTTCGACGGGATCACGGCGTGGACGTCGGTGTACGCGGCACCGGAGAACTGGACGCGGTCGTTGGCCGCGGTGCTCTTCGTCAGCGTCGAGTAGCGGTCCATCCAGTAGCTGGCCGCGACGAGCACCATGAGCACCGCGCCGAGCACCGACAGGTGCCGGCGCGCCTGCACGGTGGTGCGCTCCCCCTTGGCGGCGCCGCCGAGGCGCAGGCCGCCGTACAGGTAGTGGGTCGCCACGGCGCCGATGATCGAGAGCACCGTCGCGGTCATGAGGAACGACACGATGAACCGCAGCAGCGGCAGCGTGAACATGTAGAAGCCGAGGTCCACGCCGAACTGGGCGTCGCTGCGACCGACGTGCTGGCGGTGCAGGAACAGCTGGACGGTCTGCCACCGCTGGCCCGCCGCGCCGCCACCGAACAGCCCGAGCACCAGCGGCCCGATGATCATGACGAGCCGGCGCAGCGGCTCGATCGCCTCGCGGTACTGGTCGAGGTTGGCCTGCTCGGTGGAGCTCGGCGCGTACACCGGCCGCGAGCGGTAGGCGTACTGCAGGCTGGCGGCCACCCCGCCCGCCATGACGGCGAAGCCGACGACAAAGAGCGCGAGGCGCGTGCCCCACTGCACCCACAGCACGCTGCCGAAGCCGAGCTGGTCGAACCACAGCACCTGGGTCCACAGCTGGGACAGCACCAGCAGCCCGACGACGAGCACGACGATCGTGACGATCGTCGGGACGAGCGGGCCACGACGGCGCCGCGCCAGGGGGTGCGGCCGGGAGTTCTCGGGGGAAGTCACAGGTCCTCGTCGCGATCGGGTGGGCACGTCACAGCGGGCGCCGGAGCGGCACCGTCGAGGTGAGAACGCCGGGCCCGTGCCCCAGGTTCCCACAGCGTGCAACCATGGCGACATGCACCCCGGACCCGACTCGCCCGAGGCGACCGCCGCGCTCGCCTTCGCCGTCCAGGAGGTCGAGCGCCACGTGGCCGCGGCCGGCTGGGACGGCCCGGTCCGCGTCTTCGCGCTCGTCCGCACGTCCGCGGCGCTCGAGGCGGAGCCCTCGCTCGCCGACCAGATGACGCCCGACGTGCTCGCCGCGGCACGCACCACGCCCTGGCACCTGACGTCGGTGGAGCAGGAGGGCCTACCGCAGGCCGACGACCTCGAGGAGCTGCTGGCCGGCCTCGGCTGGCCCGACACCGTGGACGGCGCCGTCGTCACGGTGGAGCGCGTGGTGCTGCCCACCGCCGCCGAGGAGGGCATGCCGCAGGACCCCGACGAGGCGCTGCGCTACCTCATGGCCCACCCCGACCGCACCGACGTGCGGCTCGCGGTGGGCGCGCTGCGGGGCGGCGGCTCGTGGTGCGCCGTGCGCACGCGGGCGTTCGACGCCGACGACCAGGTGGCGCAGGGCCCGACCGTGGTGCCGGGGCTCGTCGCGGCGGTGCGCTCGACGCTGGACTGACGCCGCGGCGTCAGCCGCAGGTCGGCAGGCCGGAGCCCGTGCCCTTGCCGATGGCCGTGGCCGCGTCGACCGCCTGCTGCAGCGTCGACACCGCCACCACGTGCAGTCCCGCCGGCACGTGCCCGACCACGTCACCGCAGTTCGCCTTCGGGGCGAGGAACCACGTGGCGCCGTCGCGCCGCGCACCGACGAGCTTCTGCCGGATGCCGCCGATGGCGCCCACCTGGCCGGTGACGTCGATGGTGCCCGTGCCGGCGATGTCCTGGCCGCCGGCGATGTCGGTCGGCGTGAGCCGGTCGACGATGCCGAGCGCGAACATCATCCCCGCGCTCGGGCCGCCGATGCCGTCGATCTGGATCTTCACGTCGATGGGGAAGCTGAACGTCGGGGCGATGAACACGCCGATGAGGGCGCCGTTGCCGTCGGAGCGCGCCTTGGTGACGATCGGCACGTCGAGCGTGGTGCCGCCGCGCCGGATGCCGAGCGTCACGGTCGCGCCGGGCTTCACCGCGGCGAGCGTGGTGACGAGCGTCTGGTAGTCCGGGATCGGCGTGCCGTCGATCGACGTGAGGACGTCGCCGTCCTGGAGCTTGCCCGCCGCGTTGGAGCCGTTCGTGGTACCGGCCACCTTGAGCGTCGCGGGCACCTTGTAGCCGAGCTCGGTGAGGGCGGCGACCGTCGCGTTCTCCTGCGAGGAGGTCATCTCCTCGGTGTTCATGTCGTTGATCTGCTGCTGGGTCTGCCCCGCGGGGACCAGCTGCTCGGTGGGCACCACGACGTCGCTGCCCGAGAGCCAGCCGCGCATCACGGTCGCGACCGACGAGGGGTACCCGGGCGTGCCCGTGGCGGACACGGTCGTCAGCCGCAGCTGCCCGGTCGTCGGGTACGTCGTGGCGCCCTTGATGGTGATGAGGGGCGTGCCGTTCTGGTCGCCCAGCACGTTCGCGGTGGGCCCGGGCATCTCGACGGCGTACGGCGCCGGCAGCACCACGAGCGCCGCGAGCAGCAGGGACGTGGCGAGCATGCCACCCGCGAGCAGCGCGGAGCGCGGCCCCGGGCGCGGCGGCGCGACGACGGGCTCGTCGCCCGTGGGCGCGACTGGACCGGCCCAGCCGGCGCCCGGCTGCTGCGACGCGGGGGCGGGCGGCTCGGACGGCGCGGCCGGTGAGGGAGGGCTGGCGTGCACCCGCCGATCATCCCCCACCGCCCTGGGAGCGCGCCGTGGCGCCCGCGGGCTGCGCCGTGAGCGAACCCGCCCGCCACCGGCGCCGCCACGGGCATCTCGCGGCCGGGTCGGTCGTTACCGTGGTCGGACCGACCCGACAGGAGTTCGCCATGAGCCCCGATTCGCCCTTCGACCCGGCCTCCGCCGGCTGGGAGCAGCTGCTGCGCTCGATGCTGGGCCCGGCGGCGGACGAGGTGATCGCGCAGCTGCGGGAGGGCGGTTTCGACCCGTCCCAGCTGCCGACGATCCCGGGCATGCCGACCGATCCCGAGGCGCTGCGGCAGATGGCGGCCCAGGTGCAGCGCCTCGTCGCCGCCGGCGGCGAGGGCGGCGTGAACTGGGAGATGGCGCACGAGCTGGCCCGCCAGCAGGCGATCGCCGGGGGCGACGCCTCGCTGGGTGCCGTCGACCGCCGGGCGGTCGCCGAGGCGTTCTCCGTCGCCGAGCTGTGGCTCGACGCCGTCACCGACCTCGCGCCGAGCGGCGCCGCGGGCCAGGCGTGGAGCCGCGCGGAGTGGGTCGAGGCGACCCTGCCCACGTGGCGCGCCCTCACCGAGCCCATCGCCTCGTCGCTCGCGACGGCGCTCGCGGGTGCGCTCGGCACCACGGTGCGCGACGAGCTGGGCGGCGAGGCCGCCGGCCTCGACGTCGGCGACATGGTGCGCCGGCTCGGGCAGACCGTCTTCGGGCTCCAGGTGGGCCAGGCCGTCGGCACGCTCGCGCGCGAGGTCTTCGGCGCCACGGACATCGGCCTGCCCCTGCTGGCCTCCCCGGTGCCCGTGCTCGTGCCCGGCAACGTCGCCGCGTTCGGCGAGGGCCTCGAGGTGCCCGACGACGAGCTGCGGCTGTTCCTCGCGCTGCGCGAGGCCGCGGCGACGCGCCTGGTGACCCACGTGCCGTGGCTGCGCTCGCACCTGCTCGACGCGGTGGGCGCCTACGCCCGCGGCATCACGATCGACACCGACCAGCTCGAGGAGGCGGTCCGCTCCGTCGACCCCACCGACCCGGCCGCGCTGCAGGCGGCGCTCTCGGGCGGCGTGTTCGGCCCGCAGACGACACCCGCGCAGCAGGCCACGCTCGACCGGCTGGAGACGTCGCTCGCCCTCGTCGAGGGCTGGGTCGACGAGGTCAGCGCGGCGGCCGCGCTGGCGCACCTGCCGCACGCCGTGGCCCTCCGCGAGATGCTGCGCCGCCGCCGGGCCGCGGGCGGTCCCGCCGAGCAGACGCTCGCGACGCTCGTCGGCCTCCAGCTCCGGCCCCGCCGGCTGCGCGACGCCGCGGCGCTGTGGGCGGCCATCGCAGCCGAGCGCGGGCAGTCCGGCCGGGACGCCGTGTGGACCCATCCCGACCTCATGCCGACGGCGGCCGACCTCGACGACCCGACGGGCTACGCGGCGCGCCAGCGCGAGGCCGACGCCGAGTCGGCCGAGCTGGACGCGGCGATCGCCGAGATCCTCGGCCACGACGACCCCGGGACGGCCACGCCGTAGCGGTCAGGCGCCGGCGGCGTCCTCCTCGTCGTCGTCGATGTCGTCGACCGCGTCGTCGTCCGGCCCCTCGTCGTCGTCCCGGCCCTGGCTGCCGCGCGCCAGCGCGTGCGCGTAGCCGTCGAGGAAGCCCCGCGCCCGCTCGGTGTGGGGGTAGCGCCCCACGAGGGCCCAGAACTGCTCGTCGTGCCCGGGGCGCAGCAGGTGCGCCAGCTCGTGCACCAGCACGTAGTCGAGCACCCAGCGCGGCGTCCCCTGCAGCCGGTCCGAGACCCGGATCGTCCCGTCCAGCGTGGTGCACGAGCCCCAGCGCTTGCCCTGCCGGCCGGACCACGACACCGACGCCGGCACCGCGCGCCCCTGGAGGTACGTGCGCGACAGCTCCGTCGCGCGCTGCAGCAGCAGCGCGTCGGACGGCCGCCGGCGCCGCTCCTGGGCCTCGAGGCGACCGAGCATCGTGGTGACCCACTCGCGCTCCTGCGCGCGCGTGAACCGGGCCGGGATGGACACCACGGTGACGCCGCCCTCCCGCCACGCGGTCACCGTGCGGGTGCGGCGGCGCGAGCGGCGGACCTCGACGGGGTCGGGTGTCGGCACAGACCGCACCGTAACCCCCCCGGCGCGGCACCGCCGGGCCGCCGTCCCCAGGTTCGGCGCGGCGCGCGGTGCGGTCGTGGGCGTGGGCCGAACGGCCGAACGGCGGAGGTCCCGCGCCGGTCCGGGCCTTGCGCACGGTGCCCGGTCTGTACTGTGTGCCCCTGGGTCCGCCGCACACGGCGCCGGCCCGTTCCGCGTCGGGCGCCTCGCGCGCACCGACGCACCACTTCGAGGAGGGACCTGATGGCCGAGACCTACGCGGGTGAGTTCTACTGCGTGAAGTGCAAGGAGAAGCGGGAGGCGACGGGCGACGTCGTCGTCTCGGAGTCCGGGCGCAAGATGGCCAAGGCTGTCTGCCCGGTCTGCGGCACCAAGCTCAACCGGATCCTCGGCA
Source organism: Actinomycetes bacterium (assembly GCA_021793115.1). The sequence continues at coordinate 1,181 of JAJYTJ010000002.1, read as the reverse complement.
AGGCCTGAACCGGTCCGTCCGCGAGGGGCTCCGCCATGACGGCGGGGCCCCTCGCGTCGTCTGTGGACGGCGGGCGCCGCGCCGCGGGCCGCGCTGGCACCCTGCACCGGTGCGACGGACCAGAGCATGAGGCTGCGGACGGGGCTGCCGGTGCTGCGGCGCGGCGCCGACGAGGTGCAGCTCGGCACCGACCCCCGGTGGGCGGTGCGGCTGACCCACCTCAGGCCCGGCGAGGTCGAGGCGCTGCTCGTGCTGGGCCCGACCACCGACGAGCCACGCCTGGCCGCGCTCGTGGCCGACCTGGCGCTCGCCGGCCTGGTGGTGGCCGACGACACGCCCGACGCGCAGCCCGAGGACCTCGCCCGGGGCCTGCTGCGGCCGGACGACGACCCGGCCGCCCGGCGGCGGCGCCGCGGCGCCGCGTGCGTGGGCGTCGTGGGCCTCGGGCCCACCGGGCTCGGCGTGGCGCTGGGCCTGGCCGCCGCCGGCGTGGGGACCGTCCTGCTCGACGACGAACGGCCCGTGCGCCCCGGCGACGTCGGCGCGGCGGGGTACCGCTGGAGCGACTCCGGGAGGCCGCGGGAGCCGGTCGCGGCCCGGCTGCTGCACGACGTCGCGCCGGCCGTCGACACCGACGGGCCCGCGACGCCGAGCGTGCTCGTCGTCGTCGAGGGCGCCGCGGCCGACCCGGCCCGGGGCGAACGCCTCGTCTCGCTCGGCGTCACGCACCTGTCGGTCGTCGTGCGCGAGGCCGACACGGTGGTCGGCCCGCTCGTCGTGCCCGGCGCGGGCCCGTGCCTGCGCTGCCTCGACCTGCACCGGGCCGACCTCGACCCGGCCTGGCCCCTGCTCCTGTCGCAGCTCGTGGGCACGCAGCCGGCCGAGCCCGGCCCCGTCGCCGCCGTCGCCGCGGGGCTGGCCGTCGCGGCGACGCTCGCCGTGGTCGACGGCACGCCGCCGCCCGTGGGCCGCACGTGGGAGGTCGGCCTGCCGGACGCCGTCCCGCGCGAACGGACGTGGACCACCCACGCGCGCTGCGGCTGCGCCGGTCTGCCCGACGAGCCCTGACGCGCGCGGGAGCCCCGCACCACGGTGGGTGCGGGGCTCCCGCGCTCTCGTGCCCGGCTCAGGCGGCCGGGGACACCGCGTCCTTGCGTGGGCGGCCACGGCCGCGCTTCGTC
>JAJYTJ010000111.1 GCA_021793115.1 Actinomycetes bacterium | reverse complement strand
GGGGGGGGGGGGGGCGAGACGCGGGCTGACGATCGGGGCGCGCCGCCGGCCGACCACCACCCGCCCCCCCCAGACGCGCGAGCCATCCACAGCCCGGCGAAACACTTCGCCCATCCACAGGCATAACCGCAGGTCAGACGCCATTTCGGCCTTGTGCATGCGTCCCTCGTGCGCTAGTGTTCGAACATGAGTTCGAGGTCGAGTGATGAGCCGGGCGCTTCGGTGACAGGTTCGTCATGCGACCCTGCAGCAACGGCTGAGGCGCCCACGCCCGCCGCCCTGCCCGCCGAGCTCGTCGCCGTCGATGCGGCGACCCGGGCGGCACTGGCCCTGGCCACCGCGGCGCACGAGTGGGACGCCGCGGGTCGGGCGGCGGTGCTGACCTGGGTCGCCAGGCACCGGGACGCGGTCGCGGTGCTCGAGGCCCGGGTGCTCACCGCCGAGCGGGAGGCGGGCACCTGGAGCCTGCGCGGCGATCGGGACCTGGCGGGGTTCCTCGGGCGCACGTCCCACCAGGGCCGGGGCGCCGGGCTGGCGGCCGTGGGTCAGGCGGGCACGCTCGCCGCGATGCCCGTGGTCGCCGAGGCGCTCATGGACGGTCCGGTCACCACCACGCACGTCGCGCAGCTCACGCGGGCGACGGCCGCGTCCCCCACGCTCGCCACGGAGCTGGGAACGTCACAGGGGCAGGCGCGCGTGGTGGAGATGGCGGGGCGGCTGGACGGAGCCGAGTTCGGCAAGGCGCTGTCACAGCTCGCGGCATCGCTCGACCCGGCCAGCCGCCAGCGCGCGCACGACGAGCAGCGCGCGGCACGGTCGTTCGCGTGGACCCACACCCCGTCGGGAACCCTGCTCAAGGGGCGGCTCGACACGGTCGCAGGCCACACGCTCGCAAAGGCGATCGACGCCCTGTGCCCGCGTCCCGCAGTCGAGGACGACCGGTCGCGCGAGCAGCGCCAGGCCGACGCCCTCGTCGCCATCGCGCAACGGGTGGCGACCGACAGGGCCACCACGCCGGGCGCGGTCGCGCCCGTGCAGGCTGTCGTCGCGTTCACCCCCGAGACCTGGACGGCGCTGCGCGCCGCGACATCCGGCGACGAGGGATCCGATCGATCCGCGGACTCCGCGGGCGCCTGCGCCGAGGAGCGATCCACCCCGGCGCCCGGCTCGGCCCGGGACGTGATGGGCCGGCTCCGCGGCGCCGATCCCGTGGTCGACGAGACCGGCCAGGCATGGCCCGCCAGCGAGGTCGCCCGCGCCCTCTGCGACTGCCTGCTGACGCGCGCCGTGGTCGGAGGCCGGGACGCCGAGCTGAACCTCGGGCGCGGCGAGCGGCGCTTCGGCCGCCAGCACTGGCTGGCTCTGTACGCCGCCGGCGCCCGGTCCTGCTCCATCGGCGGGTGTGGCATGCCGTTGGCCTACACCGAGCTGCACCACCTGAGGTGGTGGACGCGGGACGGCGGCCCGACCGACCTGGCGAACTGCGCCGCGTACTGCTCGTTCCACCATCACGAGATCCACCGTCTCGGGATCGTCGTCACGCGGCTCGCGGACGGGACGCTCGAGCACCGCTATGCCGACGGGCGTTCGTACGGCGGGACCACCCCGTCACAGCCGCCCGGCATGCACCGCGACGGCCTGGAAGACTCGTCGTCGAGCTCGCCGGACAGCCCGCCGGCACGCGACTCGGCGCGCCCGACCGACGCCGGTCATCGCGAACGCTCTCACGGCACCGGGGAACGCCCTCCCGGCACCGGGGAACGCCCTCCCGGCACCGGGGAACGCCGTGCCGGCACCGGGGAACGCCGTGCCGGAACGGGAGCGGCCCGTGTGTCCGATCGGGGGCCTGCGACGGGCGATCGTCTCGATTCCCGTCCACCGGCTCCGTACCCTCGACGCGCCGAAGACCCTCCGGCCGACCTCCTCAAGCTGCTGACGGGGTGAGGCCACGCCCGTGGGGCGGCGGCTGGGCGTCGGCGACACCGTCCCTACCAGTCCGGGCGCAGGACCGTCCATACCCGTCCGGGTGGCGCCGCCCGCCGTCCCGTACGTTGGCGGCATGAGCGACGCACACGGCCCGACCGCCGGCCGTCCCGTGCTCGTCGGGCTGGCGGGCCTGCCCGGTTCGGGTAAGACGACGCTCGCGCGCGAGGTCGCCGTGCGCCTGGACGCCGCCCACCTGCGGATCGACACCATCGAGGCCGCGCTCACGTCGTCCGGTCTCATCGAGGCCGCGGGTGGCTGGCGAGCCGCGCCCGACGCGGGCTGCCGCGTCGCCTACGCGCTGGCTCGTGACCTGCTCGCCGCGGGCCACCACGTGGTCGCCGACAGCGTCAACCCGCTCGCCGCGACGCGGTTCGCATGGGCCCGCGTCGCGAGCGACGCGGGCTCCGGGCACCTCGACGTCGAGGTCGTCTGCTCCGATCGCGCGATCCACCAGCGACGCGTGGAGGCCCGGACGTCGGACCTGGACGGGCTCCGAGTCCCGACGTGGGCCGAGGTCGAGTCCCGCCACTACGAGCCCTGGGACCCACCGGTCGTCACGGTCGACACGACCGACGGGATCGACGAGGCCGTGGAGACCGTCGTCTCGCTCGTCGGGGCCGCCTCCCAAGGGCTGCCCTGAGCGCACGGGCCGTGAGCCGTCGCCGGCAGCGAACCCGGTGACACGCGCCTCGCCGCAGGCTCTGCCGAACCCGGTGACGGGCGCGGCGGCGCCGGCTCTGCCGAACCCAGTGACGGGCGCGGCGGCGCCGGCTCTGCCGAACCCGGTGACGGGCGCGGCGGTCGTCGCGGCCCCGACAACCCGTGCGGCCTCGGCAGGCTCAGCGAAGCGTGACGTCCCCGTTGTCGATGAGGCGCGTGCTCCCCACGCGGGCCGCGAGGACGACGAGGGCGACGCCGGTCGTACCTGGCTCCACCACCTCGAACGACGACGGGTCGACGAGCGCCGCGTAGTCGACGGTGTCGACACCGTCCGGACCGGTGAGCGCGGCCACGGCCTCGGCGAGGACGTCGTCGGGCCCCAAGCCCGCGTCGGCCGCGGCCCGAGCGGCCGCGAGCGATCGGGAGAGCGACAGCGCGCGCCGCCGCTCGTCGTCGCCGAGGTAGGCGTTGCGGGACGACAGCGCAAGCCCGTCGTCGTCGCGCACGATCGGCACGCCCACCACCTCGAGTGGAACGTCCAGGTCCCGGACCATGCGCCGGACGGCGGCGAGCTGCTGCGCGTCCTTCTGCCCGAACAGCGCGACGCCCGGCCGCGTGAGGTGCATGAGCTTGAGCACCACGGTGAGCACGCCGTCGAGGTGCCCGGGGCGGAAGGCGCCCTCCAGCACCTCGCCGATGCGGCCGGCGGTGACGCGGACCACCGGGTCGCCGCCCGGGTACATGACGTCCGGCGTCGGGGCGAAGACCACGTCGCCGTCGCCGAGCAGACCGTTACCGCTGAGGAGAGCGAGGTCACCCTCCAGGTCGCGCGGGTACCGGGCCAGGTCCTCGGTCGGCCCGAACTGGAGCGGGTTGACGAAGATCGTGACGACCACGTGGTCGGCGAGCTCGCGCGCCCGGCGCACGAGCGCGAGGTGACCCGCGTGCAGCGCACCCATGGTCATGACGACCGCGCGTCGGTGCGGACGACCACCCACCGGCTCCTCGTCCTGCGAGGTGAGCGCCGCGGCGAGCGCGGCCGTGTCTGCCACGAGACGGGTCATGGTTCCTCCTCCGTCCCAGCCTGCCGGTCGGGCACACCTGCCAGCACGTCGAGCAGTCGCTGCGCTGCCGCCTCGTCGAGCATCCCCGCGGCGACCGCGCGGACCGTCGCGGCCCGCGCCAGGGCACGGTACCCCTCGACGACGTCGACGCTCCCCGTGGCCGCCGCGAGCGACGTCAGCACCGCGAGGTGCTCGGCGACGGTCCCCGCATCGCCGCGGCGGACCGGTCCCGTGAGTGCGGCGATGGCCCCCGGGCCACCGTCGCGGGACTGCGCCCGCAGGGCGCCGTCGAGCGCCGCCTCGAGCAGCGGCCGAAGCATCCGCCCGGTGTCGCCGACGCCCGCACCGGCCAGCGCCGCGGCGGCCTGCGCGACGAGCACGGTGAGGTGGTTCGCACCGTGCGCGAGCCCCGCGTGGTAGAGCGGCCGAGCCTCCTCGGGAACGACCACCGGTTCGCCGCCGATCTCGACCACGAGCGCCTGGGCGATCGGGAGCACCGCGGTCGGCGCCGTGACGGCGAACGGGCACCCCTCGAGCCGGTGCAGGTCCAGCGACGTGCCGGTGAACGTCATCGCCGGATGGATGGCCAGGGGGATCGCGCCCGCGGCTCGGGCCGGCACGAGCACGTCGGTCCCGTAGCGCCCCGCGGTGTGCACGACGAGCTGGCCCGCCTGCCACGCGCCCGTCGCTGCGAGGCCGGCGACGAGCGGCGCGAGCGCGTCGTCGGGCACCGCGAGGAGCACGAGCTCGGCCCGGCGCACCACCTCCGGGACGTCGACCACCGGCACACCCGGCAGCAGCATCTCGGCCCGCTCCCGCGACTCCTCGGACACCGCGCTCGCCGCGACGACGGGGTGGCCGGCGGCGCGCAGGGCGTTGCCGAGGACCGCGCCCACGTGCCCGGCGCCGACGACGCCAACGCCGAGCCGGCCGGGCCGCTCGGAGGGCGCAGTCATGGTCGCACGCCTGGTCGGCCCGAACGGTTCGCCCGGGGCACGCGCCCCGGCGGGCGGCGCCGTCGCGTGGGCCCGCCGTCCGGCGACCGCCCGGCGAGCGCGGCCGGACCTGCGGCGAGGACGACGAACCCGCCGGGCCCGACAGCAAGGAGCGCGGGCGTGCTGCGACCGACGGCGACAGACCCGAGCGCGCCAAGCCCCACGGCGACAGACCCGAGCGCGCCAAGCCCCACGGCGACAGACCCGAGCGCGCCAAGCCCCACGACGAGGGGCACGCCCCGGTCCGCCGTCACCGCGCGCGCGGTGCCGACCCGGGGAACCGGCGTCACTGGGCCCGCATCCACTGCTCCGGCACCGCCTCGCGCCGCGCGTGCCGCGCGCGCTCCGCCTGCTCCTGCAGCAGCGCCACGGCCACCGCGGTGTCGAGGTGCTCGATGCGCGGCGACACCGGCCCGTGCGTCGAGTGCACGGCGAGGGAGGCGACGTCGAGCTGGCGCTGCAGCGGCCCCTGCTCGAGGGCGAGCGACTGCGTCCGCTCGTGCGGCACCACGTCCAGCCGCCGCCAGAAGCGTCCCGACCGCAGCAGCAGCGCCCGGCGCGTCACCAGCACGCCGTGCCGACGCCACCCCACGGGGTCGACCCAGCGCGACCGCCGGGGCGCCGCGGTGTAGCCGCCGTCGTCGCCGGTGCCGACGAGCCCGGCCTGGACGGCCGCCCGGGGGTCGTCGGCGCCGAGGTCGGGGAGCACCAGCCACAGGGCGAGCAGGGCCTCGTCGCGCGTCGCCACCGGGTGCAGCACCGTCTCGGTGCCCTGCTTGTCGCGGTCGCCCGCGTAGCCAGCCACGTTGACCTCGACCCGCCACCAGTCCTTGCCGCGCCACAGGAGCGGCTGGTGCAGGCGTACCGCCTGGACCCGGCCAGGCGGCAGCGTCTGCGAGCGCGTCTCCGTGAGCCCGTGCCGCAGCCGGATGCCGTCCGGCGACGTCGCCGCGCGGAACGTCGCCGCGCCGTTGATCCGCTGCCAGAAGAAGCTCGCCAGCGCGAACGCCATCGGGACCAGCGAGTAGATCGCCCCGAAGGGCGCGCCGAACGCGACCATGACGACGATCGTCACGATGAACACGACGAACCACACGCTGCCGCCGGAACGGACGATCGACCCGAGCAGGCGCGGCATGGGCAGCTCGTAGACGAGGTGCTCAGGCGCGGGCGCGAAGGTCGACCCGGTCACGACGCCCCGTCGCCCGACCGTCGCCGGTGCGGCGGTCGCGCCGGCATAGGTGGGCACCTGCCCGGCACTCGGCTCTAACCCAGCCCCCGACGTCGACCCGAACGCCGTGCCCGAGGCCGTGGGAGAGGCGACATCCGGCGCGACGCCCGCGGGTGAGGCGCCCGGCGCCGGGACAGCTGAAGGCGAAGCGCCCGATCCGGGGACGGCTGAAGGCGAAGCGCCCGATCCGGGGACGGCTGACACCGAGGCCCCTGCTGCCGGGACGCCTGCGGGCGACGCCGCGGGCGACCAGGCCCTCGCGGCCGGACCCGCCGGCGAGCCGAGGGCCCCGCCCTCGGGGGTACGTGCAGCCGTGGTCCCCGGACCAGTCGTCGAGGGCGTCCCGCCGCCGGGGAGCCCGGCCGACGGACCGTGCACCGCGCGGGCCGCCGTGCCACCGGGCCGGCGGAGCCCCGCCGCCAGCGCCAGCAGCTCGGCACGCAGCGCGTCCGCCTCGGACTCCCGAAGGAAGGCGAGCGACACGCGCGACCCCGAGCCGCCGGCCACCTCGAGCCGCAGCTCCGACAGGCCGACGAACCGGGCGAGCAGCGGCTGGACCACGTCGATCGCCTGGAGCCGGTCCAGGCGTGCCTGCCGCTGCTGGCGGAAGACGATCCCTTGCCGCAGGTGCACCGCCTCGTCGGTCACCGCGTACCGCGTGACCCGCCAGGAGACGAAGGCCCACGCGACCGCGAGCACGACGATCACGCCGAAGGCGCCGAGGGCCAGCAGCCAGCCGCGCCCACCGAGCAGGTGGGCGGTGCGCCGGATGTCCTCGGTGAGCTGCGTCGAGGCGACGACGAGGATCGCCGCGACGGACTTCCAGCCCTTGAGCAGGGGCGTGACCGGGTGCATCCGCCGCCAGGCGTAACCGTCCTCACCCACGCCCTCGGGGCGCACCGGCGCCGGCTGCGGGACGCTCATCGCGGGCCTCCCACGTCAGTCGGTCGCCCGCTCACAGGCCCGCCAGCCGAGCCTCGCCACGCGACGCGAGCCGCTCCCGGAGCCGGGCCGCTTCGGCGGGCGGCAGGCCCGCGATCCACGCGTCCGACGACGGGGAGGCGGTGTGGAGCTGGACGCGGGCGATGCCCATGGCACGGTCGATCGGGCCGGCCTTGACGTCGACGAACTGCATCCGCCCGTACGGCACCACGACGAGCGAACGGAACATGATGCCCCGCCGGATGAGCAGGTCGTCGTCGCGCTCGGCATACCGCAGAGCCCCGACCTGGCGCGGGACCAGCCACAGCAGCCAGGCCATGAGCAGCACGACGACCGCCGGCAGCACCCACAGCCACGCGACGCCGCTGAGCACCGGGGGCAGCACGGCGCCGACGAGCAGCGGGACGAGCCAGAACGCGGCGACGGTGAGCCGCGCGGCGGCGAGCCGGGGGGAGACCTGGGTCCAGGTCAGGTCGAGGGTGAACGGGTCCGCAGGGGCCATGCGGCCATCCTGGCACCCGGTAGGTGGTGACGACGTGGGTCGGGCGCCCTGCGCCCGGCGGTACGAGCGCGCCGGCTGCCTCCTCCGACGGTCCGCGCGGCCCACGCACCCGGGCCGAGCCGTGTGCGGGTCGGTCACCCGGCAGCCGGGTCCTGCCTCGCCCGGCCCGCAGAACCGTTGCGCCGGTCGCTCAGCCGGCAGCCGCGCCCTGCCTCGCCCGGCCCGCAGAACCGTTGCGCCGGTCGCTCCGCCGGCAGCCGGGTCCTGCCTCGCCCGGCCCGCAGAACCGTTGCGCCGGTCGCTCAGCCGGCCGCCGGGTCGGGTGTGGCGCCCGGCTCGTGCTCCTTCTCGTCGTCCTGCGGCGGCACGCGGCAGAACCACTCGACGATCAGGCCCACCGCGGCGAGCACCACCGCGCCGCCGGCCGCCACCGCGGCCGAGCCCGCCCGCCCGGCGTCGGCCGGGATGGCGGTGTCGACCAGGAACGCGGCGACCTGTCCCCCATACCAGCCCGTGAGCAGCGCGCCCGTGTAGCAGGCAGCCTTGGCGAGCACGGCCGTGCGCGCGGCGCGGATGGGGTCGAGCCCGGGCCGCTTCCCCCTCAGGAACTGCCGCACGGCCCAGCCCATCGAGAACACGACGGCCGCGATGAGCAGCTCCACCGCGACCACCGGCCACGGCACGTGCGGCATGCCCGGGCCCGAGCGGTCGAGCCACGTGGTCAGCAGCGCGGCGAGCACGCCGACCACGACGGCCACGCCGAGCAGCGTCTCCCAGCGGGTCCGTCGCATCACGGCTCCCACGGGCCGACGACCGGTGTCGCGGCGGTCCCGGTGGGTCCGGTGGGTCCGGTGGTCACGATCCAGCCCCGGGTCCCGGGGGCGCCAAGGGCACCGGTATCCCCCGTGGCGTCGGGGGCATCGGGCGCACCGGCAGTCCCGCCCGGTCCCGGCGTCACGGCTGGCCACACGGTTCCGCCCTGGCCCGGCGTCACGCCCGGTCCCGGCGTCCCGGCCGGTCCCGGCGCCCCGGCTGGCCACACGGTTCCGCCCTGGCCCGGCGTCGCGCCCGGTCCCGGCGTCACGGCCGGTCCCGGCGTCACGGCTGGCCACAGGGCCCCACCCGATCCCGGCGTCCCGGCCGGTCCAGGGGTCGTGCGTGCTCCCGGGGTCCCACCCGGTCCCGGCGGCCCGAAGGCCCCGGCCGCACCGTTCGCCACGGGAGGCGCGGCGGGGTGCAGCGGGATCGTGTGACCGCCGGCGTGGGCCGCGGCCCGGCCGGCCTCGCGGGTCGGCGCCGTCGTCGGGATCGGGTCGGTGAGCCAGTCGAGGGCCAGCCACCGCACACCGTCGCGGTCGGGCGCGGTGGCGGCGAGCGCCGCCACGGGGCCGCCGCCGAGCCCGGGCAGCACCGCCTCCGGGTCGGCCTGCGCCCAGGGCTGCAGGACGAAGGCACGCTGGTGCGCCCGAGGATGGGGCAGCTCGAGGTCGTCGGTCACGGCGAGCACCGAGCCGTACACGATGACGTCGACGTCGAGCGTGCGCGGACCCCACCGCTCGTGCCGCTCACGCCCGTGCGCGTTCTCGATGCCCTGGCACGCTCGCAGCACCTCGCGCGCGGCGAGCGTGGTGCGCGCGAGGACCACCGCGTTGAGGAAGTCGGGCTGGTCCGGGCCGCCGACGGCCGCGGTGCGCGCCAGCGGCGACACCCGCACCACCTCCAGGCCGGGGACCCGCGCGAGCTCGCGCACCGCCGCCCGCAGGGTCTCGGCGACCGCACCGAGGTTGCCGCCGAGCGACAGCACAACGTCCACCGGGGCGCCCGGCCGGACGTCGAGCTCGTCGAGCACGATCTCGCCCTCGACGACGTCCTCGTCGGCCGGCAGCAGGCCTGGCTCGTCGCCCGCGCCGATGACCGCCTCCGCCTCTCGGTACGGCTCGGCGGCCGGCAGCCAGGTGCGGTCCCGGCGGATGGACACCGTGACGTCGTCGAACGGCACCTCGATGGGTGCCTTCGGCTTGTGCACCGTGACGTCCACGGCGCGCACCGCGCCGTCGGCCAGCACCGTGGCGGCGATCCGCTCGGCGACGGTCTCGACGAGCGCGACCGGCTCGCCCGCGAGGACGGCGTGCACGCGGCGCGCGACGACGCCGTAGTCGACCGTGCGGGCGAGGTCGTCGCCGGCGGCGGCGCGCCGGGTGTCGAGGTGCAGCACCACGTCGGCGACGAACGGCTGGCCCTCGTCGCGCTCAGCCTGGTGCACCCCGTGGTAGCCCGTCGCGCCGATGCCCCGCAGGGCGATCCGGTCCAGGCGCCTGCCGTGCTCGTCGACCACCGGCTCGTCAGTCACTGAGCGCACCTCCCGCTGCCGGCGCCCCGTCGCGCCCCACCGTCCTGTCGGTGCAGATCCTGCCGCCTGCACGGTGCCAGGCGGTAGCCACGCGCACCGCGTGCGCCGTTCCGGGCACGTCGTGGACGCGGACCGCCCACGCCCCGGCCGCCGCGACGAGTGCGCTGATCGCGTGGGTCGCGCCGTCGCGCGCCAGGGGCGGCGCCACCTCCTCCTCAGGCCCGGCGAGGAGGTGGCCGAGGAACCGCTTGCGGCTGGCGCCGACGAGCACCGGGAACCCGTCCCCGACGAGCTCGGGCAGCCGCGCCAGCAGGGGCCAGTTGCTGGCGCCGGCCTTGGCGAAGCCGAGCCCGGGGTCGAGCACCACCTGCTCGTCGCGGATGCCGGCGGCCCGCATGGCCACGACGCGCGCGGCCAGCTCGTGGCGGACGTCGGTGACCACGTCGTCGTAGACGTCGTGGGCGTCCATGACGTCGGCGTGCCCGCGCCAGTGCATCGCGACGTAGGCGACGCCGGCCGCCGCCACGACGGCGTACATCTCGTCGTCGGCGAGACCGCCGGAGACGTCGTTGACCAGCAGTGCACCGGCGTCGAGCGCCCGACGCGCGACCGTCGCCCGCGTGGTGTCCACGGAGACGGCGGCGCCGGCGCGGGCCAGGGCCTCGACCACCGGGATCACCCGGCGCAGCTCCTCCTCGAGCGGGACGCGCGCGGCACCCGGGCGCGTCGACTCGCCGCCGACGTCGAGGAGGTCGGCGCCCTGGTCGATCAGGGCGTGCCCGTGAGCCACGGCCGCCGCCGGCTCGAACCACCGGCCGCCGTCGGAGAAGGAGTCCGGGGTGACGTTGACGACACCCATGACGAGCGTCCGCTCGCCGTCCCCGAGGTGCCGCAGCCCGACCGGGCCAGGGGCGCGCGGGGAGCCCGCCGCGGGGACCGTGCCGGTGGCACCCGACGCGCCGCCGCGGACCAGGCCCGCAACGCCCGACGAGGTAGCGCGAACCGGGCCGGCAACGCCCGACGAGGTAGCGCGAACCGGGCCGGCGACGCCGCTCGACCCTGGCCCGCCGGACCAGCCCGCCGCCCCCGACAGCACGGAGGGCGTGGGGCGCTCGCCACTGGCCACGAGGAGTCCCGTCAGCGGCCGAGCACGAGGCTCATCGCCTCGGCCCGCGTGGCGGCGTCGCGCATCTGGCCGCGCACGGCGCTCGTCACGGTGCGCGAGCCCGGCTTGCGCACCCCCCGCATCGACATGCACAGGTGCTCGCACTCGACGACGACGAGCACGCCGCTCGGCTTGAGCACGTCCACGAGGGCGTCGGCGATCTGCGTCGTCAGCCGCTCCTGGACCTGCGGCCGGCGGGCGTACACGTCCACCAGGCGCGCGAGCTTCGACAGCCCCGTGATGCGGCCGTCGGTCCCCGGGATGTAGCCGACGTGCGCGACGCCGTGGAACGGCACCAGGTGGTGCTCGCACGTCGAGAACACCTCGATGTCGCGCACCAGCACCATCTCCTGGTGGCCGAGGTCGAACGTCGTGGTCAGCACGTCCTTCGGCTCCATGAACAGGCCGGCGAACATCTCCCGGTAGGCGCGGGCGACGCGCGCGGGCGTGTCCCGCAGCCCCTCCCGGTCCGGGTCCTCGCCGATCGCATGGAGCAGCTCGCGCACGGCGGCCTCGGCCCGCGCCGCGTCGTACGGCCGCACGGCGCGGCCGTCCCCGGAGACCGGCCCGATCACCGAGACGGGCTCGTCGGCCGCCGCCACGTCACGCCTGCTCGGCGCGGGCGTCGATGGCCTCGTCGACCTTCTGGTGGTGCTCGCCGTCCTGCCCGTCGACCGAGCCGTTGCCGTTGCCGTTGAGCGCGGCCCGCTCGGCCGGGGTCAGCACGGGCCCGTCGCCGACGGCGCGCTCCTCGCTGGACAGCCACACGTCACGCTCGGGCCGCTTGCGGATGTCCTTGAAGATGACCGCGAGCTGTTCCGCGTTGAGGGTCTCCTTCTCGAGCAGCTCGAGCACCAGGCGGTCGAGGATGTCCCGGTTCTCCGAGAGGATCGCCCAGGCCTCGTCGTGCGCGTGCTCCACGAGCGCCCGCACCTCGACGTCGATCTCGGAGGCGACGTCCTCGGAGTAGTCGCGCTGGTGGCCGACGTCGCGCCCGAGGAAGACCTCGCTGGACTCCTGGCCCAGCTTGACCGCGCCCAGCGTCGCGCTCATGCCGAACTGCGTGACCATCTTGCGTGCGGTCGCGGTGGCCTTCTCGATGTCGTTGCTCGCGCCCGTCGAGGGGTCGTGGAACACGAGCTCCTCGGCCACGCGGCCGCCCATGGCGTACGCGAGCTGGTCGAGCAGCTCGTTGCGCGTCACGGAGTACTTGTCCTCGAGCGGCATGACCATCGTGTAGCCGAGGGCCTGGCCGCGCGGCAGGATCGTCACCTTCGTCACGGGGTCCGTGTACCGCAGCGCCGACGCCGCCAGGGCGTGGCCGCCCTCGTGGTAGGCGGTCATCTTCTTGTCCTTGTCGCTCATCACCCGCGTGCGCTTCTGCGGGCCGGCCACGACGCGGTCGATCGCCTCGTCGAGCATCCGGTCGTCGATCACGCGACCGTTGGTGCGCGCCGTGAGCAGGGCGGCCTCGTTGAGCACGTTGGCCAGGTCGGCGCCGGTGAAGCCGGGCGTCCGACGAGCGACCGCAGTGAGGTCGACGGCGGGCGCCATCGGCTTGCCCTTGGCGTGGACGTTGAGGATCTTCTCGCGGCCCTTGAGGTCCGGCGGATCGACCGCGACCTGCCGGTCGAACCGGCCGGGGCGCAGCAGCGCGGGGTCGAGGATGTCGGGCCGGTTGGTGGCGGCGATCATGATGACGTTCGTCTTGACGTCGAAGCCGTCCATCTCGACGAGCATCTGGTTGAGCGTCTGCTCCCGCTCGTCGTGCCCGCCCCCGAGGCCCGCGCCGCGGTGCCGGCCGACGGCGTCGATCTCGTCGACGAAGATGATGGCCGGCGCGTTCTGCTTGGCCTGGTCGAACAGGTCACGCACGCGGCTGG
>JAJYTJ010000110.1 GCA_021793115.1 Actinomycetes bacterium | reverse complement strand
CCGGGTGACTCCAGTCACCACGCCGGTCCGCGCCGGTCCGCGCCAGTCACCACGCCGGTCACCACGCCGGTCACCGCGCAGGTCCACGCGGCTCCGCGCAGGCCCGCGCCGGTTCCCGCGCGCGTCCCCGGGCAGGCCCCACCCAACTCCACACACGGCCGGCCCGACCGCCGGGCCGAGGCCCTGCCCGATCAGCCGCGGACGGCCGCCAGCGCCGCGCGGTACTCCGGCGTCGTGCCCTCGGCACGCACCTCCTGGAGCACGTGCTCGCGCACCCCCATGTCGAACAGGGTGTCGGTGAGCTCGTGCACGTCGTCGTCGGTGAGCACGGTCGGGTCCACCGTGGTGCGCACCGTGACGTCGACGCCGGCGTCCAGCACGGCCCGCAGCGAGGCGAACGCCCGGTCGGCCGAGGTCGTCGGCCCGCCGACGCGCGTGATCGCGCGGTAGAGGTGCGCCGGCGCCTTGACGTCGAAGCCGATCCAGTCGACGTAGGGCAGCAGCGGCGCCAGGCGCGCCGGGTAGGCACCTCCGGTGTGCAGGCCGACGACGAAGCCCTCGTCCTTCACCTCGCGCACGGCGTCGAGGAGACCCGCCTGCCTCGTCGGCTCGCCGCCGGAGAAGACGACGCCGTCGAGCAGCCCGTGGCGCCGGTCGAGCAGCGCCCGCACGGCCGACCACGGCACCGCGCCCGGCGTGCGGGTGTCGAGGATGCCGGCGTTGTGGCAGTACGGGCACCGCCACGGGCAGCCCTGCAGGAACGCGGTCGCGACGAGCTTGCCGGGCCAGTCGACGGTGGACAGCGGGACGAGCCCCGCGATCGCCAGCGTGTCGGCGGCCGGTGCCATCGGGACCACCCGGGCGCCGGTTGCGGGCGCGGGTCGCGCGTCCGCGACCGGCGCCGGGTCGGTCATCGTCATGCCTCCGCGGTCGCGCCGACGAGCTCGTCGTGCGCGAACGCGTGCATGCCCGGGTCGGTGCCGAAGGCGACCGACTCCTGGAACGAGACCCGCTCCGCCTGCTCGCCCTTCTTGCCGACGTTGAACGATGCCACCGGGCGGAAGTAACCCATGACGCGCGTCCACACCTCGCACTCGACCTGCTTGCCGGCGTCCTGGCACGTCGGGCACGTCCAGTGCTCGCCGGACAGGTAGCCGTGGTTCGGGCAGATGGAGAACGTCGGCGTGATGGTGAGGTACGGCAGCCGGAACGACGACAGCGCGCGCTTGACGAGCTCGCGGCACGCCTCGGACGTCGAGATCCGGTCGGCCATGTACAGGTGCAGCACCGTGCCGCCGGTGTACTTCGTCTGGAGCTCGTCCTGCCGCGCGAGCGCCTCGAACGGGTCGTCGGTGAAGGCGACCGGCAGCTGCGACGAGTTCGTGTAGTACGGGTTGGCGTCGGTGCCGGCCTGGACGATCCCGGGGAACCGCTTGCGGTCCTCCTTGGCGAACCGGTACGTGGTCCCCTCGGCCGGCGTCGCCTCGAGGTTGTAGAGGTTGCCGGTCTCCTCCTGGAACTCGACCATCCGCGCGCGCACGTGGTCGAGCAGCCGGATCGCCTGCGCGTGGCCGCGCGGGTCCGTGATGTCGTAGTCGTCGCCCGTGAAGTTGCGGACCATCTCGTTGATCCCGTTGACGCCGATCGTCGAGAAGTGGCTCTCCAGGCTGCCGAGGTAGCGCTTGGTGTAGGGGAACAGGCCGCGGTCCATGAGGTCCTGGATGGTGCGCCGCTTGAGCTCGAGCGACTCCTTCGCCAGGTCGAGCAGCCGGTCCAGCGCCGCGAGCAGCCCGGCCTCGTCGCCGTGGTGCACGAAGCCCAGGCGCGCGCAGTTGATGGTGACGACGCCCACCGAGCCGGTCTGCTCGCCGGAGCCAAACAGGCCGTTGCCGCGCTTGAGCAGCTCGCGCAGGTCCAGCTGGAGCCGGCAGCACATGGACCGGACGTCGCCCGGCTTCATGTCGGAGTTGATGAAGTTCTGGAAGTACGGCAGCCCGTACTTCGCCGTCATCGCGAACAGCCGCTCGGCGTTCTCCGACTCCCACGGGAAGTCGGCGGTGATGTTGTACGTCGGGATCGGGAAGGTGAACACCCGGCCGGACGCGTCGCCCTCGGTCATGACCTCCATGTAGGCCCGGTTGATCATGTCCATCTCGACCTGCAGGTCGCCGTACGTGAAGTCCACGGGCTCGCCGCCGACGAACGGCACGTCGTCGCGCAGGTCCTCCGGGCACGTCCAGTCGAACGTCAGGTTGGTGAACGGCGTCTGCGTGCCCCACCGGCTCGGCACGTTGAGGTTGTAGATGAGCTCCTGGATGCCCTGGCGCACCTCGGTGTACGAGAGCTTGTCCAGGCGGACGAACGGCGCCATGAACGTGTCGAACGAGCTGAACGCCTGCGCGCCGGCCCACTCGTTCTGCATCGTGCCGAGGAAGTTGACGATCTGGCCGATGGCGCTCGAGAAGTGCTTCGGCGCGGTCGCCTCGACCTTGCCGGGCACCCCGTTGAGCCCTTCCTGCAGCAGGTTGCGCAGGGACCAGCCCGCGCAGTAGCCGGACAGCATGTCGAGGTCGTGGATGTGGAGGTCGCCGTTGCGGTGAGCCTCGCCGATCTCGGGGCGGTAGACGTGGCTGAGCCAGTAGTTCGCGACGACCTTGCCGGCGGTGTTGAGGATGAGGCCACCGAGCGAATAGCCCTGGTTGGCATTGGCGTTGACACGCCAGTCGCTCCGGTCGAGGTACTCCTCGATCGAGCTTCCCACCTCGATGACAACCGGCTCCTGTGACATCGCTTCCCTCTCCTCGGACTCCTGCACTCCACCCTCGGGGTGCGAGCCCCATCCGACCCGAGAACACAAGATGTTGTGGTGCGACACGCGCGGCGTGCCTACATGTTGCATTCTCGTCGTCGGGGCGCACTCCCACGGAGGCCCTTGGGCTTAGGACGAACGTCCCAACTTGTGGGTGACTTCCGGCCGGCGGCGGACCGCGCCGGAACTGCGCGGGCGGGCATCGCCCGATCGGCTCGGCGCCCTCGCCGGCGCCCTCGCCAGCGCCGCCGCCAGGCTCGGTCGGCCTCCGCCCGGCACCGCCGACAGGCTCGGTCGGCCCTCCTCGCCCGGCACCGCCGTCAGACTCGGCCGGCCCTCCTCGCCCGGCACCGCCGTCAGACTCGGCCGGCCGGCCCGAGCGCCAGGCGCACGCGGTCGCCCGGCCGGCACTGCGCCGCGCGCCCGATGCCCTCCGCCGTCAGCACCGCCACCACCGGATACCCGCCCGTCACGGGATGGTCGGGACCGAACAGCAGCGGCTGGCCGTCGTGCGGCACCTGGACCGCGCCGAGCACCAGGCCCTCGCTCGGCAGCTCGTCGTCGCGCCCACGTGCCAGCGCCGGCCCGTCGCACCGCAGGGCCACCCGGTTGCTGTCCGCCGCCACCGCCCACTCCTGCGCGCGCAGGCGGTCGCGGGACTCGTCGTCGAGCCACGCCCGGCGCGGGCCCCACGTCGCGGGAAGCACCACCGCCACGTCGGCGGGCGGAACGGCGGCCTCGCGCGTGCCGTCCGGACGGCGCTGGGGCACGCCGTCCGGGCCGAGCTGCGGCAACCCGTCGAACGCGGTGCCGAGCGGCAGCACGTCCCCCGCCGCGATGCGCGCGGGACCCAGGCCCGACAGCACGTCGGTCGAGCGCGAGCCGAGCACCGGGGCCGCGGCGAGGCCGCCGCGCACCGCGAGCCACGTGCGCAGGCCGCGCGCCGGGACGCCGACCTCGAGGACCGCCCCCGCCGGGGCTCGGACCGCGCGGCCGGGCGGCACGGCCGTTCCGTCGAGCGTCGCCGGGGCGGGCGCGCCGACCAGGGCGAACGCTGTGGTCGTGGCGAAGCGCACGACGAGCCCGCCGAGCACCATCTCCAGCGCCGCGGCCCCGGCCCGGTTGCCGACGAGCCGGTTCGCAGCGCGCAGCGCCCGAGGGTCCGCCGCGCCGCTGCGGGGCACGCCGACGGCCGCCAGCCCCGGCCGCCCCGCGTCCTCGACGAGGACGAGCGGGCCCGTCGCCAGCACCTCCACGTGCCCCCAGCCGCCGGGACGGTCGCGACCGGGGCGACGACGGACGCCGGCGGCACGCCGCCCATCAGAGTGCTCGCTGGCCGGGTCATCGGGCACGCCCGCCGGGCCGTCCGGCGCACCGACCGGGTCATCGGGCACGCCGACAGGCTCGTCGGGCAGGTCAGTCGGCTCGTCGGGCGGAACGGCAGTGTCGGCGGGAACCCGAGCCCGGCCGTCCGGCCCGCCGGCCACCTCCCCGGCGGCCGGGACCGGGCCCGCCGCGAGCGCGTCGCGCTCCGGGACGAACCGCACCTCGTCGCCCGGTTCGAGCAGTGCCGGCCGGTCGTCGTCCGACGGATCGAACATCACCGCCCGCGTGCGGCCGAGCAGCCGCCAGCCGCCCGGTGTGGCCCGCGGGTAGACCGCGCTGTACTCCCCGGCGACCGCCACCGCCCCCGCCGGCACGCGCGTGCGCGGCGTGGCCAGGCGTGGCACCACGAGCGCCGGGTCGAGGCCGGTGAGGTAGGCGAACCCCGGCATGAACCCGCCGAACGCGACCCGGTAGCACGCCGCCGCGTGCCGCGCGACGACCTCGTCCGTCGACAGGCCGGCGAGGCGGGCGACCTCGGCCACGTCCTCCCCGTCGTAGACCACGGGGATCGGCACTACGCGTGGCGGCGCGGACGACGAGGCCGCGGCGGCGGTGCGGCCGTCGAGCGCCGCCTCGGCCAGCGCGCGCACGGCCGCGGCCCACGCGTCCCATGCGTGTGCACCGCCGCGGACCAGCACCGTGCGCGCGGCCGGCACCACGTCGACCACCCCGTCGGGCGGCGCCGCCACCAGGGCCGACGCCACGCGGGCGACCGCACCCGCGCCCGACAGGTCGAGCAGCAGCCCGTCGTCGCCCGCCCGGTGCCAGCCCCAGGCTTGAGCACCGGCGTGGGCGCCGTCATGAGCACCAGCATGAGCACCGGGACCGGCGTCGGCACCGTCATGGGCACCGTCATGAGCACCCGCACCGGCACCGGCAGCGGCACGGGCCGCACCCGGGGTCGCCTCGCGCGGCGCAGCCATCCCGGGCGACCTCAGTCCGACGCCGAGCGCGGCGCGGGAGGGTCGCGGAAGGCCGTCACCTCGACGCCGGCCGCCGCGAGCGCCGAGCGGACGGCGCGCGCGATCTGGACGGCGCCGGGCGTGTCCGAGTGGACGCACAGCGAGTCCGCCGGCACGTCGACCACCGTGCCGTCGACCGCGACGACCTTCCCCTCGGTGGCGAGCCGCACCGCGCGCTCCCCCGCCAGCACCGGGCTGGTGACGAGCGCCCCCTGCTCGCCCCGCGGCACGAGCGTCCCGTCCGGCCGGTAGCCCCGGTCGACGAACGCCTCGCGCACCGTGGGGATGCCCGCCTCGTCGGCCAGCGCCAGCACACGCGCACCCGGCAGCCCGACGAGCGTGAGCGTGGTGTCGAACCGGGCGAGGGCCGCGACGACGGCCTGCGCCTGCTCGTCGTCGTGCGTGACGCGGTGGTACAGCGCGCCGTGCGGCTTGACGTGGGTCATCGCACCGCCGACCGACTGCGCGAGAGCCGCGACCGCACCGAGCTGGTAGAGCACCTGGGCCGTGAGCACGGCGGGCACGACCTCCGTGCGGCGGCGCCCGAAGCCCTCGCGGTCGTCGTACGACGGGTGGGCACCGATGGCCACGCCCCGCCGCACGGCGTGCGCGCACGTGCGGGCCAGGAGCAGGGGATCGCCGGCGTGGAACGCCGCCGCCACGTTCGCGCTGGTGACGAGCGCGAGCAGCTCGTCGTCGGGCACCGGGCCCTGCCGCCACGGGCCGTCTCCCTCGCCGAGGTCGGCGTTGAGGTCGATGCGCACCCCCTGATCTTGCCGCGCTCCGTGGCGCCGCGGCGCCACGATTCGCCCGGCCCGAGTGCTCAGCGAGCGCCGCAGAGGGCCGAATGAGGGACAGCAGGCCGCGACCCCCCGACGGCCGCGTGAAGGAGTACACCCATGTCCAGCCCCACCGTCGCCGGGCCGCGCCGACGCGTCCACCTGTCGGTCTTCGCCAAGATCATGGCGCTCGTCGTGCTCGCGGGCGTCGTCATGGTGGGGCTCGGCGGCTACGCCGGCGCCACGATCGTGCGCCTGCGCACGGACGCGGACCGCCTGGCCGCCGTGCAGGACGAGGTCGGCACGTCCCAGTCGGCCATGCAGGACGCGCTGTGGAACGTCCGCAACCTCATCACGGCCCTCGGCGCCTACCCGCCCTCCGGCAAGCAGGCGCAGGCGGCCAAGCTGGCGACAGCCGAGACGACCCTCGACACGTCGATGGCGACGTTCCACGACACGTTCACCCGGGCCTTCGGCGCCGAGCCGAAGGGCTGGCCGGCGTTCACCGCGGCGCTGGCCGCCTACCGCGGCACGGTCGACGGCCAGCTGCAGGCCGCCGCGATGGCCGACGACCGGGCGCAGTGGGTGCAGATCCGGGACGGCGGCGCCGCCGACCTGGGCGCCGCCATGGTCAAGGCGCTGTCGAACCTCGGCACCGAGGTGCACGGCTCGCTCGCCGATGTCGCGACGCACGCCGACAGCGAGGCCCGCACCGCGCTCGTGAGCACCACCATCCTCATCGTCGCCGGGATCCTCGGCACGTTGCTCGTCGGGCTCGTCATCGCGCGGTCCATCCGGCGGTCGGTCGCCGACGTCAAGCGGTCCGTGGACGCCATGGCGCGCGGCGACCTCACCACCCGGCCGCAGGTGCGCACGGCCGACGAGCTGGGCGAGATGGCCGCCGGGCTCGTCGTCGCGCTCGACGCGCTGAGCGACCTCGTCGGCGGCGTGGTGGAGAGCGCCCGGACCGTCGCCGCCTCGTCGGGCGAGCTCTCGGCCGCCGGCACCCAGGTGGCCGCCGGCTCGGAGGAGACGTCGACGCAGGCCGGAGTGGTCGCGGCCGCCGCCGAGCAGGTGTCCCGCAGCGTCCAGTCGGTCGCGGCGGGCGCGGAGCAGATGGGCGCCAGCATCCGGGAGATCGCCCGCAGCGCCACCGAGGCCGCGCGGGTCGCGGCGGCGGCGACGCAGGCCGCCGCGGACGCCACCGCGCAGGTCAGCCGGCTAGGGACGTCCAGCCAGCAGATCGGCGAGGTGGTCAAGGTCATCACCACCATTGCCGAGCAGACCAACCTGCTCGCGCTCAACGCCACCATCGAGGCGGCGCGCGCCGGCGAGTCCGGCAAGGGCTTCGCGGTGGTGGCCGGCGAGGTCAAGGACCTCGCCCGCGAGACGGCGAAGGCCACGGAGGACATCGCCCACAAGGTCGAGGCGATCCAGGCCGACACGCAGGGGGCCGTCGGCGCGATCGACCGCATCACCGAGATCATCGCCGCGATCAACGACCACCAGGCGACCATCGCCTCGGCCGTCGAGGAGCAGACCGCGACGACCAACGAGATGTCCCGCTCGGTGGGCGAGGCGGCGCAGGGCGTCGGCGAGATCGCCGGCAACATCACGAGCGTCGCCGTCGCGGCGCGCACGACGAGCGCGGCGCTGCAGCACGTGGACAAGGCGACGCAGGACCTGGCGCAGCTGGCCCACGGGCTCGAGGGCCGCGTCGCCACGTTCGCGGTCTGAGCGCCGCGGCGCGGCGCTCGGCGCAGCGTTTCGGCGCTCGGCGCGGCGCTCAGCGCAGCGTTTCGGCGCTCGGCGCTCGGCGCTCGGCGCTCGGCGCAGCGTGTCGACGCTCGCGGCGGGAGCCAGCCGCTCTCGCCAGCGGGAGCCAGCCGGGGGTTGGCGGCACCGCGTCGTCCTCGCCGGCCGGAGCCCGTCCCGCCCGTGTGAGGATGACGCCGTGCCCGACGACCTGCTCGACGTGCTGCTCGCCGGCGGCCGTCGCGCCGACCGGGCGACCCACGTGCGGCACCTGCCGGCGCGGGAGGGCCGCACGGCGCCGTGGCCCGCCTGGGCGGACCCGGACCTCGTCGCCGGCTACGGGTCGCTCGGCGTCGCGCAGCCCTGGGCGCACCAGGCGGCCGCGGCGGACGCCGCCTGGTCGGGCCGCCACACCGTGCTGGCGACGTCCACCGGCTCGGGCAAGTCGCTGGCGTTCTGGCTGCCCGCCCTGTCGGCGGTGCGCCGGACCCCGGACCCGGACCCCGGGCCGGGGGTTCCGGCGTCGGCGCGGCGCGCGGCGACCCTCTACCTGTGCCCGACGAAGGCGCTGGCGGCCGACCAGCTCCACGGCCTCGAGCGGCTGCTGGCCGCGGCCCGGGTGCGCGACCTGCGTGTCACCACGTGCGACGGCGACTCGCCGCCCGACGAGCGGCGCTGGGCCCGCGAGCACGCCGACGTGGTGCTCACCAACCCCGACTTCCTCCACTTCGCACTGCTCCCGCAGCACGAGCGCTGGTCCCGCCTGCTCTCGTCGCTCGCCTACGTGGTGGTCGACGAGGCGCACGCCTACCGCGGGGTCTTCGGCGCGCACGTGGGGCTCGTGCTGCGCCGCCTGCGCCGCCTCGCCGAGGCGTACGGCGCGTGCCCCACCTTCGTCCTCGCCTCCGCGACCACGGCGGAGCCGCGGGTCAGCGCGGCGCGACTCATCGGGGTCGAGCCCGAGCAGGTGGTCGCGGTGGACGACGACGCGTCCCCCGCGGGCTGCCGGACCGTGGTGCTCTGGCGGCCGCCGGAGCTGCCGGGCGGCCAGGCGCCCTGGTCGGAGCTGCTGCCCGACGACGACCCGTGGGGCCCGGTGGACGCGCCGCGCCGCACCGCCACGGCCGAGGTCGCCGACCTGCTGACCGACCTCGTCGTGTCCGGCGCGCGCACGCTGGCGTTCACGCGCTCGCGCCGCGGCGCCGAGGCGGTCGCGACGACGACGCGCGCCCACCTCGCCGAGGTCGACCCCCGCCTGGAGGACCTGGTCTCCGCCTATCGCGGCGGGTACCTCCCCGAGGAACGCCGCGAGCTGGAGCGCGCGATCCGTGGTGGCGAGCTGCGCGCCCTGGCCACCACGAACGCGCTCGAGCTCGGCGTCGACATCACGGGGCTGGACGCCGTGCTCGTCGCGGGGTGGCCCGGGACGCGCGTCTCGTTCTGGCAGCAGGTGGGCCGCGCGGGGCGGGCCGGGACCGACGGGCTCGCGGTGCTCGTCGCGCGGGAGGACCCGCTGGACACCTACCTGGTGCAGCACCCCTCGGCCGTGCTGGACACCCCGGTCGAGGCGACCGTCTTCGACACCGGCAACCCCTACGTGCTCGCGCCGCACCTGGCGGCCGCCGCCGCCGAGCGCCCGCTGCGCGCCGACGAGCTCGGGCCGTTCGGCCCGGCCGCGTCCGGGGTCCTCGCCGACCTCGTCGAACGCGGCTGGCTGCGACGTCGCGCCTCGGGCTGGTACTGGACCCACGCGGAGCCCGCCAGCCGGCTGACGGACCTGCGCGGCTCGGGGGGCGAGCCGGTGCGCGTGGTGGAGTCGTTGACCGGGCGCCTGCTGGGCACGGTCGACGCCGCGGCGGCGGACTCGACGGTGCACCCCGGCGCCGTGTACGTGCACCAGGGCGCGACGTACGTGGTCGACTCGCTCGCGCTCGAGGACGGCGTCGCCCTGGCCACGCGGCGGTCGGTCGACTACGGCACGTGGGCGCGCTGGGTGACCTCGACGGAGATCCGCCGGGTGGACCACGAGGTGGCCTGGGGTCCCGTGACGTGGGGCTTCGGCGCGGTCGAGGTGACCACCCAGGTGCTGGGCTACCAGCGCAAGCGGCTGCCCGACCTGCAGGTGCTCGGGACGCACGACCTGGACCTGCCGGCCCGCACGCTGCCGACCGCGGCGGTGTGGTGGACGGCGCCGGCGTCCGTGCTGCTGGCGGCGGGCGTGACGGCCGAGCAGGCACCGGGCGCGCTGCACGCGGCCGAGCACGCGTCGATCGGCCTGCTGCCCCTGCTGGCCACGTGCGACCGCTGGGACCTCGGGGGCCTGTCCACTGTGCTGCACCCGGACACCGGGGCCGCGACGGTGTTCGTGCACGACGGCTACCCCGGCGGCGCGGGCTTCGCCGAGCGGGGGTTCCACCTCGGCGCCACGTGGCTGCGCGCGACGCGCGACGCCGTCGCGGGGTGCGGCTGCTCGTCCGGGTGCCCGGCGTGCGTGCAGTCGCCGAAGTGCGGCAACGGCAACGAGCCCCTCGAGAAGGACGCCGCCGTGCGGCTGCTCGACGCCGTGCTGGCGCACGCGCCCGTGGCCTGACACCGCTGGCCGGCCGGCGCCCCGACCCCGATCCGGGACCCACCGCTGACCGCCGACGGCTCACGGCTCACGGCTCACGGCTCACGGCTCACGGCGACGGTCCCGCGAGTGCGGATGCCCGCGCCGTTCCGACCGGCGCCGTGACCACCGCCTCGACCCGCACCCGGCCGGCGGCCAGCAGCGTGCACGCCGCGACGCGCCCACCGTTGTGGGCCGCGACGGCGCCCGCGCGCCCGCAGGGCTCCACCGCGTCGGGGTCGCCGAACGCGGCCCGCTGCGCCTCGCGCGCCGCCGCGAGCGCGGAGAGGTCGGCGAGGGACTGCGCCCGGGCGCGCACCTGCGCCGCCTGCACGAGCAGGCCCAGCGCCGCGGCGAGCACGACGACCACGCAGGCCACCGCGAGCGTCAGCACCGAGCCGGAGCCGCGGTCCGACCGCCAACCACTCACGGCTCGGCGGGCAGGCCTGCCACGGCCCTGGCCCGGACGCCATCGACGACGCCACCGCCGAGCACGGGCACGGTCACGGACACGTCGACCCACCCGCCACCGCGGACCACGGTCGCGGCCGCGGCGGCGCCCGCGACCCGGCGCACGACGAGCGCGACCGCGCCGTCGTCCTGCCCGAGCGACGCCGCGCGGACCCCGGCCCGCGCGGCGTCCGTGCACCTGATCTGAGCCACGCCCGCCGCGACGAGCGCCAGCACGAGCCCGAGCAGCGCGACCACGCTCACCATCCCGATCGCGAGCTCGGCCGTGACCGCGCCCCCGTCGCGCGCCCTGCTCACTGGCTGAGCGCGCGGTGGACCAGGTCGGTCAGCATGCCGCGCACCTCGTCGCTGCGGAGCACGAGCGCCAGCAGGCCCGCGAACGCCACCGCCGCCATCGTGACCATGGCGTACTCGGCCGTCGTCGTGCCCCGATCTCCGAGCGCCCGGCCCATGGCCGTCCACCAGGCGCGCCTCACCTTCGTCGTCGCCCCGCGCATGTCTCCTCCGTCCTCGTCGTGCGCCGGCCGGTCGACCGGCTGGACGAGCGTCGCGGCGCCGTGGCCGCGAGCCGGGACGCGGGCACCGCTCCGGGGACGCACGGCTCCGAGGCACGGGCTGTGGACGCCTCAGCCGAGCAGCCCGGAGGCGAGCGAGACGAGCACCGGCACGAGTCCCACCAGCACGAACGCCGGCAGGAAGCACAGGGTCAGGGGCACGACGAGCTGCACGCCGAGCCGGCCGGCGGCGGCCCTGGTCTCGGCCCGGCGTCGGGAGCGGAGGCGGTCCGCCGCCGTGCGCAGCAGCGGCACGGGCGACGCGCCCGCGGTCCACGCGGGCTCGAGGGCCTCGGCGACCGCGCCGACGGCGGGCACGCCGCGCGCCCACGCGACGTCCCACGGCGCCCCGAGCTCGATCGCCCGAGCGGCGCGCACCAGCCCCCGACCGGTGGCGCCGGGCCAGGCCACGCCGACGGTCGCCAGCGCCAGCGGCACCGGGGCGCCGGCCGCCAGGGCGACCGCCACGAGATCGAGCAGCAGGGCCGGGTCACCCTCGTCGACCCCGCCGGGACGTCGCCGGGGCCACGGCCAGGGCCACGTGCGGCCCGGGGTGTGCGGCCGGCCGCCCCGCAGGGCGACGGAATCCTCCCCTCGGAGGGTGGCTCGATCGGGAGCCGCTCGACCTGGCGCCGCCCGACCGAGGGCGGCTCGACCGAGGGCGGCTCGACCTGGTGCCGCTCGACCTGATGCCGCTCCACCTGGTGCCGCTCCACCTGGTGCCGCTCGGCCGCCAGCCGCGCCGACGCCAGCCGCACCGACGCCAGCCGCGCCGACGCCAGCCGCGCCGACGCCTAGCCCCTGCACTCCCACCCGTCGGCGCCCGCCCACACGCCGGCGCGCCGCCGCCCACGGCAGCACGGCGACGACCGCGAGCGCGACGAACGCCGTCACGACCCCACCCCAGCCCGGGCGACCCGTCGCAGCAGCGCGGCGCTCCACGCGTGACCCACCGCCACGAGCAGCACCCCCAGCACGCCCGCGGCCGTGCCGATGCCGCCGTCCAGCAGCACCCCGACCGGGTCCGCGCCGAGCGCCGCGCCCAGGGCGATGCCGAGCGCCGGCAGCCAGCCCAGCACGCGGGCCGACGCCCGCGGCCCGGCCAGCGCCGCGTCGACGTCGGCGGCCGCCTCCGCCTGCGCCGCGATCGCGGCCGCGACCTGGTCGAGCACCGCGGCGAGGGGCGCACCGAGCTCGGCGGCCACGCGCGCGGCCGCGACGACGGCCTCCAACGGCGGCCCGGGTGCGCCGCGCCGGCCGCGCGTGCGCCGGATCCCGCCGGCGCGGCCGGCCAGCTGCGCCACCGTCGGCACGCGGTCGGCGACCGGCACGCCGAGCGCCCGGCTCCAGGCGTCCGCCGGTGGGAGGCCGGCCCGCAGCAGGCTCGCGACCTCGACGAGCGCCGCCGCGAGGCGGCCGTCGGCCGGTCCGGCGTCTCGGCGTGCGCGACGGAGGGACCGCACCGACCATGTCACCGGGTGCGCCCGCGCCGCCGGGTGCGCCCGCGCCG
>JAJYTJ010000109.1:4111-12840 GCA_021793115.1 Actinomycetes bacterium | reverse complement strand
GCAGGCCGATGTCCCGCATCTCCTTGGGGCTGACATTGCGCAGGTCGCTCATCGCCATGCCGCCGAACCGGTCGAACACCTGGGCCACGGCCAGGTCCAGGAGCTTGGTGTCGACACCACCATGCCGAAGTCGACGAACGTCAGCCGGAAGTCCCCGGGCCGCCCCTCGACGGGCGCCACGAACAGGTTGCCCGGGTGCGGGTCGGCGTGGAAGACGCCGTCGTCGAAGATCTGCTGCAGGTAGGTCTCCACCAGCTTCTCGGCGACCTGCGCGCGGTCGATGCCCGCGGCGGGAGGGCCTCGGTCGTTCATGTACGCGCTGTCCACGCAGAGATCACCCGCGACCATGCGGGGACGGACCCGAACAAGCCGGTGCGACGCAGGCTTGCTTCGTGTCGGCGCCGCCAGCCGCTCGCTCGCCCGCGAGCGTCCGATCTCCACCCTGACGAGCACCACGGCGCCCGGCAGGGTCCTTGCGGTGCTCGTCGGAGTGGTACTCGTCCCTCCGTCTCGTCCACGCCGCCTCACGGGCCGATACCGACGTGCGTGGGTGGACGCCGGCGCACCAGGGCTGAGTTCCGGGGCGGGGAGGACGGCACCGAGGGCGCTCGGACCGTCAACGCGATCGGCACGCACCTGGACGGCTCGCTGCTGCCGCCAACCCCGTGCTGGCCGACGCCCTGCTGTCCCTGGCGCTGGTGCGCCGCTGCGAGGCGGCATGGCTGGAACCGATCGACGAGCGGCTCGTGGAGCGGTCGTGCGCCGAGGCGGCCGATCGGGCGTGCTGAACGGACGGCCCACCAGCGGCGGGGTTTGCGTTCCCACTCCAGGGGAGGAGGCTGGGAGCAGGACTCGCGTAGCACGTGAGCAGGGAGTCAGCGATGACGACGACACCCGTTCCCCCGGCCGGACCGGCCCTCGACCCCTCCGGCAGCCCCCCTCCGCGCGACCCGCTGACCGCGGCCCTCGTCCGGCTGGTGTCCGACGGCACGCTCACCGGGGCGCAGGCCGACGCGGTGCTGGCGGCAATCGCCGGCGCCGGCCGACCGCCCACGGCCCAGGCCCCCGGGGCGCCTCCCGCGCCGATGCCTGTGCAGGGGGCGGCACCGACCGCGCCGCCAGCGCCGACATGGCGGGAGAGGCTGCTCGAGGCGGCGGTCTACCTCGGCAGCGCCTTCGTGCTCGCCGCCGTCGGCGTGGTGGTGCAGCAGCAGTGGACGACGATGAGCCGCGGCGTGCAGCTGCTGCTCGCCGCCGGGCTGACGGTGGTCGCGCTCGCCGCCGGCGTCGTCGTCGCCTGGCCGGTGCGGCCCCACGGTGGTGCGGCACCCCCAGGTCACGCCGTGCGGCGCCGCTCCGGCAGCGTGGTGCTGACGCTCGGCACCGCGCTCGCGACGGCAACCACCGCGTTCGTCGTCACGGACGGACGCTGGAACCTGGTCGCGGCGGCCGCCGTCGCGGTGGTGCTGATGGTCGGCGTGGTGCTGGTCGCGCCGAGCGTGCTGGCCGAGCTGGCGCTGTTCGCCGCTGGTGCGGCGCTGATGGTGTCCGTGCCCCATGCCGCGATCCCGGCCCCGGCGCAGGAGGGGCCGGGCAGCGCCTTCGACTGGGCGGCCGTGGACCTGCTGCGTGGCGGCCTGCTGCTGGCGTTCGGCGCCGGGTGGGCGTGGGGTGTCTCGCGGCGGCTGGCCCACCGGGAGCTGGGCATGGCGCTGGGCCTGGCGGCGACGGTGATCGGTGCGATGACCACCGCCGGCCGCGGTGAACCGCTCGCGGCCGCCCTGCTCGGGGTGGTTGCGGTCGCCGCCGTGCTGACCTACCTCAAGGACCCCGTGTGGCCGTGGGTGGTCGGTGCGGTCGGTGCCGTGTTCTTCGCGGTGGTGCTGGTGGGCAACCGGACCCTGGGACCGGCGCTGACGTTCCTCGTGGCCGGGCTGGTGCTGCTCGGGGGGACCGCCGCGGCGGTGCTGGTCGGGCGGCGCCGTGCCGCCCGGACGGGCGGGCATCGGATGGCGTGAGGACACGGCAACGGCGTCGCGGGTCGCGGCGTCCGACGCCCACGAGCGGGAGGTGCTTTCGCATGGTCGCGGCGACGTCGTTGCGGGGCGCTACGGACGTCGTCGGGCTGCTCGACGTGCCCGCGGGCGCCTACGTGCACATCCCGTTCTGCACCTGGATCTGCCCGTTCTGTCCGTACAACAAGGTCCGGGCGGCGGAGGAGTTGAGCACGCCGTACCTCGCCACGCTCCGGCAGGAGGTCGACGCGGTGGCCGACGCCCACCTGCGGGCGTTCGGGCCGTTCACCTCCCTGTACGTCGGCGGCGGGACGCCGACGCTCTTCCCGGAGGTCCTGGCCGACCTCGTCGACTGCCTCCCGGTCACGGGTCGGCGTGCGGTCGAGGTGCTGCCCACCCACGCCACCCCGGCCGGGCTCGACCGGCTCGCCGCCGCCGGTTTCGACGCGGTGAGCATCGGTGCGCAGTCGTTCCACGACCCGGTGCTGCGCCGGTTGGGACGGCCGCACGACGCGGCCGCGTCCCGTGCGGCGGTGGCCGCCGCCGTGGGCCGGTTCGCGGTCGTGGACGTCGACCTCATGTTCGACGTCGCACTGGAGGCGCCCGGTGCCGACCCAGGCGCGGCGGCGTTCCTCGAGGACGCGGCCGAGTGCTTCGCCGCCGGCGTGGCCCAGGTGTCCACGTACCCGCTGATGCGGTTCGGCTACACACCGTTCGGCACCGGCCGGCACGCGCGGCGCCGGGAGCACGCGGTGCTGGCCGAGGTGGATCGCATCGCGCGGCGCAGCGGGTACGAACGCCGGTCGGTGTGGACGTTCGCGCGGACCGGCGCCGAGCCGTACACGTCGATCACGCGCCGCCGGTTCCTCGGCATGGGCGCCGGTGCCGGCTCGGTCACAGGCAGGGACCTGCTGGTGAACCATTTCGGGCTGGCGCCGTACCGCGCTGCGGTCGACGCAGGTCGGTTGCCGGTGGCCCGGCGGTTCCACCTCGGGGACGGCGGCGGTGCAGCATACGAGGCGTTCTGGCAGGCCTACGCCGGTGCTCTCGACGAGGGTGCACTGCGCGGCGCCTACGGTCGCGCGGGCCTCCTGCCGGTGCGGTTGACGACGGCCGCGGCGCGGGCCTGCGGGCTCGTCGTCCCGGACCACGGCACGCTGCGGCTCACACCCCGCGGGTACGACGTGTTCCATGACCTCGAACGACAGGTGACCTACCGGCTGATCGAGCCGCTGTGGGCGCAGCTGCTGCGGGAGCACCACGAGCGGGCGGCCGCCGCGCCCGACGAGGGCCGGAGCGTGTCCTGGGCCGCGCCGGATCGGGGACGCCGTGGTGCCGCGTGGTGGCTGGCTCGCCGGCTGACGGAACGCCCGGTGCCGACGTCGACGTGGACCGGTCGAGAGGCGGAGTGATGCACCCGTTCTACGAGCACAGCGCCGCGTTGCTGGCCCGGCACGACTCACGGGTGCTGGGCGTGGTGTCGATGGCGGCCTACCTGCTGTTCTGGGCCGCGGCGATCCCCGTCGCGCTGCGGATGCTGCGCCACGCCCTGCAGCCCGCCGGGCGCCCCGTGACGGACGACCCCGCGGTGGAGCTGGTGCGCGCCCGGTACGCCCGCGGCGAGATCGACCGCGCCGAGCTGCTGGAGCGGACCGACGTGCTGCGCCGTCAAGCGGGCGGAGCCCCGGGCCGGTCGGAGCGCAGGTAAGGGTCGAGCGGCTCGTGGGCTCCAAGCCGCCCTCGACAGGGCCCCCGGTGCCGAGATGAGGCGGCAAGACCGGCTGGACGCCGAGGAGTGAGGCAGCGGCGTCACGCCTGGAGTGCCGAGGACCTGGGCTACCGGTGCCGCGGCCCGCGGCGCAGCGCGCCGATCAGCGGCAGGACCGACACGGCCATCAGCACCTTCGCGAGAGTCGGCTCGGCCGCGTAGAGCACCGCACCGGCCAGCAGGAGCGCCGCGAACACGATCGCCATGGGGATCCGCTGCACCGACCGGTCCAGCTGCCGCACCCGAAGGTCGAGCATCGGCGCCTTCACCGACAGGTCGCCACGCTCGACGAGGGTGAGGATGCGGTCGACACGCCCGGGAAGCGCCACCAGCGACTGCACGATCTTGGTGCCCTCGCTGGTGACGGTGCTCCACAGCCCGCCGCCGCCGGCATCTCCGGAGACCAGCGTGGCGGCGTACGGGGTGATCGAGGTCCAGAGGTTGAACTCGGGGTTCAGGCCGGCGCACATGCCCGACAGGACCGCCAGCGTCCGGCCGAGCAGCAGCAGGTTCTCCGGCAGCTGGAACGGCATGCTCACCAGCAGCTCGCGGAACTGCAGGCCGATGTCCCGCATCTCCTTGGGGCTGACATTGCGCAGGTCGCTCATCGCCATGCCGCCGAACCGGTCGAACACCTGGGCCACGGCCAGGTCCAGGAGCTTGGTGTCGGCGGTGGGCAGCAGCACGCCCATGGACGCGAAGGCGTTGACCAGGCGGGACGAGTCCTGGGTGCCGACGGCGATCAACGCCTCCCGCAGCGAGGTACGGAGCGTGTCGGGCACCCGTCCCACCATGCCGAAGTCGACGAACGTCAGCCGGAAGTCCCCGGGCCGCCCCTCGACGGGCGCCACGAAGAGGTTGCCCGGGTGCGGGTCGGCGTGGAAGACGCCGTCGTCGAAGATCTGCTGCAGGTAGGTCTCCACCAGCTTCTCGGCGACCCGCGCGCGGTCTATGCCCGCGGCGGTGATCGCGTCGTAGTCGCCGATCCGGATCGCCGAGACGTCCTCGAGCGTGAGCGCCCGCAGCCGAGAGTGCTCCCAGGCCACCCGGGGCACCACGATCTCGTCGTCGTTCTCGAACACCCAGCGGAAGTGCTCGGCGTTGCGCGCCTCGGCCGTGTAGTCGATCTCCTCCAGCGTGGTGGCCGCGAACTCCTCCACGAGCGCCGGGACGTCGGCCCGGCTGCTCACGGGCCGGTACCGCGTCAGCCAGCCACCCACGCGACGCAGGGCCGCGAGGTCGACGGCGACGATCTGGTCGATCGCCGGTCGCTGCACCTTGACGACGACCTGCGCGAAGCCCGTCTCCGCCGCGTCGGCGTCCCACAGCACCGCCCGGTGCGCCTGCCCGAGCGACGCCGCGGCCATCGGCGTCTCGTCGAAGCTCCGGAAGGCCGCGGCCAGCGTGCGTCCCAGCTCCTCCTCGGCGCGCTCCCGGATGTCCGCGAACGAGGCCGCAGGCACCTCGTCCTGCAGGCCGGCCAGCTCGTCGGTGATCTCGGCCGGCAGCACGTCCAGGCGGGCCGAGAGGAACTGGCCCACCTTGATCATCAGGCCACCCATCGACAGCGCGAGTGCCCGGAACCGCACCGCGGTGCGACGGTTCCGGGCGCTCCGGTTGCCGTTGGACCACCGTCCCAGACCGATCTTGGGCAGGACGATCTCCCAGAAGATGAACCTCGCCGTGACCCCGGCGAAGAACGTGACGATCCGCCGGTAGCGTGCGCGCAGCCGAGGGGCCTCCGTCACGTCTCAGTCCTGGGCGAGCAGGGTGTAGACCTGCTTGCGCGCGGCGTCGAGGATCTCGATGGTCGACATGACCTGAGTCTTGTCGCCGGACCTCGCGATCTGCAGCACCGCCGCGGCCAGTCGGCCACCGGCATCGCGGAGCGCCGCGCGACCGCTCAGGTCGGAGCTGGCGGCTGCCAGGTCCCACGGCGCCGGCTCGTCGGCCAGGTCCGCCACCGCCGCCGTGCCGGCCTCGGTGAGCGAGAACACCCTCTTGCCGCTGGTCTCCTTCGCGACGACCAGGCCCTCGTCGGCGAGCATCTGCAACGTGGGATACACGGAGCCGGCACTGGGGTTCCACGTGCCCCCGCTGCGCCGGGAGATCTCCTGGATGATCTGGTAGCCGTGCATCGGCTCGTCGGCCAGCACCCGCAGCACCGCGGGGCGGATGTCCCCGCGCCGCGCCCGCCCCGGGTACCCGTAGCCCGGTCCCCCCATGCCGAACCCCGCGAAGCTGCGTGCGAAGCTGCCGAAATCGGGACCAGGGAAGTTTCCGCCGTGGTGGTGCATGTCAGATCCTCTCGATCGCGATAGTTAACGACACATCGCTCACTATCGCACCGAGCTCGTCATCACGCCGCCCGAGGGCGGAGTCCGCCGGCGGGCACGGGAGGCATGCTGGTCGCTGCCTGCCGATGACGCTGACGTCGCCGCAGGGCCCACCCGTCCGTGACGTGCTCAAGAAGCGGACCGTGGCAGCTCGCCACGGTGGCGGCAACGACTCGAGGGACAAGCCGAGGGCACGGCACGGCGCCGCTCGGATGCGCGAAACGGCGGCTGTCTCGCCACCACCGCGCCCGACGAATGTCGCCGACGCGACGGCCGTGCGCGCGGTCACGCCGACTCGCGCCACACGATCGGCGTGTCGAGGACGACCCCGCCCAGATCGGGCTTCTCGCCCTGGAGCTGGTTCAGGACGAGCTCGGCCGCGCGTTGGCCGAGACCGGAGGCCGGTTGGTGCACCGTGGACAGTGCCGGATGGCAGCGCAGCGCCCACGAGCTGTCGTCGAATCCCACGACCCCGACATCGGTCGGGACGGACCGGCCGGCCTCGCGCAGAGCCTCGAGAGCTCCTGCGGCGACGGCGTCGGAGGCCGCGAAGACGCCGTCGATCTCCGGGTCGCGATCGAGCAGCGCGCGCATGCCGACGATGCCGGCCGAGTACTCGTACAGCGGGACCTCTGCGATACGAGCCGGGTCGAACTTCTCGCCGAGGGCGGCACGGAAGCCGGCGAGACGGTCCGCGCCGGAGTCGCGGTCGAGCGCCGCCGCGATCATCGCGACGCGTTGGCGACCCGTGGCGAGGAGTCGTTCGGTGATCGCCTTCGCGGAGGAGAAGTTGTCGATCCCGACGAAGGGCAGCCGATGAAGGTCCGGCGGGTGGCCGACGAACGTCGTCGGAAGAGCCAGCTGGGACACAACCTGCGTGATGGGGTCGTGCGCACGCGCGGAGACGATGATCGCGCCGTCCATGAAGCCGCCGCTGAGGTAGCGCGCGACCCGTGTCATGTCGCGTTCCGAGTCGATCACCAGGCAGACGAGCTGGTAGTCGGACTGCGAGAGGACCGCGTTCGCGCCCAGCATGATCGACCCGATGTTGGGGTCCTCGAGGAAGAGCGCATGCGGCTCGTGGACGATGAAACCCACGGCCCGGGACTGCTGCATCACGAGGTTGCGCGCGGCGGTGTTCGGGACGTAGCCCACCTTGGCGATGGCCGCCTCGATCGCGTCCCGCGCGTCGACCGACACGTAGCCGCCGTTCAGGACGCGACTGACGGTGCCACGGGAGACACCCGCCTGGTTGGCGACGTCGAGCATGGTGGCCCGCCTGCGCGGCGGGCGGGGGCGTGGCACGCAGCCACAGTAGCGCCGGGGACCGGTTGACCAAGGGCGGGTGCGCCCCTAGTGTGTACACGTTCACACATTCTCACCGTCGAGATCGTGCTCTCCAATGTGTGCACGTGCACACACGTGCTCCGGCCTGGGGACCGACTCGTCACAGCACGAGCAAAGGGAGCACATGCACTCGCCGGCGGCACGCATCCTCGGGACGCCCTCCACCACCCCGCACGGGATCGCCTACGGCTGCGACTACAACCCGGAGCAGTGGGGACCCGACGTCTGGCTCGACGATGTCGCACTCATGCACGAAGCCGGGGTCGACCTGGTCGCGATCAACATCTTCGGGTGGTCGCAGGTCGAACCCCGTCCCGGCGAGTACGACTGGGCAGCTCTCGATGCGGTGATCGAGCTGCTGCACTCCCACGGCATCCGCGTCAACCTCGGCACCGGCACGTCCTCCCCACCGCCCTGGCTGACCGCGCTGCACCCCGAGATCCTCCCCACGATGGCGGACGGCACGACCCGCTTCCCCGGAGGCCGCCAGGCATGGTGCCCCAGCTCGCCCGTGTTCCGCGAGCACGCCCTGGCCCTGGTCGAGAAGGTGGCCGAACGGTACGGCAGCCACCCCGCGGTGGCGCTCTGGCACGTGTCCAACGAGCTCGGCTGCCACAACGCGCTGTGCTACTGCGACGAGTCGGCCGCGGCCTTCCGGCACTGGCTGCGGCGCAGGTACGGCTCGATCGAGGCGCTCAACGAGGCCTGGGGTACCAGCTTCTGGAGCCAGCGCTACAGCGCCTGGGACGAGATCCTGCCGCCCCGGCTGACGCTCTCGCTCGGCAACCCGACCCAGGCGATCGACTTCCACCGGTTCAGCTCCGCACAGCTGCTGGACCACTACCGCCAGGAGGCCGACATCATCCTTCGGTACTCCGCGGCGCCGATCACGACGAACTTCATGGTCACGGCGCACATCCGGAACCTGGACTACTGGTCGTGGGCCCCCGCGGTGGACGTCGTGGCGAACGACCACTACCTCGACCACCGCCTCGGCGACCCCGTCACCGAGCTCTCCTTCGCCGCTGACCTCACCCGCGGACTGGCGGGCGGCGCACCGTGGCTCCTGATGGAGCAGTCGACGGGGGCCGTCAACTGGCAGCCCTACAACATCGCCAAGGCTCCCGGCCAGCTGACGCGCAACTCGTTGACCCACGTGGCGCGTGGCGCGGACGGCATCAGCTTCTTCCAGTGGCGCGCCTCACGTCAGGGGGCGGAGAAGTTCCATTCGGCACTGGTCCCGCATGCCGGCACCGGTACCGC
>JAJYTJ010000109.1:0-4101 GCA_021793115.1 Actinomycetes bacterium | reverse complement strand
TCGTCGAGCTGGGCGCGACGCTGGACCGCCTCGCCGAGGTCGTCGGGACCAGGGTCGTCGCCGACGTCGCCGTCGTCTTCTCCTGGGAGTCCTGGTGGGCCGGGGATGGAGACGGCCGCCCGTCGCACGGCGTCGAGTATCTCCAGCAGGTGCACGCGGCCTACCGCGCCCTGCACGGCCTCGGGGTCACGACCGACATCGTCTCTCCCGATGCCGACCTCAGCCGCTACCGCCTCGTGGTCGTTCCGAGCCTCTACATGGTCTCGGACGACCAGGCCGCCGGCCTCAACCAGTACGTCGCCGCCGGCGGGCACGCGCTCATCACGTTCTTCAGCGGGATCGTGGACCAGGACGACCGCGTCCGGCTGGGCGGATACCCGGGAGCCTTCCGCGAGACCCTCGGCGTCGTGGCGGAGGAGTTCGCGCCGCTGCTGCCCGACGAGCGCGTCACGCTCGACACGGGTGCGCACGCACGGTGGTGGACCGAGCGGATGCGAGCCACCACGGCGGACGTCGTCGCCAGCTACGTCGACGGACCCGCGGCCGGGGACCCCGCGATCACCCGCAACCGCCATGCCGCCGGTGTCGCCTGGTACGTCGCGACCGCCCTGGAGCCCGACGACCTGCGCGACGTGATGCGCACCGCCGCCCACGGCGCCGGCGTCGTCGCCGATGGTCCGGAGAGCGACGGTTCGATCGAGGTGGTGCGGCGCGCGGGCGCCGGCCGCAGCTACGTCTTCGTCATCAACCACGCGGAGCACGAGCTCACGCACCGTGTCGTCGGTCAGGAGCTCATCACGGGCGAGCGCGTCGAGGACCTGGTGCTGGTGCCGGCGGGCAGCGTGCGCGTCGTCAGAGAGGACACGACACCATGACAACCACGGGGGCCCCAGCTCGAGCGGGCACCGAACGAGCTCTCCGCCAGCCGCGGCGCCACGTGCTCGCGCACAAGAGGGCGATCGCCTTCTTCGTGCTCCCGTTCGGCACGCTGTTCGCCCTGTTCTACGCCCTGCCGGTCGGGTACGCCGTCTGGCAGTCTCTGCTGGTCGTCAAGCGCGTCGGCACGTTCGGCCCGGCGCACGACGTCTTCGGTGGGCTGAGCCAGTACTCCCAGGTGTTCGCGAACGGACCGTTCTGGTCCTCCATCGAGCGGGTCCTGCTGTTCGGGATCGTGCAGGTGCCGATCATGCTCGGCCTGGCCCTGCTCTTCGCCCTCCTGCTCGACTCGCCGCTGCTGCGCGGCAAGAAGTTCTTCCGGCTGGCGTTCTTCGTCCCGTACGCGGTACCGGGCGTCGTCGCCGCGATCATGTGGGGCTTCCTGTACTCGCCCGCGTTGTCGCCCTTCAAAGCGGTGACCGGCAGGGTCGACCTGCTCTCCGCGAACCTCGTCCTGTGGGCCATGGCCAACGTCGTGACCTGGGTCTACGTCGGTTACAACATGCTGATCATCTACTCGTCCCTGCTGGCGATCCCGGCCGAGGTCTACGAGGCGGCCCGGCTCGACGGTGCCGGTCAGCTCCGCATCGCGTGGTCGGTGAAGATCCCGCTGGTGATGCCGGCGATCGTGCTCACCACCGTCTTCTCGATCATCGGGACGCTGCAGCTGCTCGCCGAGCCCCAGGTGTTCCGCTCGTTCAGCTCGGCGGTCACCAGCACGTTCACGCCGAACCTGACCGTCTACTCGACGTCGTCGATCCCTGACTTCCACCTCGCGGCGGCGTTCTCCGTGGTGCTCGCGCTGGCGACCTTCGTGCTGTCGTTCGCGTTCCTGAAGTTCACGCAGAGGAAGGGCGTCCAGTGAGCGCCGTCACGACCACGCGCGCGTCCGCTCGCCGGGCGCGGCCTGCCACCGCCGGACACCCCAAGGAGAGCCCGCTCTCCCGCACCGCCGCCATGCTCGTCATGGGCGTGTTCACGCTGTACTTCCTCGTCCCGATCTGGTGGCTCCTCGTCTCGGCGACGAAGGATCCCGGCCAGTTCACCAGCACCCAACCGCTCTGGTTCGCGAAGTTCTCGCTCCTGCAGAACGTTCGCGACCTGCTGCACTACGACAGCGGCGTCTACGTCAGGTGGATCGGCAACAGCCTCACGTACACCGGCGGTGGAGCCTTCCTGGGCACCCTTCTTGCCGCGATGTGCGGCTACGCCCTGGCGAAGTACCGCTTCCGCGGCAGAGAGACGCTGTTCAACGTCGTCCTCGGCGGTGTCCTGGTCCCGGCGACCGCGCTGGCCCTGCCACTGTTCCTGATCTTCAGCCAGGTGCGTCTGACCAACACCTTCTGGTCGGTGTTCCTGCCGAGCCTCGTCAGCCCGTTCGGGGTCTACCTGACGCGCATCTACGCGGCCGCGAGCGTCCCGGACGAGCTGCTCGAGGCGGCACGGCTCGACGGGTCGAGCGAGGTCCGGACGTTCTTCACCGTCTCCGTGCGGCTGATGTTCCCGGCACTGGTGACCGTCTTCCTGTTCCAGTTCGTCGCGATCTGGAACAACTTCTTCCTCCCGCTGATCATGCTGCGAGACCAGTCCAACTTCCCGGTGACGCTCGGTCTCTACTCCTGGAACACCCAGGTCAACCAGATCCCAGAGCTGCGCGGCTACGTGCTCGTCGGGGCTCTGCTGTCGATCGTGCCGCTCATCGTCATCTTCCTGCTCCTCCAGCGGTTCTGGCGGAACGGACTCGGCGCTGGCTCGGTGAAGTGATCGACCTGCACGTCGGCACGGCAGTGGTTGCCGCGCTGCTTCCCACACAGAAGAGGACAACCATGCATCTCAGGAATCGAGCGGTCGGTGTCGCCCTGCTCTCCGCGGCGACGCTGCTGTCGGCAGGGACCCTGGCAGGCTGCTCGTCGAGCACAAGCACAGCCGGCGCCAGCAGCGGGGCCAGCGCGGCAGCGGCATCCTCGACGTGCGCCCCTTCGACGGGGAAGGTCAACCTCACGTTCACGACGTGGGTTCCCGGCATGCAGTCCGTTGTCGACGTCTGGAACAAGGAGAACCCGAACATCCAGGTGACCGTCCAGACGGGCCCGAACGGCAACGGCGGCACGTACCAGAACTTCTTCAACGAGCTCAAGGCCGGCAACGCCCCCGATCTCGGACAGATCGAGTACGACGCGCTGCCGAACTTCCGCGTCCAGGGCGGCCTGACGGACCTCGGAGCCTGCTCCGAGGTGATGGCCGCGAAGAGCGAGTTCGTCAACTGGACGTGGAACCAGGTGAGCTTCGGCGAGACGGGACACGTCTACGGCGTGCCGCAGGACGCCGGGCCCATGGCGCTCTTCTACCGCAAGGACCTGTTCACCAAGAACAACATCCCCGTGCCGACGACGTGGGACGAGTACGCCGCCGACGCGGTCAAGATCCGTGCGCTGGGCGGGTACATCACCAACTTCTCGCAGAGCGACGTCAACCAGTTCGCCGGCCTGGTCTGGCAGGCGGGCGGCTCGTGGTTCTCCAACAACGGGACCAGCTGGAACGTCAACCTGACCGGCCCGGAGTCCACCAAGGTCGCGAACTACTGGCAGGACCTCATCTCCAAGAACCTCGTCTCGAGCGTTCCGCCGTGGACGAGCGAGTGGAACAACGCGTACAACACCGGCTCGGACTGGACCTGGGTCTCCGCGGTCTGGGGTGCCAACTCGATCTCGAGCGGCGCTCCTGCCACCGCCGGCGACTGGGCCGTGGCCCCCATGCCCCAGTGGCAGGCCGGTCAGGCCGTCGCGGGTGACTGGGGCGGGTCGTCCACCGCGGTGTTCAAGGGCTCGAAGCACGTCTACGAGGCGGCGAAGTTCGCGCTGTGGCTCAACACGTCGAGCGAGGCGCTCACCCTGCTGAACAAGGCTGCCAACCTGTACCCCGCCACGACGGCCGGCGCGAAGCTCCCCGCGCTCGCCGCCGGCGTACCGTTCTTCGGTGGTCAGCCCATCTACGACGTCTTCGCGAAGGCGTCCAGCGAGGTCTCGCCCACGTTCACGTGGGGCCCGACCATGACCCAGGTCTACGCCGACGCGTCTGACGGCTTCAAGGCGGCCGTCTCGGGCAAGGGCACCCTGCTCGACGCCCTCACCTCCACCCAGGCCTCGACGATCGCGACGCTCAAGT
>JAJYTJ010000108.1 GCA_021793115.1 Actinomycetes bacterium | reverse complement strand
CGTCCGTGCGCGTGGCGACCCTCGCGGCCGCGCTCAAGGCGCAGGGGCGCGGGCTGGTCGACGAGCTGGACGCGATCGCCCGCCGGCACGGGCTGTACCTCACCGGCCAGGTCGCGGCGCGCTTCGACGACCCGGGCAAGATCGCCGCGGTGATCGACAGGCTGCGCGCGGCCGCGCCGACGGCTCTCGCCGGCTCGCCCGTCACCACGGTCACCGACCTCTCGGCAGGCGTGGACGGCCTGCTGCCCACCGACGGGTTCCGGCTCTTCACGGCGGCGGACGACCGGGTCGTCGTGCGGCCCAGCGGCACCGAGCCGAAGGTCAAGTGCTACCTCGAGGTCGTGGTGCCGCTGGCGCCGGACGCGCCCGACGAGGCCGTCGCCGCCGCCCGCGCCACGGCGCGCGCCCGCCTGGACGCCCTGGCGGGCGACGTCCGCACCGCGCTGGACCTCCCGGAGGGGTGACCGGAGCGCCGCCCCGCCTCCACCGCGGCCACCCACCGCCCACCACTCGATCCACCCATCAGTGGGGAGCCACCCGACCCATCACCGGAGCCCGTTGGCACCCGGTGGAGCCGTTCGGCACACCAGTGGAGCCCCCCGGCACCCGGTGGAGCCATCCGGCGCATCACCGGAGCCCGTTGGCACCCGGTGGAGCCGTTCGGCACACCAGTGGAGCCCCCCGGCACCCAGTGGAGCCATCCGGCGCATCACCGGAGCCACCTGACGATCAGTGGAGCCGACATGCGTGCGACACGCCGGACGACACGTCAATCGGCTCCACTGACGTCCACATGACGGGGTCGGGGTGGAACCGTCGGCTCCGGACCACGGGCCCCGCGTCCAGGCAGGGGTCGGCCCCCTCCGGCGGCGGTCAGTAGCTCGTGTCGGCCGGGGCGTCCGCGCCGGGCTGCTCGTCGAGGCCGGCGAGCACGGCCGCCGTGGCCGAGATGCCGAGCCGCGTGGCCCCGGCGTTGATCATCGCGATCGCGTCGGCCGCGGTGCGGATGCCACCGGACGCCTTGATCCCCAGCCGCCCGCCGATGGTGCCGGCCATGATGTCCACCGCACGCACCGAGGCGCCGCCCGCGGGGTGGAAGCCGGTCGACGTCTTCACGTAGTCGGCGCCGGCCGCCGCCGCGGCGCGGCACGACTCGATGATCTCGTGGTCGGACAGCGCCGCCGTCTCGAGGATCACCTTGAGCACGGTGGGGCGGGGGGCCGCGGCACGCACCGCGAGGATGTCCGCCTCGACGTCCGCGAACCGGCGCTCCTTGGCCGCGCCGATGTCGATGACCATGTCGACCTCGTCGGCGCCGTCGGCCACGGCTCGCGCCGCCTCGGCGGCCTTGACGGCGCTCGTGTGCTTGCCGGACGGGAAGCCGACCACCGTGGTGACGCGGACCTTGCGCTTGCCGTCCTCGTCCACCGGGACGTCCAGCGGCAGGAACGACGGCGACACGCACACCGAGTACGCGCCCAGCTGCACCGCCTCGTCGACCGCGTGCTGCACGTCGGCCCGCGTCGCCTCGGGCTTGAGCAGCGTGTGGTCGATGAAGGTGGCGAGCGCCGCCGCGTCGAGCGGCCGGTGGCCGCTCTCGATGGTGATGTTGTGGTTCATGCCTGGTGCCTCCCGCCACCGGCCCGGGCGTACCCGGGAGTGATGATCTCGTCGATGAGTGCGGTCCGTGCGTCCTCGTGGACGAACGCGTGGTGCGCGGCGGTCAGCGTGACCTGCCGCAGGTCCGCCAGGGTCCAGCCGGCGTGCTCGACGAGCGCGGCGAACTCCGCGCTCATCGACGTGCCGGACTGCAGGCGGTTGTCGGTGTTGACCGTCACGGCGAAGCCGAGACGGAGCAGGTGCGTGACGGGGTGATCCGCCACCGACGGCGCGCCGCCCGTGTGCACGTTGCTCGTCGGGCAGATCTCGAGCGCCACCCGACGGTCGCGCACCCAGTGCGCGAGCGGCCCGAGCCGGTCGCCGTCGACGTCGTCGGCGATGCGCATGCCGTGCCCCAGCCGGCACGCGCCCACCCGGAGCGCGGCGGCGATCGACGCCGGCCCGTCCGCCTCGCCGGCGTGCACGGTCGCGGGCAGCCAGGCGCCGCGCACGAGGTCGAACGCCGCCGCGTGCCGGTCCGGCGGGAACCCGGCCTCGGGTCCCGCCAGGTCGAACCCGACGACGCCCTCGTCGCGCCGCGCCACGGCGAGCTCGCCGATCTCCTGCCAGCGGTCGTTCTGGCGCATCGCCGTCAGCAGCGCGCGCACGACGATCGGACGACCCGCCGTGGCGGACTCGCGCATGCCCTCGTCGAACCCCTCGAGCACGGCGTCGACCACCTGCGCCGGGCTCAGCCCCTGCTCGGTGTGCAGCTCGGGCGCGAACCGCGACTCGGCGTAGACCACGCCGTCGGCGGCGAGGTCGAGCGCAGCCTCGCGGGCCACCCGCCGCAGCCCCTCGGCGGTCTGCATGACGCCGGCCGTGTGCGTGAACGTCTCGAGGTACCGCTCGAGCGAGCCGGAGTAGGCGGCGTCCCGGAACCACGCGCCGAGCTCGTCGGGGTCCGTGGCGGGCAGCGCGTGCCCCAGGCCGGCGGCGAGGTCCACCACGGTGGCCGGACGCACGCCGCCGTCGAGGTGGTCGTGCAGCAGCACCTTGGGCAGCGACGGGATGGCGGCCAGCAGGTCCCGCCGCCGCTCGTCGTCGGCGGACGAGACCCCGGAGGACCCCTCGGGCGACTCGCCCGGGTCCGGCTGGCTCACCATGCGCTCACCGTAGTGCCGTCGTCCCGGTACGCCGTCACTCGTCGGTGGCCACGTCGTCGTCGAGCGGCACCTCGGTGTCCTGCTCGACCACGTCCGCCTCGTCCGCCCGCCCCTCACGGTCGGCGCGCGCGAACGCAGGGTCGTAGTCCTCGGCCGCGTGCTCACCAGGCGCGGGCTCCTCGTCGCCCAGCCGGCGAGGTTCGTCGGGCTCCATCGGCGCGAGGCCGGCGTCCCGCCAGGCCTCGGGTCCAGGAACGGTGCTCATGTGCGCCCCTTCCTCCGGCATGCTCATCATCGAGCACCCCCATCCTCACCCGGCGACCCGGGCCATGCCACCCCCACAGGTCCCTGGGGCGGCGGGCCGGGCAGCGCCTAGACTCCGCCGCCCGGCGGGGCTCAGGCGATGCGGCCGAGGATGAGCGGCCGGCGTTCCGGCGCCTGGTCGCGCACGATGAACGTGTCCCCGAGCGCCTGCTCGGCGCGCGCGAACCGGTCCGGGGTGTCGGTGTGCAGCCGCGCGAGCACCTGGCCGGCGGCGACGCGGTCGCCCGGCTTGGCGCACAGCTCCACGCCGGCGCCGGCCTGCACCGGGTCCTCCTTGCGCGCGCGGCCCGCGCCGAGCCGCCACGCCGCCACGCCGACGGCCATCGCGTCGACCTCGGCGAGCACGCCGGCGGCGGACGCCCGGACCTCCTGCGTGTGGCGCGCCACCGGCAGCGGCGCGTCGGGATCGCCGCCCTGCGCCCGGATCATCGCGCGCCACGAGTCCATGGCGCGTCCGTCGGCCAGCGCCGCCGCCGGGTCGTCGTCCGGCCGCCCGGCCGCGGCGAGCATCTCGCGGGCGAGCGCCACCGTGAGCTCGACGACGTCCGCGGGCCCGCCCCCCGCGAGCACCTCGAGCGACTCCCGCACCTCCAGGGCGTTGCCCGCGGTGAGGCCGAGGGGCGTGTTCATGTCGGTGAGCAGCGCGACCGTGGTCACCCCGGCGTCGGTGCCGAGCGCCACCATGGTCTCGGCGAGCTCGCGCGCGCGGGCCTCGTCGTGCATGAACGCGCCCGTGCCCACCTTGACGTCGAGCACCAGGGCGCCCGTGCCCTCGGCGATCTTCTTGCTCATGATCGAGCTCGCGATGAGCGGGATCGCCTCGACCGTGCCGGTGACGTCACGCAGCGCGTAGAGCTTGCGGTCCGCCGGCGCCAGCCCGGTGCCCGCGGCGCAGATGACGGCGCCGACGCCGCCCAGCTGGGCCAGCATCTCGTCGTTCGTCAGGGCGGCGCGCCAGCCAGGGATCGACTCGAGCTTGTCGAGCGTGCCGCCGGTGTGGCCCAGGCCGCGGCCGGACAGCTGCGGCACCGCCACCCCGAAGGTCGCGACGAGCGGCGCCAGCGGCAGCGTGATCTTGTCGCCCACGCCGCCGGTCGAGTGCTTGTCCGCGGTGGGCCGGCCCAGGCCCGAGAAGTCGAGCCGCTCCCCCGAGGCGATCATCGCGGCGGTCCACCGCGCGATCTCCTCGCGTGACATGCCGTTGAGCAGGATCGCCATCGCCAGGGCCGACATCTGCTCGTCGGCCACCACGCCGCGCGTGTAGGCGTCGACGACCCAGTCGATCTGCGGGTCGGTGAGCCGGTGCC
This sequence comes from Actinomycetes bacterium, assembly GCA_021793115.1. The sequence continues at coordinate 8,605 of JAJYTJ010000108.1, read as the reverse complement.
CGTCGCGCTTGGCGACGATGACGTCGACCGCGTCGAACGGCTCCACGGCGCCGTGCGCGCGCCCGCCGGCTGCCCCGGCCTCCGGCTCGCTCATCGCGAGGCCGCCAGGTCGTCGGGCCCGAACGCGCCGGGCAGCACCTCGTCCATCGTCCTCACTCCCGCCTTGGTCTCGACGAGCAGCGCGCGCCCGCCGTGCTCGAACAACAGCTGCCGGCACCGGCCGCACGGCGCCAGCACGTCGCCGTGCCCGTCGACGCACGTGAACGCGACGAGCCGACCACCGCCGGTGGCGACCAGCTGCGACACGAGCCCGCACTCGGCGCACAGCGTGAGGCCGTACGAGGCGTTCTCCACGTTGCAGCCGGTCACCACGCGGCCGTCGTCGACGAGCGCGGCGGCACCCACCGGGTAGCGCGAGTAGGGCACGTAGGCGTGCGGGAGCATGCCCGCGGCGGCCGCGCGCAGCGCGGCCCAGTCGACGTCCGTCACGTCACTCCTTGATGTACGGCGCGCCGTCCGCCGCCGGCGCCCGCGAGCGCCCGACGAACCCGGCGACGGCCAGGATCGTCACCACGTACGGCAGCATGAGCATGAACTGGCTGGGCACCGGCGCGCCCACCACGGACAGCGTGCCCTGGAGGTTGGTCGCCGCGCCGAAGAGCAGCGCCGCGAGCGCGGCGCGCACCGGGTCCCACTTGCCGAAGATCACCGCGGCGAGCGCGATGTACCCGGCGCCGGCGGTCATCTCGCGCCCGAAGGACGAGATCGACACCACCGTGTAGAACGCGCCGCCGATGCCCACCACCGCGCCGGCCACGGCCAGCGCCCGGTACCGCACGCGCGCCACCTTGATGCCCACCGTGTCGGCGGCCTGCGGGTGCTCGCCCACGGCGCGCAGCCGCAGGCCCCACCGCGTGCGGTACAGCGCGAACCACACCACCGGCACCGCGATGTACATGACGTACACCAGGAGGGTCTGGCGGAAGAGCGCCGGGCCGATGACCGGGATGTCGGAGAGCCCCGGGATCGTCAGGCGCGTGAACCGCGTCGTGGTGTTGAGCGTGGTCCCGTTGGGCACCAGGACCTCGGAGTACAGGAAGTCGGTCAGGCCGTACACCAGCACGTTGAGGACGACGCCGACGATGATCTGGTCCACCCGGTACGTGATGGCGAACACGCCGAGCACCAGGGCGACGAGCACGCCCGCGATGATCGCCGCCAGCGTCCCGACGTACGGGTTGTGCGTGAGCGACCCGACGATGGCCGCGCCGAAGGCTCCGAAGAGCAGCTGGCTCTCGATCGCGATGTTGACCACGCCGGCCCGCTCGCCGATGACGCCACCCAGCGCGCCGAACACGAGCGGGACCGCCAGCAGCACCGAGCCGCCGACGAGCGAGACCACGGGGTACTCGGCGGTGGACCCGGCCCCGGCCCAGCCGAGGAAGCCGACGATGGCCACGAGCGCGAAGACGAGCGGCACCCACACGGCGACCTTGCGCTGCGCGGCGACGTAGCCGACCGCGGCCAGCACGAGGACGACGAGCACGCCCACGCTCAGCCACGCAGTCGACATGCCATGGACCGAGAGGGTCGGGACATGCACGGGGTCGCCGTACTCGGAGAACCGGAAGTGCGTGTAGCCGGGACGCGAGCCGAACCCGTAGAGCAGCGCCGCCAGCGCGGTGATGACCGCGAGCGCGATGGGCGTCTTGCGGCTGACGACGACGACGTGCCGCAGGTCCGAGGAGACCGACGCGGACTCGGGGGTCGCGGTGGTGGTGCTCATGCCGCCACCTCCGCCGCCGCCGCGGGCGCCGAGCGGCGCGGCCGGGAGCCGGGTTGCGGGAGCCGGAACACCGCGCGCACCAGGGGCGGCGCGGCGATGAACAGCACGATGAGCGCCTGGACCACCTGGACGATCTCGATCGGCACGCCGACGGCCGCCTGCATCGTCGCCCCACCGGCGCGGAACGCGCCGAACAGGATGGCGGCCCCCAGCACGCCCAGCGGTGTGGACCGGCCGAGCAGGGCGACGGTGATCGCGTCGAAGCCGACGCCGGCGTCGATGCCGTCGCCGAACCCGGTGGTCGTCGTCCCCAGCACCTGCGTGACGCCGGCCAGGCCGACGAGCGCACCGCCGACGAGCATGACGTAGACCGTGGTGCGCTTGACGTCGATGCCGGCCACGCGGGCCGCGGCGGGGTTCTCGCCCACCGCGCGGAACTGGAACCCGAGCTTCGAGCGCTCCAGGAGCCACCACGTCAGCGCCACGGCCAGCAGCGCGAAGATGAAGCCCCAGTGCAGCGTGAAGGTCGGTCCGAACAGGTGCGGCATGATCGCGTTCGGCTTCATGGGCGCCGTCTTCGGGTTGGACGACCCGGGCGCCTGCAGCAGGCCCGGCGTCGCCAGCAGGTAGCCGAGGATGTAGAACGCGACGTAGTTGAGCATGATCGTGACGATCACCTCGTGCGCCCCGGTGGTCGCCTTGAGCACGCCGGCGATGCCGGCCCAGATGGCGCCGCCGACGATCCCGGCGGCGATGGCGACGAGCATGTGGACCACCGGGGGCAGATTGAGCCCGAACCCGATCCAGCCGCCGGCGACGGCGGCCATGAGCATCTGGCCGCGGCCACCGATGTTGAACTGCCCGGCCCGGAAGCCGACCGCCACGCCGAGGCCGGCGGTGATGAGGGGGGTCGCCTGGTTCAGCGAGTCGGTCAGCGGACGGATCGCGTTGGCGAAGGTGGTCGCCTGGAAGTCCCACACGGCCCCGCGGAACAGCGCGTAGTAGGCGCCGCCCACCGCGCTCCCGATGGCCGAGAACGTGTCCTGGGGCCGCGCGCCGAAGTAGCCGATGGCCGTCCGGACCCCCGGGTCGGTCGCGGCGATCATGATCGATCCCACGAGGATCGCCAGGACCACCGCCCCGAGCGACACCGCCCAGCTGCCGGACACGATGCGCCGCAGCGCCTCGCGCCAGCGGTTCCCGTCCGTGTCCGGTGCGCCGTGCTGCCGCGGCCCGTCGACCGTCGCCTGCTCGGTGCTCATGCCGCTACCGTCCCTTCGGGCGCCACGCCCGCCATCATCAGCCCGAGCTGGTCCCACGGGGTCGTGGCCGGCACGATGCCGATGACCCGACCGCGGTACATGACGAGGATCCGGTCGCCGAGGGCGGCCGCCTCGTCCAGCTCGGTCGCCACGACGACGACGGGCACGCCCGAGTCCCGCGCCGCGACGATCCGTTTGTGGATGAACTCGATCGAGCCGACGTCGACGCCACGCGTCGGCTGGGCCGCGACGAGGAGCTTGAGGTCGCGCGACAGCTCGCGCGCGACGACAACCTTCTGCTGGTTGCCGCCGGACAGGCGGCCGGCGGGCTCGCCGATGCCCTGGGTGCGGATGTCGAACTCCTCGACGGCCCGGCGCGCGAACTCGTCGCGCGCGCCGAGCTGCAGCGCGCCGCCGCGCACGAAGGGCGGCCCCGCGACACGGTCGAGCACGAGGTTCTCCGCCACGGTGAACGAGCCGATGAGGCCGTCCGTGGAGCGGTCCTCGGGGACGTAGCCGACGCCCGCGTCGAGCACCTGCCGGACCGACTGGCCGAGCAGCTCGACGCCGTCGAGCCGGACGCTGCCCGTCGCGGCCGTCAGGCCCACCAGCGCCTCGCCGAGCTCGGTCTGGCCGTTACCCTGCACGCCGGCGACGATGAGCACCTCACCACCCCGAACGGCGAACGAGACGTCGTCGACGAGCACCGCGCCGCTGGGGTCGCTGACGGTCAGGCCAGCCACTTCGAGCAGCGCGTCCGAGTACTGCGGCGGGTCCTTGTGGACGGTGAGCTCGACGGCGCGCCCCACCATGAGGGAGGCCAGCTCGGCGTCCGACGCCCCCGGGTGGGCCTCGCCCACGATCCGGCCGCGGCGTACCACCGTGATGCGGTCCGCCACCTCGCGGACCTCGCGGAGCTTGTGCGTGATGAAGACGATCGCCGCCCCGGAGTCCCGCAGCTGGCGCATGATCGCCATGAACTCGTCGGTCTCCTGCGGCGTCAGCACCGCGGTGGGCTCGTCGAACACGAGGATCTTCGCCTCGCGCGACAGCGCCTTGATGATCTCGACGCGCTGCTGCACGCCGACCGGCAGGTCCTCGACGACGGCGTCGGGATCGACGTGGAAGCCGAACCGCGCCGCGATCTCGCGCACCTGGGCGCGGGCGGCGTCGAGGTCGAGCCGCACACCCTTCGTCTGCTCGTGGCCGAGCACGACGTTCTCCGCGACGGTGAAGACCGGGATGAGCATGAAGTGCTGGTGCACCATGCCGATGCCCGCCGCCATGGCGTCGCCCGGCCCGGCGAAGTGCTGGACCGCGTCGCCGATGACGATCTCGCCCTCGTCGGCCTGGTAGAGGCCGTACAGGACGTTCATCAGGGTCGTCTTGCCGGCGCCGTTCTCGCCGAGCAGACAGTGGATCTCGCCTGGCTCCACGGTCAGGTCGATGTGGTCGTTGGCGACCAGCGCGCCGAAGCGCTTGGTGATGCCGCGCAGCTCGAGCTTCATTGTCCCGATCCTCAGGTCCCCGGTGGACGTGCGCAGACACGCTACCGGGGAGGCCGCGGGTGCGACCTCCCCGGTAGCGGTGGACTCACTTGGCCAGGTAGGAGGTGACCTTCACCTTGCCGTTGATGATGTCCTGCTTGAGCTGCTGCACCTCGGCGACGAGCGCCGGGTCGACCTTGCTCTGGAAGTTGTGCAACGGGGCGATGTCGACACCACCGTTGGCCAGGGTGCCGACGTAGCGCGTCGGGTCGAAGTCACCCTTGGCCGCGGCCTTCGTGGTGTCGTACGTCGAGACGTCCATCTTCTTCTCGATCGACGTGAGGATGTACGGGTCGACGTTCGGGTCGGTCACGTACTGGTCGGCGTCCACACCGATGAGCGCGATGTCCTTGCCCGAGTCCTTGATGGCGGCGAGCGCCGACTGGTAGATCGGGCCGCCGACGGGCAGCAGCACGTCGACACCCTGGTCGATGACCTGCTGCGCGACGCCCTTGGCGGTGTCGTTGGCGGCGAACCCGCCGGTGAACTGCCCGTTCTTGCCGTCCCAGCCGATGACCTGGACGTTCTTGCCCTTCTGCTGGTCGTAGTACTTCACGCCCTGCAGGAAGCCGTCCATGAAGATCGTCACGGTCGGGTAGGGCTGGCCACCGAAGGTGCCGACCTTGCCGGTCTTGGAGTAGCCCGCGGCGAGGTAGCCGGCGAGGAACGCGGCCTGCGCCGTGTCGTAGAGGATCGGCTTGATGTTCGGCGCGTCGGTCTTGCCGTCGTTGTTGTTGTCGGCCGGGTCGTCAACGAGCGCGTAGTGGATGTTCGGGTTCGCCAGGGCGGCCGTCACGGTGTCGGCCGAGAGGTTGAAGCCGACAGAGAAGATGAGGTTGCAGCCCTCGGTCGCCATGGCCTGCAAGTTGGGTCCGTAGTCCGTCGGCGCGTGCGACTGGACGTACTTGAACCCGGCGTTGAGCTCCTTCGTCGCCTTCTGGACGCCCTCGAACGACAGCTGGTTGAAGCTCTTGTCGTCGAAGCCACCCTGGTCGGAGACGATGCACGCCTTGAAGTTGATGGGGGTGGCGCTCGGCGTTGCGGCGCCACCGGAGGTGCTCCCGGCCGTCGGGGTCGACGAGGGTGCGGCGCCACATGCGGTGAGCGCCAGTGCGGCGATCGCGGCGATCGCCGCTGTGCGCAGAATGTTCTTCACGGACTCTCCTGGTTGTCGTGCCCAGGCCGGGAGCCGGATCCGCCCCACGGCGACGCGTCGTTGAGCCGCCGTGGGGGCGGGGGCCGTTCGGCCACAATCAATCGGTTGGCAACCCTAGTGAGCGGCGCGGGCCGTGGCGATGACGGAAGGTGCCCTGGGGGCATCCGTTACCGCATTGGAACATCGCTCCGCACGTCGGGACCGAACGGTGGACGGGCCATCACCCGGACGGGCAGGACCCGGCTCAGCGGCGGCCGGCGAGCAGGGCCGCTCGGGCGAGCACGAGCGAGCCGACCTCGATCGCCCGCTCGTCGACCCGCAGGTCGCCCTGGTGGATGTCGTAGGTGCGGCCGCCCGGCGCCCGGGTGCCGAGGCGCGCCATGGCCCCCGGGACGCGCGTGAGGTACCACGCGAAGTCCTCCCCGCCGAGCGACTGCTCGGTGAGCTCCACGGCGCCGGCGCCCAGCACGTCGCGCGCCGCCGCCTCGAGGACGCCCGTGCTGGCCTCCTCGTTGACCACCGGCGGGACGCCGTGCTGGCACCGCACCTCGAGCTCCACCCCGAAGGGCGCGACCACCTCGCGCACGGCCGCCTCGAACACCTCCGCGGCCCGCTCCCACGCCCGCACGTCGAGGCAGCGCAGCGTCCCGGAGACCACGCCCGACGAGGGGATCGCGTTCGTCGCGCTGCCGGCGCGCACCGAGCCCCACGTGAGGTTGACCCCCGAGCGGGGGTCCAGCCGCCGGCCGAGCACGCCGGGCACCTGCGTGATCACCGCGCCGAGCGCGTAGACGACGTCGGCCGTGAGGTGCGGGCGTGACGTGTGCCCGCCCGGGCCCCGCAGCGTCACGTGCACCGAGTCCGACGCCGACGTGATCGGGCCGATGCGCGTGCCGACGTGGCCGACGTCCACCTTGGGGTCGCAGTGCAGCGCGAAGATCCGGCTCACGCCGTCCAGCCCGCCGGCGTCCATGACGTCGAGCGACCCGCCGGGCTGCACCTCCTCGGCGGGCTGGAAGACGAGCCGCACGCCCGTGACCAGCTCACCCGCCGCCGCGAGGTCCGCCAGGGCCAGCCCGGCGCCGAGCACCGCGGCGGTGTGGACGTCGTGCCCGCAGGCGTGCGCGGCGCCCCGCGCCGTGGAGACGTAGGGCTCGCCGCACGTGTCCGGGAGCGGGAGTGCGTCGATGTCGGCCCGGAGCGCCACGAGCCGCGACCGCGTGGCGGCGGGGCCGATGTCGCACAGGAGGCCCGTGCCCGGCAGGAGCGTCGGGGTCAGCCCCGCGGCGGCGAGCCGGTCCGCGACGACCCTCGTCGTGCGCTCCTCGGTGCGGCTGAGCTCGGGGTGCGCGTGCAGGTCGCGGCGCAGCGCGACCATCTCGTCGCGGCGCGCCGCCACGAGTGCGTGCAGCCGCGCCACCTCGGCGTCCTGCGGCACCGGGACCAGGCTCGTCACCGGCGGCACGGGGTCCGCCTCGCAGGGCACGCGGGGCAGCGCGGCGCAGACCGGCTCGCCCGCGCTCGGCGCGCCGTGCGCGGGGGGCTGGGCCGCCGTGCCCGTCATCCTCGCCCGCCGGCTACAGCAGGTCCTGGCGGCCGGCCGCCCGCCAGGCGTCGACCGCCGCCTTGACCTGCTGCGCGTGCGCGCGCGTGGTCACCAGCACGGCGTCCGGGGTGTCGACGACGACCGCGTCCGGCAGGCCGACGACGCTGACCGTGCGGCCCCCCGTGACGACGAGCGCGCCGTCGGAGTCGACGCGCAGCACCGCGTCGTCGTCGCCCAACGTCCGCGCACCCGACGCGGCCAGCAGCGCCGCGAGCGACGCGAAGTCACCGATGTCGTCCCAGCCGAAGGCGCCCGGCACCACGGCGACGCCGCCGGCGGCGGCCACCGGCTCGGCGATCGCGTGGTCGATCGCGATCTTCGTCAGGCCGGGCCAGGTGGCCGCGAGCTCGTCGTCGCGCGCCGGGGTGTCCCAGGCCGCCGCGATGCGGCGGACGCCGGCGGCCAGCCCCGGGATCTGCGCCGCGAGGTGGTCGAGCAGCACGCCGGCCTGCGCCAGGAACATCCCCGCGTTCCAGCGGTACTCCCCCGTCGCCAGGTACTGCGCGGCGGTGGCCGCGTCGGGCTTCTCCGTGAAGCCGACGACGTGCCGCGCGCTCGGGGCCTCGGCGACGCCCAGCGGCCCGCCGGCGTGCACGTACCCGAAGGCGGTCGACGGCTCGGTCGCCTCGATGCCGATGGTCGCGACATAGCCCGCGCGGGCGGCCGCGACGCCCTCGCGCACGGCGCGCGCGAAGTCGTCGTGCCCCGTGATGACGTGGTCCGCGGCGAACGAGCCCAGCACGGCCTCGCCGCCGTGGCGGTGCTCCAGCACCGCGGCCGCCAGGCCGATGGCCGCCATGGAGTCGCGGGGCGAGGGCTCGGGCAGCACGTCGTCGGCGCCCACCTCCGGCAGCTGGCCGCGCACCGCGTCCGCGTGCACCGCGCCGGTGACGACGAGCACGCCGCCCGGCCCCGTGAGGGGCAGCAGCCGGTCGATCGTCGCCTGCAGCAGCGTGCGCCCGGAACCGGTGAGGTCGAGCAGGAACTTGGGCCGTCCGGCGCGCGACAGCGGCCACAGCCGGGTGCCCGCGCCCCCCGCCGGGACGACCGCGTGGAACCCCTCGACGGGGGCGACGGAGGGCGTTGGTCCTGGACGGTCGGCCGGCATGGCCGACAGGGTACCGGGGACGGCTCGGTGCGCCCCGGCGCACGGTCGGGGTGGGATATCTCGACATCGAGTCACTACAGTGACGTCAGGACGTCGACGTCCATCCGCCCCATTCGCCAGGAGGCCCCGACCGTGGCAGC